>NZ_CP013141.1:1055601-1284335 GCF_001442535.1 Lysobacter antibioticus | reverse complement strand
AATGAACCAAGCAAGGACAGTCGCCGCCGCCCTGATGTTGGCGTTGGCGGGCTGCAACGCGCCCGAGGCCGGCAAGGCCAATCCGGCCGATCCGGCCGCGACCGCGACTCCGGCTTCCGCCGAGCCCGCTCCGGCCGGGCCCGCGGCCGCCCAGCCGGTGCCGGCCGAGGCCACGCCTGCGGCCCCCGCCGGCACGGCGGTGCAGTTGCCGGCCGAGGCTTGCGTGAAGAGCGAGGACGGCTTCGCCTCGTTCTTCGAGCAATTCGTCTACCAGGCGAACGTACGCTCCGCTTATTCGGCGCCGAAGATCGAGATCCGCGACCTCAAGGACCCGGGCAAGCTGCTGGAGTCGCAGACGCCGCAGCAGGCCGGGCCGTTCAAGATCGCCCTGGTCGACAACCAGTGGTCGTACGACGAGCCCGGCAAGCAAGCCGGCCAGCTCGACCGGGTCAAGATCGACCGGACCCTGAGCGGCGACCGCATGCGGGTCGACTTCGTCAAGGCCGAGTTCTCGCCCGACGAGGAAGTGGTCAAGACCCTCGGCAAGCCGGAAGCGTATGTGTTCGAGTTCAAGCAAGGGTGCTGGCAGCTGACTCAACAGTTGCGTTGAACCCCGGCCTCTCCCGCGAGCGGGGCAGGCCGTCCGGATAAACCATCGACAAGGAGAAGTACGATGCCCAAGTATTCGATCGTCGAATCGGTCGGTCGTGGCGTACAGCACGTCCACGATTACGAAGACCTCGAGCGCCACCATCCCACCCGCGGCAACGAGCGCGGCCGCGTCTACGGCACCGTCAACGGCGAGCGCGAAGAACTGCTCGGCAACTACGCCGGCACGCCGACCGTCTCGCGCGACGGCGACCACTACGTTTCCAAGGACTTCGTGCTGCAGGCTGGCGGCTCCAGCGCCGTCGCCGTGCCCGCGGTCGCCAACGGCTACATCGGCCGGGTCGACGCGCGCGACGGCATCGTCCAGATCTACGACCGCCCGGCCAACGACCCCAACCGCGAGATGATCGCGCAGTACCGCCACATGGACCTGCGCAACACCGAGCTGAAGGTCGGCGACCGCGTCGAATACGGCCAGCCGCTCGGCATCCAGGGCGGTTTCAACAAAGGCGATCCGAACGCCTTCGGCAAGCACGTCCACGTCGACATCAACACCGGCTACCTGCCGCAGATGGAGCGTTACGTCCGTGACATCGACAGCGGTGCGATCAGCACCGATCGCCGCCCGCCGCATTCGGACAACCTGACCGGCCCGGCCCAGGTGAGCAACGTCTCCGGCAACGGCCGCACCGTGCACACGCCGGGCGGCCCCGGTTCGACCACCCAGGCCGCGGCGATGGCCGACGGCGTGCTGCGCAAGGAAGAGCGCGGCCCCGAGGTCCAGGCGATGCAGGAACAACTGGCCCGGCTCGGCTACAAGGATGCGCAGGGCCATGCGATCGTGGCGGACGGCAAGTTCGGCCAGCACACCAAGGAAGCGGTCGAGGCGTTCCAGCGCGATCACCACCTCAAGGTCGACGGCATCGCCGGCCCGCGCACGCTGGAGGCCTTGAAGAAGGCCGAGCCGGCGCACGCGCACGATGCGCACGACCATGCGCGCACCGCCGCCGACCCGGCGCGCGCGCCCTTGCTGTCGGATGCCACGCATCCGAACAACGCCATGTTCCGGCAGGCCGTCGATGGCCTCGAAAAGCTCGGCCCGCAGGCCGGCTTCAAGAATCGCCAGGAAGTCGAGAACGCTGCGGCGACGTTGACCTACGAGGCCCGCGTCAGCGGCCTGACCAAGATCGACCACGTCGCCCTCAACGCCAACGGCAACGGTTTGTTCGCGGTGCAGGGCGGTCTCAACGATCCCACCCATCACCGCGCCTACGCCGACAAGGCGATCGCGGCGAACCAGCCGGTCGAGCAATCGACCCAGCGCCTGCAGCAGGACGTGCCGCAAGCGGCGCAGCAGGGCTCGCAGACGACGCAGCAGCAACAGCAGCAACCGGCGCGGCCGATGGTGGCGTGACCGCCGCGGCCAATGGTGGCGTCACCGCCAATGGCCCGCGTCGGCAGACGCGGGCCGCTTGGTCGATGCAGGGCCGGCACGCCGATGCGTCTGGGCGCGCGTCGCATGCGAATACAGCCGACCGGGTGCGCGCAAGCCGGCCCGTAGCCTGCGAGAATGCAGCCTCGCGCGGTGTGCGCGTCCCTCACGAGGTCGAAGTCCAGGCATGTGGTATCTGATCGAAGGTTATGACGTCGCCGACTCCTTGCCCGCGCGCGGCGCGGCGCGTCCCGCGCATCTGGCGCGCCTGACCGCATTGCGCGACCAGGGCCGCTTGTTGCTGGCCGGGCCGTGTCCGGCGATCGACGCCGAAGACCCGGGTCCGGCCGGTTTCAGCGGCAGCCTGATCGTCGCCGAGTTCGAATCGCTTGAGGCCGCGCGTGCTTGGGCCGATGCCGACCCCTATGTCGATGCCGGCGTGTACACGCGGGTCGAGGTGCGTCCGTTCCGCAAGGTGCTGCCGTAGTGGCCGGGCCGCTGCCGCGCGAGCAACGCGTCGAGGCGATCCGCGCCGCGATCGAGACCGCGCTGGCACCGGTTTCGCTGGAGGTCGAAGACGAAAGCCATCGTCATGTCGGCCATGCCGGCGCCCAGGACGGGCGCGGGCATTTCCGCGTCGCCGTGGTCAGCACCGCCTTCGTCGGCTTAAACCCGATCGCGCGTCATCGCGCGGTCTATGCCGCGGTCGGCGAGCTGATGAACACCGACATCCATGCGCTCTCGATCAGTGCGCGTACGCCGGACGAAGGCGCCGGCTGAAACGTCTGACGAACACGGCGGTTGAAGCGGTGCGCCGGATCGCACAGCGCATGTCGCGCTGCAGCATGCGCGCCTGTGCAGGAAGCCGCTAAACGCTTTTCATAACAAGCGCTTTACACTTGTTCTTGAAAACGTTTACAGTCGGGCCACTTTCCAGCCGCGAGGGGCGGTCCAGGAACGTGATGAGCGTGACGATCAAAGATGTCGCCCGTGCGGCGCAGGTGTCGGTTGCGACAGTGTCGCGGACCTTGAACGGCCATGGCAACGTGGCCGAGGAGGTCCGGCGTCGCGTGCTCGCGGTGGCCCAGGACCTGCGCTATACGCCGCACGCCGCCGCCCGCAGCCTCAGCAGTCGCCGCACCCATACCTTGGGCGTGGTCCTGCCGGACCTGCACGGCGAATTCTTCTCCGAACTGGTGCGCGGCGTCGACCAAGTCGCACGCGAGCATCGCCTGCACCTGTTGGTGTCGAGTTATCACGGCCGGCCCGAAGAGCAGGCCGCGGCCTTGCGCGCGATGCGCGGCCGGGTCGACGGTTTGCTGGTGATGTCGCCCTATGTCGCCGCGCAGGCGCCGATCGTCGATGAACTCGACGCGGCCATGCCGATCGTGCTGATCAACACCCAGAGCGCCGTGCCCGGCCTGTTGTCGCTCAGCGTCGACAATTACGGCGGCGCCCGGGCCATGGTCGAGCACCTGGTCGATTGCGGTCATCGCCGCATCGCCTTCATCGCCGGTCCGGAAGACAATTTCGATGCCCACGAGCGCCTGCGCGGCTATCGCGAAGCGCTCGCGCGGCTGTTGCCCGATGCGAGCGAATGGGTGTTGCCGGGCCAGTTCGACGAGGCCTCCGGCCATCGCGCCGGCCAGGCCTTGCTGGCCGCGCCGCAACGCCCCGATGCGGTGTTCGCGGCCAACGACATGATGGCGCTGGGTTGCTTGTTTTCGTTCGTGCAGGCGGGCCTCAAGGTGCCCGACGACATCGCGGTGGCGGGGTTCGACGATATCCCGCTTGCACGCTATGTCCACCCGACACTCACGACCATGCGGGTCAATATCGCCGAGCTCGGTGCCCGGGCGGCGCGTCTGCTGTTGACGCAACTGGGTACCGAAGCCGCTGCGCAGGAGCAACAACCATCCATGGACGAGCCGCGGCAGAGCGAACCGCTGCGGCCGGAACTGATCGTGCGCGAGTCCGGAGTACGCCGAGGGGGCGGTGGCTGATCGCGTCGAAAAAAATTTGGACGAACGTGTAAGCGATTACAGAGCAGAGATTGCTCCACCGTTGCAACCTTGCAGTACGTGCTCCTTGGAGGGAGGAAAGCATATGAACCCACACCACTCGCGTCGCTCCAGTTACAAATCCGAGAATAAATCCGACAGTTCCAGGCCCAGCCGCAGCCTGCTGGCCTGCGCGCTCGCCAGCTGCCTGGCGATGGCCGCGCCGATCGCCTTCGCCCAGGGCACCGCAGCGACGATCCGCGGTGTGGTCAGCGGCAACGCCGGCCCGGCCGCGAACGCCAGCGTCACCGCGACCAATCTCGCCAACGGCCTGACCCGCAAGGTCCAGACCGGCGCCGACGGCAACTACACCCTGGCCGGCCTGCCGCCGGGCACCTACCGCATCGACGTCAGCGCCGATGGCCAGAGCAATACCCGCAACGTCACCGTCGCCGTCGGCCAGGCCGCGACGCTCAACGTGTCGACCGGCGGCGTCGCCGAGGCCGCGCCGAGCGGCGAGGCGACCGACCTGGACAAGGTCACCGTCACCTCGACCGCGCTGGTCGAGACCCGCACCTCGGAAATCGCCACTTACGTCAGCAACAAGCAGATCGCCGCGCTGCCGCAGGCCTCGCGCAACTTCCTGGCTTTCGCGGACATCGTCCCCGGCGTGCAGTTCAAGACCGGCACCGAAGGCTCTACCTCGCTGCGCAGCGGTGCCCAGCTCAGCAACGGCATCAACGTCTACGTCGACGGCGTCGGCCAGAAGGACTACGTGCTCAAGGGCGGCATCACCGGCCAGGACTCCAGCCGCGGTAATCCGTTCCCGCAGCTCGGCATCGCCGAGTACAAGGTCATCACCTCCAACTACAAGGCCGAGTACGACCAGCTCAGCAGCGCCGCGATCACCGCGGTGACCAAGTCCGGCGGCAACGAATTCCACGGCAGCTTCTTCTGGGACCACACCTCGGACCAGTGGAACGCCAAGACCGTGCGCGAAGAAAAGGGCGAGGTGCCCAAGGCGCAGTCCAAGGAAGAGCAGTACGGCGCCTCCTTCAGCGGCCCGCTGATCCAGGACCGGATGCACTTCTTCGTCACCTACGAGGCCAAGGAATACAACTCGCCGCGAGCGATCACGCCCGGCCGCAATTTCCGCATCGACCAGTTGCCGGCACCGTTCCAGGAGATGGCGCGGCAATCGATCAGCGCGCCGTTCAAGGAAGACCTGTACTTCGGCAAGATCGATTGGGCGCCGGGCGATGCCCACCTGATCGAACTGACCACGAAATACCGCAAGGAAGACGAGCTGACCAACATCGGCGGCGCCCGGTTGGCCGAATACGGCACCCTCAAGGCCGGCGAGGAAACCCGCGTCGACCTGCGCTATCAGTACAGCGCCGCCGACTGGATCAACGACGCTCACATCACCTACGAGGACGTGACCTTCGGGCCGCGCCCGGCGACGCTGAGCAACGGCTTCAACCTGCGCGTGCCGCGCCAAGGCCAGGAAACGCGCAACAACCCGGAGATGGAGGAAGTCCTCAACTTCGGCGGCGGCGGCGACTTCCAGGACAAGGGCCAGAAGGGCTATGCCTTCCAGAACGATTTCACCTGGAACGGCTGGGAAGGCCATACCGTCAAGGCCGGCCTCAAGTACAAGGCCATCGACATCACCGCGATGGAGAAGCAGCCGTACACGCCGCAATACCGTTACGACATCCGCAACTTCGCCACGCCGTACGAAGTGCGGTTCTCCGGTTCGGCCACCGGCTTCCCGCCGGCGGTGAAGTCCAAGAACAAGCAATTCGGCATCTATCTGCAGGACGACTGGGAGGTCAACGAGCACCTGACCTTGAATCTGGGCCTGCGTTGGGATTACGAGACCACGCCGAGCTACGAGGATTTCGTGACCCCGGCCAACCTGGTCGCGGCCCTGAATGCCTACCCGAACATCCACAACGCCAACGTCGATTACGACATCAACGATTACATCAGCACCGGCAACAATCGCAAGGCGTTCAAGGACGGCTGGCAGCCGCGCCTGGGGTTCTCCTACGATCTCAACGGCGACGAGCGCCACGTGATCTTCGGCGGCGCCGGACGTTCGTATAACCGCAACCAGTTCGACTACCTGTCGTTCGAGCGGTATCGCCTGGCGTTCCAGCAGATCACCTACCAGTTCAATTCGCCGAACCACACCTGTACGGTCACGCCGACCGGCAACTGCTTCAACTTCGATCCGAGCTTCAACGACCCGGCCACTTTGGCGGCGTTGGCCCTGCAGCGCCCGAACGCCGGCAACGAGGTGTTCCTGCTCAACAACGACCTGAAGACGCCGTATTCCGATCAGTTCAGCCTCGGCATGCGCAACGCCTTCGCGATGTTCGGCCACGACTGGAATTCGTCGGCGACCCTGCTGCATATCCGCAGCCACGACGGCATCTTGTTCACCCTCGGCAACCGTCTCCCGAACGGCAACTTCTACCCGCCGGGGGTGAGCTTCGGCAGCCCGCCGTTCGGCCAGAACCTGCCCGGTTTCGGCAACTTCTTCATCGGCAACAATGCCGTCGAGACACGCTTGAACTCCTTGCTGCTGTCGCTGGACAAGCCCTTCACCGAGGAGTCGGGCTGGGGCGTCAGCCTGGCCTACACCTACAGCGACGCCAAGGAGAACCGCAACAACTCCGACATCTTCGCGTTCGATTATCCGAACCTGGACGACGTCGGCTTCACCCGCGCGCTCGGTATCTCCAAGCACCGCCTGGTGGCCACCGGCATCATGGATTTCTACGGCATGACCCTGTCGGGCAAGCTGACCCTGGCCAGCCCGGAAGCGGAGGAATCGCTGAACTGCATCACCAACGGGCCGAACCACTGCTACTTCCAGCCCTATACCCCGGGCGACACGATCGGCTTCAAGCAGTTCGACCTGGCCTTGCAGAAGGAGTGGGACACCGGCACCGACTTCAAGTTCTGGGTTCGCGGCGACGTGCTGAACGTCTTCAACTGGCGCAACTACATCGACTTCGACACCTTTCGCGGCGTAGTCGGCAATCCGAACGAACGCCTGGGCGAGCGTCGCGACAACATCGCGCTGCCGACCCGAAGCTTCAAGCTGTCGATGGGCTTCAACTGGTAAGCAACAGGCACCGGCCGTCTGCGGACGGCCGGTGCCGGGTTCTGCGATCGCGGGCCGGCACGGATGTTTGCGGCAACGAACTTTTCTTCATTGCATCGATCTAAATCCCAACACGAAGACACAGGGGTCTTTCGTTTCATGCACCACGCCAAGTCGACCACACGTGCGGTCTCCATCGCTGTCCTGGGCGCGCTGCTGCTCGTCTTGTCCGCGTGCAAGAAAACCGAGACCGGCTCGCAGACGCAGCCTATCGTGAGCGCCGAGCCGGTGGTGATCGAGCCGCTCAAGCAGGAGCGGCTGGAGCTGCCGCCGCTGTTCCGCGACATCGAAAAGCGCACCTTCCAGTTTTTCTGGGACACCACCAACGAACAGAACGGCCTGACCCCCGACCGGTATCCCTCGCGCCCGTTCGCGAGCATCGCCTCGGTCGGCTTCTCGTTGACCGCGTATCCGATCGGCATCGAGAAGGGTTGGGTCAGCCGCACCCAGGCGGTCGACCGCACCTTGCTGACCCTGAAATTCCTGCGCGACCTGCCGAGCGGCCCGCAGGCCAGCGGCAAGGGCAGTTACAAGGGTTTTTACTATCACTTCCTCGACATGCAGAAGGGCCAGCGCTACGACAGCTGGGTCGAGCTGTCGAGCGTGGACACCGGCTTGCTGATGATGGGCGTGCTGTTCGCCCAGTCGTATTACGACCGCGACGACCCGCGCGAGAAAGAGATCCGCGAGGTCGCCGACACCTTGTACAAGCGGGTCGACTGGACCTGGCTGCAGCAGAACAAGCCGCTGATCTCGATGGGCTGGTTCCCCGAGAGCGGTTTCATCAAACACGACTGGGTCGGCTACAACGAGGCGATGCTGTTGTACGTGCTGGCCTTGGGCTCGCCCTCGCATCCGGTCGGCCCGGAAGCCTGGACGGTGTGGACGCGCACCTACAACGATGTCTGGGGCGTGTACCAGGGCGAGGAGTTCCTCGCCTTCGGCCCCTTGTTCGGCCATCAGTACAGCCACGTCTGGATCGATTTCCGCGGCATCCAGGACGACTACATGCGCGAGCGCGGCATCGATTATTTCGAGAACAGCCGCCGCGCCGCCTACGCCCAGCGCGCCTACGCCATCGCCAACCCGATGAAGTGGGAAGACTACGGCCCGGAAGTGTGGGGCCTGACCGCGAGCGACGGCCCGCAGCAGACCTTGCAGGAGTACCGCGGCGAGCAGCGCCAGTTCCGCCATTATTCGGCGCGCGGCGCCGGCCTGCGCGAGAACTTCGACGACGGCACCATCGCGCCGACCGCGGCCATCGCTTCGCTGCCGTTCGCGCCGGAGATCGTGATCCCGACCACGGTGACCATGCACGAGCGCTACGGCGAGTACATCTATTCGAGCTACGGCTTCCTGGATTCGTTCAACCCGAGTTTCAAGTACGACATCCCGCTCAAGACCGGGCGCCTGGTGCCGGACCAGGGCTGGGTGTCCAGCGACTACATCGGCATCGACCAGGGGCCGATCCTGGCGATGATCAGCAACTACCGCAACGAGTTCGTCTGGAACGTGATGAAGCGCAATCCCTACATCCGCGCCGGGCTCGAACGCGCCGGATTCAAGGGCGGCTGGCTGGCCCCGGCCGATGCCAAGGGCGATGCTGCGAAGGACAAGGACGCGAAGGGCAAGGAAGGCGAGCCGGCGAAAGCCGGTGCCGCCGCGCCGGGCGCGCCGGCGAAACCGGCCGGTGCGATGGACCCGGCCACCGCGCGTGCGCTGGGCGAGGCCGAGTCGCGCGCGGGGCGCGGCAACGCGCCGTCCAAGCAGACCCCGCCCAAGCCGGAATGAGCGCTTGAACTGCCCATCGACGCCCGCGCATGACTCCTCCGCCCGCGGCGGCGGCTGGGGCAAGGCGTTGCGAGGCCTGGTGGCCTTGTGCGCGCTGGCGCTGCTCGGCAGTTGCAGCCATCGCGACGACGGCCGCGAAGTGGTCCGGTTCTGGGCGATGGGCTTCGAGGGCGAGGTCGTCACCCAACTGATTCCCGAATTCGAGCGTCGCCACCCCGGCATCCGCGTCGAAGTGCAGCAACTGCCGATCACCGCCGCGCACGAGAAGCTGCTGACCGCCTTCGCCGGCGACGCCTTGCCCGACGTGTGCGCGATCGGCAATACCTGGATCTCCGAGTTCGCCTTGCTCGATGCCTTGACGCCGCTCGACCCGCGTCTGGCGCAGACGCCGTCCGTGCAGGCGCGCGATTATTTTTCCGGCGCCTGGGACACCGGCGTGATCGACGGCCGCGCCTATGCGGTGCCGTGGTACGTGGAAACGCGCCTGCCGTTCTATCGCCAGGACCTGCTCAAGCAGGTCGGCATCGCGCGGCCGCCGACGACCTGGGCGGAATGGAAGACCGCGATGGCGGCGATCAAGCGCGAGGTCGGCCCGGATCGCTACGCCGTGTTGTTTCCGCTCAACGAGCCCGAGCCGCTGCTCAATCTCGGCATCCAGTCGCCCGACCCGTTGCTGCGCGAGGACGGCCGCTACGGCAATTTCCGCAGCCCCGGTTTCAAGCGCGCCCTGAGTTTCTACCGCGAAGTCTTCGACCGGCGTTGGGCGCCGCTGGCGAGCAATACCCAGATCGCCAACGTCTGGAACGAATTCGGCCGCGGCTATTTCAGTTTTTACGTCAACGGCCCCTGGAACATCGCCGAATTCAAGCGACGCCTGCCGGCCGATCTGCAACCGACCTGGATGACCATGCCCTTGCCGGGCGAGCACGGCCCCGGCGCCTCGGTCGCCGGCGGTGCGAGCTTCGTTCTGTTCCGCAGTTCGCAACACCAGGACGCGGCCTGGAAACTGATCGCCTATCTGTCGGAACCCGAGGTGCAGGTGCGCTTCCATGGCCTCAGCGGCAATCTGCCGCCGCGCCGTGCGGCCTGGGACGCGCCGGTGCTGGCCAACGATGTCTATGCACGCGCGTTCCGCGATCAGCTCGAACGTGCGCGGCCGACGCCGAAGGTGCCGGAGTGGGAGCGCATCGCCATGGAGATCAAACTGGTCGGCGAACAACTCGCCAACGGCCGCCTCAGCGTCGACGAAGCCGCGGCGGAATTGGACAGGCGCGCCGACCGTATTTTGGAGAAGCGGCGCTGGATGCTCGATCGGCAGGCTGCAGCCCAGATGCCCGCGGCCGGAGCGTCGCGATGAAGCCCGCCACCGCCGGTTGGGTGTTCGCCGCGCCCGCGTTGAGCGTGATCGGACTGTTCTTCGGCTTGCCGGTGCTGGCCGCGCTGGCGCTGAGCCTGACCGATTTCGACATCTACTCATTGGCGCATATCGACAACCTGCGTTTCGTCGCTTTCGACAACTACGTCAATTTGCTGCGCAACCCGCTGTTCTGGAGCGCACTCGGCAATACCTTGTATTTCGTGGTGGTCGGGGTGCCGCTGTCGATCGCGGTCTCGCTCGGCGCGGCGATGCTGCTGCATTCCAAGCTCGGCCTGTTCAAGCCGTTCTTCCGCACCGCGTTCTTCGCCCCGGTGGTGACCACGGTGGTGGCGGTGGCGGTGATCTGGCGTTATCTGTTCCACACCCGTTACGGCCTGGTGAACTGGGTGCTGTCGTGGGTCGGCATCGACCCGGTCGATTGGCTCGGCGACCCGCATTGGGCGATGCCGACCATCATTTTGTTCGCGGTGTGGAAGAACTTCGGCTACAACATGATCATCTTCCTGGCCGGCTTGCAGGCGATTCCGGAAGACCTGCACGAGGCCGCGCGCATCGACGGCGCCAGCCCGGGGCGCCAGTTCCGCCACATCACCTTGCCGATCCTGGGGCCGGTGCTGCTGATGGTCAGCATTCTGACCCTGGCCGGTTATTTCCAGTTGTTCGCCGAGCCCTACGTCATCACTCAGGGCGGACCGCTGCAGAGCACGGTCAGCGTGCTGTACCTGATGTACGAAGAAGGCTTCAAGTGGTGGAACCTCGGCAACGCCTCGGCGGTGGCCTTTCTGTTGTTCGTGCTGATGACGGCCGTGACCAGCGGCCTGATGTGGGTCGCGCGCCGCAAGGGGGTCGAATGAACGATTCCGGCCTGAGTCCGCGCCTGGCGAAGGCGATCGTCAACGGCTTGCTGATCGGCCTGGCGGTGCTGAGCCTGGCGCCGCTGCTGTGGATGTTCGCGGTGTCGCTGATGCAGCCGGGCGAAGCCAGCGCGTTTCCACCGCCGCTGTGGTCCTCGTCGCCGAGCCTGCACAATTACCATGAGCTGTTTTCGCGCATGGGCATGGGCCGTTACCTGTTCAACAGTTTCCTGGTCTCCACCCTGGTCACCGTGATCGCGGTGTTGCTCAACACCCTAGCCGGTTATGCCTTCGCCAAGCTCGCCTTTCCCGGGCGAGAACGGGTGTTCCGCCTGTTGCTCGCGGCCTTGGTGATCCCGGCCCAAGTCTCGATGATGCCGCTGTTTCTGATGCTCAAGCAGCTCGGCCTGATCAACAGCTACGCCGGTGCGGTGGTGCCGGGCATGGCCGGCATCTTCGGTATCTTCCTGGTGCGCCAATACGCGCGTTCGATTCCCGACGAGTTGCTGGAAGCGCCGCGCATCGACGGCGCCGGCGAATTGCGGATCTTCTTTCAGATCGTCCTGCCGGCCTTGCGTCCGATCCTGGTGACCTTGGCGATCTTCAGTTTCCTCGGCGCCTGGAACGATTTCATGTGGCCGCTGATCGTGCTCAGCAATGAGAACCTGCAGACCTTGCCGGTCGCATTGGCTTCGCTGTCGCGCGAGCACGTGCAGGACAACGAGATGATGATGGCCGGCTCGGTCGTGACCGTGGTGCCGGTGCTGCTGCTGTTCCTGGTGTTGCAGCGCTACTACCTGCAAGGCCTGCTGGTCGGCAGCGTCAAAGGTTAGAACCGTCCCGCCGCGCGCCCGCGCGGCGCCAAGAGGTGGAACGAATGTCGGAACGCAAGCAATCCGTCGCGCCGCGTGGGCGTGCGTACGTCACCCGTGCCGACAAAACGGTCGCGAACGCGTTCGCCCTGTGCCTGGCCCTGATCTCGGCGCCGCTGATCGCCCAGGAACAGCCCCGCCTGCAAGAGCCCCACCTGCTCGACGGCTTCGAGTCCGCGGCGCCGTGGACGGTGGTTACTTCCAACCAGGTCAGCGCGAGCCTGCGTTCGGTCGCGGGTGCGAAGGGCCGGGGCCTGTGCCTGGATTACGACTTCAACGGCGTTTCCGGTTACGCCGGCCTGCAACGCGAACTGCCGCTGGACTATCCGGACGACTATCGTTTCGCGTTCCAGATGCGCGGCGATTCGCCGCGCAACGACCTGCAGTTCAAGCTGGTCGACGCCAGCGGCGACAACGTCTGGTGGGTCAACAAACCCAAGTACGAGTATCCGAAACAATGGACGCCGGTGGTCTACAAGCAGCGCCATATCAGCCGCGCCTGGGGCCCGGCGGCCGATCCGGCCCTGCGCAAGAGCGCCAAGCTCGAGTTCACCGTCTACAACAGCGTCGGCGGCAAGGGCTCGGTCTGCTTCGATGAGCTGAGTTTCCAGGCCCTGCCGAAGGACCCCGGCGGTCCGCTGACCGCTACGGTGACGGCCACTTCGAAGGCCGATGGCAGCCGCGCCGAGTACGCGGTCGATGGCGATCCCAACACTGCGTGGCGCGCCGCCGGCCCGGCCGCCAGCCTGACCCTCGACCTGGGTCGCGTGCGCGAATTCGGCGGCGTGATCCTGCAGTGGGCCAAGGACGAACATGCCTCGCGCTATCGCATCGAGCTGTCTAAGGACGGCAAGCATTGGGACAAGCTCAGATCGATCGAGCGCGGCGACGGCGGCTCCGACTTCGTTCCGCTGCCGGAGGCCGAAGCGCGTTATCTGCGGCTGCTGGCGGAGCAGGGGCCGGGCCGGGGCTTCGGCCTGGCCGAACTGAGCGTGCAGCCATTGGCGTTCGCTGCGACGCCGAACGACTTCATCAAGGAACTCGCGCAACGCGCCCCGCGCGGCGACTATCCGCGCGGTTTCAGCGGCGAGCAGCCGTACTGGACCGTGCTCGGTACCGATGGCGGCACCTCGCACGGCCTGATCGGCGAAGACGGCGCGGTCGAGGCCTTCAAGGGCGGCTACAGCGTCGAGCCTTTGTTGCTGCTGGAGGACGGGGCATCGACGCGCGGCACGCTGAAGACCTGGGCCGACGTCAAGATCGGCCAGAGCCTGCAGGACGCTTATCTGCCGATTCCGAGCGTGAGCTGGGACGCCGGCGATCTGCAACTCAGCGTCACCGCGTTCGCGCCGCTGCTCGAACACCGCGATCTGATCGTCGCCCGCTACCGGCTCAGCAATACCTCGAAGCAGCCGCGCAGCACGACCCTGGCGCTGGCGATCCGGCCGTTCCAGGTCAATCCGCCGACCCAGTTCCTCAGCACGACCGGCGGCGTCAGCGGCATCCACCGTATCGAGATCGACGCGAAGGCGGGCAGAGTGAAACTCGACGGCCGTTCCAGCGTGAGCTCGTTGACGCCGGTGGGGACGGCCTTCGCCATGCCGTTCCAGGACGGCGACGTGGTGAGCCGTCTGCGCGCGTCGGCGACCCGCTCGGGCGAGCGCGAAGCCTACGACCTCAGCGGGCTGGCGTCGGCGGCTTTGTTGTACCCGATGCGGCTGGCGCCGGGCGAAAGCCGCGAGGTGGCGCTGTACCTGCCGCAGGATGGCTCGGATGCTCCGTCGTCGCGCGATCCGGCACAGGCCGCGCGATGGCAGGACGAGACAGCGGCGCAATGGCGCGACAAGCTCGACCGGGTCAAATTGCGCGTGCCGGCGCAAGGCCAGCATGTCGTCGACACCTTGCGCACCGGCCTGGCGCACATGCTGATCAGCCGGGTCGGCCCGCGCCTGCAGCCGGGTACGCGCTCATACGCGCGAGCTTGGATCCGCGACGGCGCGATGATCGGCGAAGGCCTGTTGCGCATGGGTCGCGAGGACGTCGCCGAGGAATTCCTGCGCTGGTACGCGCCGTATCAATTCGACAACGGCAAGGTGCCGTGCTGCGTCGACGACCGTGGCAGCGACCCGGTGCCGGAGAACGACAGCCACGGCGAATTGATCTTCACCGTCGCCGAGGTCTATCGCTATACCCGCGACAAAGCCTTGCTCGAATCGATGTGGCCGCACGTGGAAAAAGCGGTCGCGTACATGGACGAGCTGCGCCTGAGCGAGCGCACGCCGGCCAACCGCGCGCTGAACCCGGCCTTCTACGGAATGATGCCGGCCTCGATCAGCCACGAAGGCTATTCGGCCAAGCCGATGCATTCGTACTGGGACAACTTCTGGGCGTTGCGCGGCTACAAAGACGCGGTCGAGATCGCGCAATGGCTCGGCCGGGACGTCGAGGCGTCCGCTTTTGCCGCTTCGCGCGATCAATTCCGCGATGACTTGTATCGCTCGCTCGAAGCCGCGACCCGCGCCCACCAGATCGACTACCTGCCCGGTGCGGCCGAGCTCGGCGACTTCGATGCGACCTCGACCACCATCGCCCTGGCGCCCGGCGGCGAACAAGGGTTGTTGCCCGAGGCGTTATTGCACAACACCTTCGAGCGTTACTGGAAGGAATTCGTCGACCGCCGCGACGGCCGCCGCGAATGGAAGGACTACACGCCGTACGAATTGCGCACCATCGGCAGCTTCGTGCGCTTGGGTTGGCGCGAGCGCGCCCACGAAGCGCTGGAGTTCTTCTTCAAGGACCAGCAACCGCGCGCCTGGAACCAGTGGGCGGAAGTGGTTTCGCGCACGCCGCGCAAACCGTTCTTCGTCGGCGACCTGCCGCATGCCTGGGTCGAATCGGACTATGTGCGCTCGGCGCTGGATCTGTTCGCCTACACCCGCGACATCGATCAGGCATTGGTGATCGCGGCCGGCATTCCGGCCGGCTGGCTGCAAGGCGACGGCGTGAGCGTGGACGGCCTGCGCACGCCCTACGGCGCGTTGGGCTATCGCTTCAAGCGCGAAGGCCGACAGGCGAAGTTGGAGATCGCCGCGGGCATCGAAGTGCCGCCGGGCGGGTTGGTGCTGCGTTGGCCGTTCGCCGGCGCGCCCGGCAAGACCGTGGTGGATGGACGGCCGCGGACTTGGGAGAAGGACGAGCTGAGGATCGAGCGCGTACCGGCGACGGTGAGCATGGCGATCGATCAGGAATAGGCGCGGCGCGAGCCGCGAGCGCGGGGTTTCATGTTGGCCGCGCAGCAGCGTGCAAGACCGCGGTCGCGGCTCGCGCCGCTCCTACCCCGGAGTTTCAGGGGTACCAGTGCACTTCGAGCGGGGTGGCGCCATCGAGGCCGATCAGCACCGGCCAGCGCTGCACGTCGCCGCTGGCGAGCGCCTGCTGGAAGGCCTCGCGCTTGGCCTTGCCCTGGATCAGCAGGAAGCGCGATTGCGCCTGGGCCAGGCCGCTCGGGGTCAGGCTGATGCGTTTGCTCCACTGGCGCGCGCCTGGGCTGCCGCTGGCATCGACCACGACATAGGCGTGGCGCGAGGCCAGGCTGCGCTGCAGGTCGGGCATGTCGGGAAACAGCGAAGCGGTATGGCCGTCCTCGCCCATGCCGAGCACCGCCGCGGTGGCCGGCTGCAAAGCGTGGGCGTTGGCGAAGGCGGCCGACTCCTGGATGCTGCGGCCCGGCCGGGTCAGCGCTTCGAAGCGCGCCGCGGCGGCGTTGTCGCGCAGCAGATGCTGGCGGACCAGCCAGGCATTGCTGTCGGGGTCTTCGGGTTGCAGCCAGCGCTCGTCGACCAGGGCGACATCGACCCGGCTCCAGTCCAGCGGGGCGCGGGCGAGGGCGCGGTACACCGGCGCCGGCGTGGTGCCGCCGGACAGCAGCAGGCGCGCGCGCGGGCGCCGCGACAGATCGCGGCGCAGTTCGGCGGCGATCGCCACCGCGCAGGACCAGGTCCAGGTGTCGAAGCTGCGATGCTCGTGCCACCGGTACGGCACCGTGTCCGGTTCGGCGGGGTCGTGCGGAACGGGCGAGGGAGCGTCGAGCATGGCGACGATTCTGGCACGGCCGACTTCAAGACGGCGTGCTCGGCGAGGCGGCTGGGCGGCGGAGGCCGGGGTAGGCCGGCGTCCACAGGGGGCTCCCTCTGGCCGCAAGCCGCGAGTCCGGGCTTGCAGGCGTGCCGCGCAGCCACGTGTGCGATCGCGGTCGCGGCTCGCGCCGCTCCTACCCTGGAGCGCGGCCGCTCAGGCCGCGTCGGTGCGATCGGTGGCCGGGGCGAACTGCGCGGCCAGCGCCGCGGCGCCGAGCAGGCCCGGCTGCGGGTGGGTCACCGCCAGGGTCGGTACCCGTGCCATGGTCGGCGAGAACCGGCCCTTGTGCTCGAAGCGCTGGCGGAAGCCGGAATGGGCCAGCCACGGCATCAGTTTCGGCACCAGGCCGCCGGGCAGAAACACCCCGTCCCAGGCGCCGAGGGTCAGCACCAGGTCGCCGGCGGCGGCGCCGAACACCGCGCAGAACACGTCGATGGCGCGCAGGCAGCGGGCGTCGCCCTCGCGAGCCATCGCGGTGATGTCGGCCGGCTGCAGCGGGCCCGGGTCTTCACCGGCGATCTGGCTAAGCGCGCGGTGCAGATTGACCAGGCCGCTGCCGCTCAATAGGCGCTCGTTGGAGACGCGGCCGAACTCGCCCGACAGGCGCTGCAGCACTTCGATCTCTTCCGGCGTGCCGGGGGCGAAACTGACGTGGCCGCCTTCGGTTTGCAGCGGGTAGTAGCGGCCGTCGCGGCGCAGCAACGCGCCGACGCCGAGGCCGGTGCCGGCGCCGATGATGGCGTAGGTACGGTCGCCGGATTCGTTCCAGCCGCGCCAGGCGACGCCGCCGATCGCTACCACGTCGGCCGGTTGCAGCAGCGACACCGCCATCGCCTGGGCGGCGAAGTCGTTGACCAGGTCGATGCGTTGCAGGCCCAGGGCGATGCGGGTGCGTTCGGCCGAGATCACCCACGGGTGGTTGGTGATGCGGGCCTCGTCGCCGTCGACGCGCCCGGCCACGGCGAACACGCCATGGCTCGGGGCGGCGCCGGTACGGTCGAGATAATGCCGTGCGGCATCGGCCAGCGAGGGGAAATCGGCGACCGCGAAGATCTGCACGCTGTCGGGCAGCAACTGCGGCGCGGCGCGGTCGGGTTGGGCGAGGGCGAAGCGGGCGTTGGTGCCGCCGATATCCGCGAGCAGGGCGCCGCTCATGCCTGGCCTCCACGATGACCGTTGACCGGGGGCAGGAAGGCCTCGGCTTCGGCCGGCCCCCAGGAGCCGGCCGGGTATTCGACGATGGGTTGCGCGGTCTGGGTCCAGGCGCGTTCGATGCTGTCGATCCACTGCCAGGCCGACTCGACTTCGTCGTCGCGCACGAACAGGGTCTGATTGCCGCGCAATGCGTCCACCAGCAGGCGCTCGTAGGCGATGCGCCGCTGCGGCGAGGACGAGGCCTGCAGATCCAGCGACATCGGCCGCAGTTCCAGCGCGCCCCATTCCGGCGCGGCCAGGCTGCCCATCAGGCCCAGCTCGATGGTTTCGTCGGGCTGCAGGCGCATGCGCAGGTGATTGGGGCGTTCGCGGCCGCGGCGCGGGCGCTCGAACAGCCAATGCGCGACCGGCCGGAACGACACCACCACTTCGGTGGCGCGTTCGGCCAGGCGTTTGCCGGTGACCAGGCGGAAAGGAACGCCGGCCCAGCGCCAGTTGTCGATCCAGGTCTGCACGGCGACGAAGGTTTCGACCGGCGCATCGTGGACGAAGCCCTTGACCGCGCGGCCTTCGACCACGCCGGCGCCGTAGCGGCCGCGCACGGTGCTCGTGGCGACATCGGACGCGGTCATCGGCCGCAGCGCGCGCAGCACCTTGCGCTTTTCGTCGCGGATGCTGTCGGCGTCGAGCGCCGACGGCGGCTCCATCGCGATCAGCGCCAGCAGCTGCAGCATGTGGTTCTGGACCATGTCGCGCAGCGCGCCGTAATTGGCGTAATAGCCTTCGCGGCCGTCGACGCCGGCGGTTTCGCCGACGAAGATGTCGACCGATTCGATCCAGCGGTGTTGCCACACCGCTTCCAGCAAGGTGTTGCCGAAACGCAGCGCCAGCAGGTTCTGCACCGCGGCCTTGCCGAGGTAATGATCGATGCGGAAGATCCGGCTTTCGTCGAGGCAGGCGCGCAGCGCGGCGTTGATCGCGCGTGCCGAGGCCAGGTCGCGGCCGATCGGTTTTTCCAGGACCAGGCGCGACTCGCCTTCGAGCAGGCCGGCCGCCTTCAAGCCCTGCGCCACGGGTACGAACAAGTCCGGCGGCGTCGCCAGATAGCTCACGCTCGGGCGGTCGGCATAGCCGGCCAGGGCGGAGGCGATCGCGGCCTCGTCGCGCAGGTCGACCGAAACATAGGCGATCCGGCCCAGCAATTCCTCGACCACCGCCGGGTCGTCGGCGACCTCGTTGGCCATGCGTTCGCGCAACCAGGCGCGGAACTCGTCGTCGCTCAGGGCCTGGCGGCCGACCGCTACGATGCGGAATCCGGGCGACAGCAGGCGGTCGCGCCACAGGTGGACCAGCGAGGGAAACAGATAGCGCTGGGAGAGATCGCCGGTGGCGCCGAACAGCAGCAGGGTGTCGTGCATGGAACCCGCAAACCAAGTGGGAGAGGGAAGTCGAACGAACGCCGCCGCGGCGTCCTTTACGCCGCCGGGATCGCCGATCCCGGCCGGGGTCCAAGCATATCGCCGCTTGAGCGCCCGGCGGCAACATTCGACGCCGCAGGGTGACGATACTTCGCGCGGCACACACAAACAGCGCCGCCGCGGTCGCTTGCGCTGCCGTCCCCGCTGCCGCGCGAACGATGCCGGGGCCTTACGCCACGACCCTAGCCTCGGCCGCGGCGTGCGGCCGGTCTCAGTACGGCAGCGGTTCGCCGAGGTGGGTGCCGTTGCTGGCGATCACCTTGGAGTACCAGCGTGCGCTGTCTTTCGGCGTGCGTTCCTGGGTGCCGTAGTTGACGTGGACCACGCCGAAACGCTTGGAGTAGCCCAGCGACCATTCCAGGTTGTCGAGCAGCGACCACACCATGTAGCCGCGGATGTCGCAGCCGGCCTGGATGGCGTCGTGGATCGCGCCGATATGCTTTTGCAGGTAGTCCATGCGCAGCGGGTCGCGCACTCGGCGCTCGCCGCTGGCATCGGGTTCGGCCACCGGCGGATCGAAGAAGGCCGCGCCGTTCTCGGTGATGTACATCGGGATGTCGCCGTAGCGCTGCTTGACCCAGGTCAGGGTGTCGGTGAGCCCCTGCGGGAACACTTCCCAGCCGGTCTCGGTGTAGGTGCCGAGCGGTTGGCGCACTACGCCGGTGTTGAGCGGATAGCTCTCGGCGGCCTTGGTGACGCTGCGGGTGTAGTAGTTGACGCCGATGAAGTCGAGCTTCTGCTTGATCAGCTCGAAGTCGGCCTGCGGCCATTCCGGCCAGGCTTCGCCGAAGATTTCGCGCAGTTCCGGCGGATAGCTGCCGAGCAGGGCGGGGTCGAGGTATTGCTCGTTCATGTAGGCATGGGCGCGCTCGACCGCGGCGGCGTCTTCGGCCGAATCGGTGGCGGCGTATTTCGGCTCGATGTTCACCACCAGGCCGATCTCGTGCTTGCCCTCGGCGCGATAGGCCTGGACCGCGGCGCCGTGCGCGCGCATCAGGTTGTGCGAGGCGATCGGCGCTTCGAAGCGGCTGCGGTGGCCCGGCGCCAGCGCGCCGTGCAGGTAACCGCCGTCGGTGATCACCCAGGGTTCGTTGAGGGTGACCCACTTTTTGACCCGGCCGTCGAGGGCGCGGTACATGACCCGACCGTACTCGGCGAACCAGTCGGCGCAGTCGCGGTTGAGCCAGCCGCCGCGGTCGTCGAGCGCGGCCGGCATGTCCCAGTGGTACAAGGTCAGCAGCGGTTCGATGCCGTTGGCGAGCAGCTCATCGACCAGGCGCGAATAGAAATCCAGACCGGCCTGGTTCACCCGGCCGGTGCCTTCGGGCAGGATGCGCGACCAGGACACGCTGAAACGGTAGGCCTGCAGCCCCAGTTCGCGCATCAGCTTCACGTCGTCCTTCCAGCGCCGGTAGTGGTCGCAGGCCACGTCGCCGGTGTCGCCGTTGAGGGTCATACCGGGGGTGTGGGCGAAGCGGGTCCAGATGCTCGGGCCGGCGCCGTCGGCCATCGGCGAACCTTCGATCTGGTGGGCGGCGGTGGCGGCGCCCCACAGGAAACCCTCGGGAAAACGACGCTCGGACGTGGGGCGAACAGCAGCAGGGCGGGGATCGGTCATTCGTCGTGGCCTCCGGAGCCAATCGGACGTGCATGAAAACGGTTACATGGCAGAATAGCCCAGGGCGAGGACAAATGCATCGCTCCGGTCGCATTGTCGGGAGAATTCATGGCGAAGGTCACGTTGGATCGTCTGCGCAAGGTCTATCCGAACGGTTACGTCGGCGTCGCCGATGCCAGCTTCGAGATCGAGGACGGTGAATTGTTGGTGCTGGTCGGCCCCTCGGGCTGCGGCAAGTCGACCCTGTTGCGGATGGTCGCGGGGCTGGAAACGATCAGCTCGGGCGAGCTGAGCATCGGCGAGCGTCGGGTCAACGACATGCCGCCGAAGGACCGCGACATCGCCATGGTGTTCCAGAGCTATGCCCTGTATCCGCACATGACCGTGGCCGACAATCTCGGCTTCGGGCTCAAGCTGCGCGGCATGGGCAAGGCCGAGATCGCCGAACGCGTCGGCGCGGCGGCGGCGATGCTGGAGCTGGAGCCGCTGCTGCAGCGCAAACCGGCGGCGCTGTCGGGCGGGCAACGCCAGCGCGTCGCCCTGGGACGCGCGCTGGTCCGGCAACCGCAGGTGTTCCTGCTGGACGAGCCGCTGTCGAATCTCGACGCCAAGCTACGCATGGGCATGCGCGTGGAGATCGCGCGCCTGCACCGCCAGCTCGGCACCACCATGATCTACGTCACCCACGACCAGATCGAAGCGATGACCCTGGGGCAGCGCATCGTGGTGATGAAGGACGGCAAGATCCAGCAGATCGACACGCCGATGGCGTTGTACAACCGGCCGGTCAATCTGTTCGTCGCGACCTTCCTCGGCAGCCCCAAGATGAACATCCTGTGGGGCCAGGTCGATGAGCGCGACGGCGACCTGTCGCTGCGCATCGGCGAGGGCGTCGCGCTGAATCTGCGCCCCGATGCCGAGACCCGCGAAAAGGTGCGCGCCTATGTCGGGCGCGAACTGACGATCGGCCTGCGCCCGGAAGACATGCACCTGGCCGAGGCCGGCCCCGACACCCTGGCGGCCCAGGTCGAAGTGGTCGAACCGGTCGGCAACGAGGCCTTCCTCAACCTCGGTTGCGGCGGTTGCGACCTGGTCGTGCGCCTGCCGCCGTACAACCTGCCGCGCGCCGGCGACACCGTGCATCTGTCGTACGCCGCCGAGCGCATGCATTTCTTCGATCGCGAAAGCGAGCTGCGCCTGTAGCCGATGCCGTAGGGCCCGGCATGCAGGCATGGCACCTGCACTCGAGCTGCCCGCGCTGCGCCGCACTTGAGTCCGACGATGCAGTGAGGGCACACTGCCACGCTGCGCCGGGGGACACGGCGACGGGTCGCGTGCGATCCGTACGGTGGGCGCAGATCGCAGCGAGTGCTAACGTGGCCGGGCCCGAGGGCGCCGGTCGCGATGCTTCACCGCATTCGCCGCTGCACGATCCAAGCGCCATTCCAGGTTCGCAGCCTGGCCTTGTTCGGCCTCGTGTCGGCCGAAGCCTCGTTGCGTTTCGCGCGCCGTCTGCGGCGCGTTCCGTTTCGCTATTCGACCCTCATGACCGACGAAAACGATATCGACCGAACCTTCGCCCGTCTGGTCGAGGCGGCCAGGCACCAGGACGGCGCCGCCTTCAAGGCGGCGACCCAGGACTATGCCCAGTCCGCCGAGGGCCAGGCCTGGTTGCAAAGCGGTCACGACCGATACCAACAGATCAAGGCGAACCTCCAGGCGCGGGCGCAAGCCGCGCAGTCGCCGCTTGGCGGCTCCAGCTCCGGCCCAAGCTCCGGTCCATAACCCGCCCTTAGGGAGAACCATCGTGCAGGACGCGCAAGACCTGAAACGACTCGCCGCCGATCTGGCGGTGTTTGCCCAACATCTGCAAGACCAGAGCGAACGCGCGGTGCAGCATGTCGACCGCAGCGCCGAAGAACTGCATCGCGCCGCCCAGGGCGTGGGCGCCGGTGCGCAGGAGCTCGCGCAACAGATCGTGCAAGCGGTGCAGGCGCAGGCCCAGGAAGCGGTCGGCCGCGGCGCCGAATTGGCTTTCGGCTCGATCGGCACGCAACTGCGCGACAGCGCCGACGTCGCCACGCGCGCGGCGCAGGCGCTGGACGATCAACGCAAGAAGATCGAACGCGCGCAGCAGAACCTGATCTACAAGAGCGCCGTGGCCCTGCTGATCGGCTCGCTGCTGGCGGTCGGCGGCAGTTGGTACTTCGCCCGCAAATCGCTGCGCCTGATCGAACGCGCCGAGTTCGGCGCCGAGATTCTCGATGCGACCAAGGCCGGCACCCTGACCCGCTGCGACGGCAAGCTGTGCGCGCGCGCCGGCAAGCGCTTCGGCGCCAAGGGCGAGTACGTGCTGATCGAATGACCGGCGCAACACGCGGGTGGCTTGACGGCTTGCGGCGTTCGTCGCGGGCCGCTCGCGGCGCTTGAGCGGTCCGGCTGTTGCGAGCGCCTCGCCCGAGCGGGCGCGGCGAGGGGAATCATAGAAATTCCGCGCGAATCCGGTCGACGTCGAAGGGGGTAACGCCTTCGCGCATCGAGAACACCGTATCGGCTTGATCCGGCGATTCGACCACGCGGCCGCGGGCCTGCGCGTGCAGTTCGAACAAGGTGTGCAGATCCGGCGTCGCCAGTGCGGTCATCGCACGCAGGATCAGGGAAATGCCGCTCAGGTGGTTGGCCGCGTTGTTCCAGCGCGGATAGCCGCCCAGGCCGATGTCCGTCCAGAGGATCTGATCGGTTTCCAGGTCCAGCACGAAGGGCAGGCAGCTTTGCTGGTTCGAGGCGAGGTCGAGCCGGTCCTCTACCGTGCGCGCCTCGAACGGTTCGCCCGAGTTCGCATCGCTGCGCGCCATCCATCCGGCGAAACACTCCGGCAAGTCGCAATACGGTTGCTCGGTGTAGCTGTGAATGCTGACCACGACGAAACGCAGGCCGAGCCCGCGCAAGCGCTGCAGATCCAGGTCGATGAACTCGGCGGCCCCCTGCGGCGCATTGACGATATCGCCGCTGTGGTGGCCGCCGTACCCGCGCAGGTTGTAGTAGGAGACGACGTCGCGATACACGAAGTTGCTGTCGAAGAACGCCGCCGACAGATCGATATCGGTGCGTTGGCGGCCGTTGCTCCACCACAGGAACAGGCGGATGAAACGCGTATCGGGCAAGGGCAGGCGGCTGCCGCGCACCAGGGTGCGCAGCGCGCGCGAGGCCGAGCGCTGCGCCAGCGGCGCGCGCATATGCGCCAGGGCCGGATCGATGTAGCAACGGCCCAGCGGCGGCAAACGTGCGAAGCGGGCGCGCAATGCATCGCGGCAGACGGCGATGGCATCGCTCAGGACCCGGGCGTCGATCGGCGCGCGCCGGTCCTTGAGCGCCCAAGCGCGCGCGGCGTCGCCCTTGGGAAAAAAGGTGCGCAGCGGCGATTGCCCGCGATGTTCGAACTGGCTCAAAGCCTGCAGCAGGACCGGAGTGGACACCTGTTCGGCGACGCCACGGAAACGTTCCAGCACCGCCTGCGATTCGCTGCCGCTGCGCAGCAGATGATCGAGCCGGCGCGCGAACTCGCCCGGACGCGCGGCGAGCCGTTGAGCGACCGCGCCGGTGCGGCCTTGCTCCAGCGCGTGCTCGATCGCGCCGTTGAAGCTCGCGAACGCCAGGTTTTCGCGCAGTACCCGAAAGGCGCGCCAGGTCTTGGGGAAACGTTCGCGGTAATCGCCCGGATGCAGCACTTCGCCCAGGCGTTTCCAGCGCTCGCCCCAGCGACGCATGTCTTCGGTGGGGTCGTCGAGGGTTTCCAATTGCCGCAGCAGAAAACGGCGCTCGCCGCGTTTCATGGGTTTGAAGCGGGTCGGTTCGGCCAGCGATACGTCGCCTTCGCTGAGAGCCACCGCCAGGCGCAGGGTATCGGTCGCGGTTTTGAGATGCGTTCGCAGGAACTCGTCGGTGGGTTCGCCGGGCGCATGGCGCAGCAGGCCCGCGCCGATGACGGCCAGATTTTCCTTGAACGGAATCTCGACAGGCAGCAGCCGGACGACCTGTGCGCGGTACTGGGCGATGAACCAGCCCAGGTCGGCTTTGTCCTGCAGCGACAGCGAGGTGCGCGAGGCGGCGAGCGTGGTGCAGATGTTCTCGTAGTCGTCCAACGTGCCCAGCTCGATCTCGCGCGGGGCGCGGCCGTTGAGCAGCGGCACGGTTTCGGCCGGTTGTTGCAGATGCAGTCGGCGCCGGGTGACGTAGTGATACACCGTACGCATGTACAGCTCGGCTTCGGCCAGCGCCAACGAGCCCCGGGGGAAATCCGGGAACAGTGGCCGATGCTCGCGGTGCGCGCCGGTCATCGCCGCCAGGTGCTTGCGCAATTCGCGCAGGACGCGGGTGAGTTGCTCGGTCGACAAGGTGCCGAGTCGTTCGATCACCGCTTCGGACAAGATGAACCCGAACGCTTCGGTTTCCTTCTGTACCATCGCGACTTGCGCCGCGCTTGCGCCGCCGTCGCCGGCCTTGAGATACAGCTTGCCGCGTCGGCGCAGGTAGATTCCGTTCATGTCCCTCTCCAATGAAAAGCCCGCCGAGAGGCGGGCGATGTGGGAAGCGGGCACCCTAGTTTCAGAGTAGAAGGAAGGACGCCCATAGCCACGAGGCCGAGCATAGCCGAGCCTCGCGAGAAAGAGAACGCCGCCGATCGGCGGCGAACGGCTGGGCAATCAGGAGGGCGCCATGGCTGCGCGTTCGGCCAAGCCGGACTGGCGCTTGAGCAAGGCGATCGCGAGCAACAGCATGGCCATCGGCAGCAGCGACAGATAGAACGCGGTGCCGCCGCCGATACGGGCGAACAGCTGACCGGTGATGAACGAACCGGTGGTGCCGCCGAGCGCCGAGAACACCACGATCAGGCCGGTCATCGCCGCGTGCCGCGACTTCGGCAGCGAACTCAACACCACCGAATTGATCGCCGGATAGATCGGTGCCATGAACAGCCCGATCAGCGGGAACACATAAGCTGCCAGTGGTGCATGCGCCCAGCTCATCGCCGGGTTCGGCTGCAGGTTGCGCGCCAGCGGCAGCGCCAGCAGCACCAGCGCCGCCATCGCCAGCACGCAGACCATCAACAACCAATGCCAGGGCACCCGGCGCAGGGCCACTCCGGCGGCGAGGCGGCCGAGCGCCAGCGACACCGCGAAGATGCTCGCCGCCTGCACGCTCATCGTGGTCGGCAGGTGCAGGATTTCGCGGTTGAAGGTCGGCAGCCAGGTGCCGACGCTTTGTTCGATCAATACATACAGGAAGGCCGAAACCAGGAACACCGCGACCAGCGGCTGGGCGACGAGGCGGAACATGTCGAGAAACGAATCGCCGACCGCGTGGCCGTCGCTGGCGGCGCGTTCGTCCATGCGTGAGGTCGCGAGCAGGGCAAGGATCGCCGCGGCGATCGCCGCGAGCAGCCAGTACACGCGCAGCCAGACCGGGTCGCCCGGCGATTGCGGGTCGATGAACCAGGCGAAGATCCAGTAACCGGCGAGCACGCCGACCATGAACCAGCCTTCGATGGTGCTGGTCAGGCTGGCGTGGGCCTGTTTGTCCTCGGTGAGCAGGCCGATCGAGGAATACACCGAGACCTTGACCAGGGCGAAGGACACGCCGGTGGCGACGAACAGCAGCTTGGTCATCCAGAACGAGGCCAACAGCGGCATCAGCAGGCAAGCCGCGCCGACCAAGCCCAGGCCCAGCATCATCGCGCGGCGATAGCCCAGGCGCGGCATCAGCGAGGCGGTCAGGAACGAGACGATGGCGATCGGCAGGTCCTTGAAGGCTTCCAGAATGCTGGCGTCGCTCTTGCTGATGCCGAAGCCCTGGATCGACTGCAGGATCACCGTGCCGACGCTGTTGAGCAAGATCCCGAACACCATGTAGGTGAGGATCATCGCCAGGATCATGCGGCCTCGGTTCATGCGGGCGTGGCTCCGGTGAGCGCTCCGGCGCGGCGCCGGAGAGCGGATAAGCGGTCCGGCGCGAGGCCCGACCAGGAGATAAAAGACCGTTCGCGACGGTTTGCCAAGTGCGCACGCCGGAGAGAGGGGGAGGGCGGCAGCTTCGGGCAAGCTCGGCGCGAACGGTGAGGTAAGAGGAAACCGAGCAAGCGGCATCGAGCCGCCCGGTGGAACTCCGCGCCGCCGCCGGGCGGCGACGCGGAGCCCGGATCACCAGCGGTAGGCGGCCGAGAACAGGTAGGAGCGGCCGGCGATCGGACGGCCCATGAACACGCCGCCGGTGGCCGCGCCGGGCACGCGCACGTTGCCTTCGGTCAGGCCGAGTTCGTTGGTGACGTTGCTGCCGGTGAGGGCGAACTCCCAGTTTTCGCCGACATGCATGTTCGCGCCGACGTCGAGCGTGTGGTACGAGGGCAGCTTCTGGGTGTTGGCCAGGTCGGCATAGCGGTCGCCGATGCGCGAATAAGTGGCGAACACCTTCAGGTCGCCGAACGGCAGGTTCCAGAAATAGCTCGGGGTGAAACGGAACTGCTGCTTCGGCTGGCGCATCACCTGGTTGCCGGTGAACTCGCGGTAGTTCTCGTACTTGGCGTCGAGCCAGATGCCGGTCAGGGCCAGTTCGAGCCCGCCGACCGGGCGCACCGCCGCTTCCACTTCGACGCCGTAGGCTTCCGAATCGCCGGCGGTGGTGAAGTTGGTGCCGTCGTCGAGGAAGGCCTGGAACGGCGAGTTGGTGAAGCTGTTGTAGAACGCCGTCAGGTACAGGTCGTAGACCGAGTTGCCGGACTTGAAGCCGAGTTCGTACTGGTCGATTTCCTGGGTCTTGGTGTTGCCGTCGCGCAGGTTGTCGAACGCCGGCAGCTTGTAGCCGGAGTTGGCGCGCGCGAACAGGCTGGCGCTGTCGTTGAGCTTGTAGTTCAGGCCGAGGGTCCAGGAGAAATGCTTGTCGTCCTGGTCGATGCGGCGCGAGGTCGGCAGCGAGATCGAAGTGGCGTTGTCGTAGAGCGTGTTCGGATTGCCGTCCAGGTCGACCGAGGCGACGTCGTGCACGGTGCCGTCGATTTGCTGCCACTCGTAGCGGATGCCGCCGTCCAGGCGCAGGCGATCGTTGATCTGCCACTCGTCGGCGAGGAACACCGCGGTGTTTTGGCCGTCGTAGTCGCCGCGCAGCGAGAAGAACGAGGTGCCGGTGAAACCGTCGCGGGTGACCTGGCGGCCGTCGGCGAGGCTCAGGTTGATCCGGCGCGCGTTGTTCTGCGCGGTCAGCAGCATGTTGTTGCCGAGGTACCAGGTGTCCTTGGACGAGTAGCGCGCGTAGTAGACGCCGGCGGTCAGGGTGTTGCCCTCGAACAGGTCGCGGCTGAAGCGCAGGTCGTTGGTGAACGATTCCAGCTCCTTGTCGACCACCCAGAAGCCGGCGGTCAGGACCTGCTGGTTCGGATCGACTGCGCCGCCGCCGTTGACGTAGGTGGCAGTGCCGGCGCTGCCGTAGCCGGCGATGAAGTCGGCCATGGTCTTCGGGCTGGCGCCGGTGAACAGGCCGTTGGTCGGCGCGCTGCCGCTGACGTAGTTGACCCGGTCGCTGATGGTCCAGTCGCCGACGTAGAAGTCCATCGAGGCGCCGAACACGTCGAGATTGATGCCGCGGCCCTCGGCGAGATCGCGGGTGATGCTCTGGCCGTTCGGACCGGTCGGCAGGGTCACGTGGCGGAAGTCGTTGCCGAGCAGGGTGCCGGTCTGTGCGTCCAGGCCCGGGAAGCTCGACAGGCTGCTGCCGTTGTTGCGCGAGAGCAGCGGGATCGGGGTGAAGAAAGCGTTCTTGTCGTTGGTGTGGCGGGCATACACGGTCACTTCGCCGCTGTCCCAGCTGTGGGTCAGGGTGGCGCTGAGTTGGCCGCCCTTGTCGGCCGGGAACTGGGTGTCGCGGACGCCGTCGGTGGTGCGGTAGAAGCCGCCGACGCTGTAATACCAGCCTTCGCCGAGCTTGCCGCTGTTGAACAGGTCGACGCGGCGCAGGTTGTCGCTACCCAGGCCGACGCGGACGCTGCCGGCCGGCTCTTCGCCGCCCTTCTTCTGGATGAAGTTGACCGTCGCGCCGGGCTGGCCGTTGGAGAAGATCGGGCTCGGGCCGCCGCG
This sequence comes from Lysobacter antibioticus, assembly GCF_001442535.1. NCBI lineage: Bacteria > Pseudomonadati > Pseudomonadota > Gammaproteobacteria > Lysobacterales > Lysobacteraceae > Lysobacter > Lysobacter antibioticus. The sequence continues at coordinate 1,255,710 of NZ_CP013141.1, read as the reverse complement.
CAGCACTTCCATGCGCTCGATGGTGTCGTCCATGCGGAACAGGGTCGAGTTCTCGAGGAAGGACAGGGTCGGAGGCGGATACAGCGGCGCGCCGTCCATCTGCACGGTGACGAACGGGGCGTCGCCTTCCGAGGGCATGCCGCGCACGAAGATGTTGGCGCCGGTGCTGCCGCCGGCCGATTCGGCCCAGATGCCCGGCACGACCTTGAGCGCGTCGGCAGTGCTCAGCGGCACCGCTTCCTGGATCTGTTCGAGCGAGGCGGTGGTGATCGAGAAGCTGGCGTCGCGCTTGCGGATGCCCTTGAAGCGCGCGGTGCCGCTGACGATGACCGCGTCGAGGGTGGTCGCCGATTCGCTGCCGCTTTCGGCCTGCGGCGCCGCTGCCTGCGCGGCGGCGTCCTGGGCCAGGGCGTAACCCGGCGCCAGGATCGCGGCGATCGCCGCGGACAGTGCGAAACGCATCAGTTGGCGTTGCTTGGTAGACGTGTGCTGCATCGTGTTCTCCCCACTCATCTTGTATTGGTTATGCAAACGGATCGATCGGTGGTGGTATCCCCGCCGCGGCGGTGCATGCCGCGCGCGGTCAGGGCAAAACGAAAGCGTCCAGGTCGAAGGAAGCGACATCCGGCAGGCAGGCATCGGCGCGCGCCAGGGCGAGGGCATCGCCGATGCCGACCGCGGCCATCCCGGCCGACTTGATCGCGACCACGCCGGCGGCGGCGTCTTCCACGCCGATGCAGTGCGACGGCGGTACGCCGAGCGCGGCGGCGACGGTCAGGAAGATTTCCGGATCGGGCTTGGCGCGGGCGATGCGCGCCGAGTCGGCGATGTAATCGAAGCGGTCGGCGATGCCCAGCCGTTCCAGCAGCGCGCCGGCGTTGCGGCTGGCCGAGGCCAGGCCGAGCTTGAGGCCGCGCGCGCGCGCGCGTTCGAGCAGGCGCTCGACGCCGGCGAACAGATCCTTCGGCGTGACCTCCTGGATCGCCTCGACGTAGTAGGCGTTCTTGCGTTCGGCCAGGGCGAGCTTTTCGTCGCGGTCGAGCACGCGCCCGGCATGGCGCAGGATGATGTCGAGCGAGGCCATGCGATCGACGCCCTTGAGCAGTTCGTTGACCTGCTCGTCGAACGGAAACCCTTCCTCGTCGGCCATGCGCTTCCAGGCGCGGTAATGGGTCTGGGCGGTGTCGGTGAGCACGCCGTCGAGGTCGAAGATCAAGGCGCGTGCCGGACGCGGAAAGGCGCGCGGGGCGGGGCCGCCGGGTGCGGCCAGCGGCGCGCGCAGGCTGGCATCGCGGCTGAGCTCGACGCGGCGGTCTTCGTGTCCGATCGTCAGCGGCGCGCCTTCGAGCAGGCTGTATTCGACGCCGTCGCGGCTGACCCGCAGGCGCAGGCGCCGGCCCTGCCAGCGCAGGCCGAAGCCGTAGCCGTTCCAGCCGGAGGGCAGGGTCGGGGCGAAATGCAGCGCACCGTCGACCGCGCGCAGGCCGGCGAAGCCGGAGACCAGGCCGAGCCAGGTGCCGGCCAGGGCGGCCATGTGCACGCCGTGGTCGGTATTGCCGTGCAGGTCGTCGAGATCGACGCGCAGGTTCTCGGCGAAATATTTCGCGGCTTGTTCGGCATGGCCGACTTCGCTGGCTAGGATGCCGAACACCGAAGCCGACAGGGTCGAGTCGTGGGTGGTCACCGCTTCGTAGTAGTCGAAGCTGCGGCGCTTGACCTCGGCGGAGATGCCGTCGCCGGCCAGCACCAGCGCCATCACCACGTCGGCCTGCTTGCAGACCTGGTGGCGATACAGGGTGAGCGGATGGAAGTCGAGCAGCAGCGGACGATGTTCGCCCTCGTGCTTGGGAAACGGCCAGCGCGGCTTGTCGAGGAAGGTGTCGTCCTGGGCGTAGATGCCCAGGGCCTCGTCGTAATGCAGGAACATGGTTTCGCCGGCGCGGCGCCAGGTGTCGACCTCGTGCGCGTCCAGTTGCAGTCGCGCCGCCAATGCCGCGGCCTGTTGCGGACGCTCGCTCTGTAACCGCTGCCACACTTGCACCGCGCGCAGCAGGTGCTGCTGGGCCATGCGGTTGGTGTAGAAGTTGTTGTCGACCAGGGCGGTGTATTCGTCCGGACCGGTGACTTCGTGGATGCAGAACGCGCCGCCGCGGCGCGGGTTGAAGTGGCCGATCTGCGGCCAGATGCGCGCGGTCTCGAACAAGACCTCGGCGCCGCTTTCGAGCAGGAAATCGATATCGCCGGTGGCGTCGAGATACAAGCCGACCGCGTAGGCGACCGCGGCGTTGATGTGATACGCGGCCGAACCCGAGGGATAGTGCGCCGAGCATTCGCCGCCGGTGATCGTGCGCCAGGGGAACAGCGCGCCGCGCGGATGGTTCATCTCGCGTGCGTGCCGGCGCGCCGGCTCCAACGCGAGGTAACGCGCATGCAGCATGGCGCGGGCGACCTCCGGAGCGGTGTACACCATCACCGGCAGCATGAAGGCTTCGGTGTCCCAGAAATAATGGCCTTCGTAGCCTTCGCCGGTGAGGCCCTTGGCGGCGGTGCCGTTGACGCCGTCGCGGCCGGCCGACTGCAGCAGGTGGAACAGGTTGAAGCGCAGCGCCTGTTCGGCGGACGCATCGCCGTCGATGGAGAGTCCGGCGCCGTCCCAGAATTCGGCCAGGGCGGTGGCCTGTTGCGCGGCCAGGGCGTCGAACCCGGCGGCGACGGCGCGTGCGACCGTGTGCGTCGCACGTTCGACCAATTCGCTGTCTTCGCTGCCGCTGGCGTAGGCGACGAATTTTTCCAGGGTCAGCGAAGCGCCGGGCTGCAGCGCGCCGTCGTAGCGTTGCAGCACGTGTTCGTCGGCGCGTTCGGCGCTGCCGAAACCCAGGCCATCGTCGAGGCGGTGCGCCTGCGCGCAGGCCACACGCAGGTTGCTGTGGCGGGTCGATTGCAGGACGTGGGCGCCGAGCTCGTCGGCCTGCGCCGACAACAGGCGCAAGCCTTCCGACACCGCCACGCCGATGCGCGGGTCGTCGCCCTGTTCGGCGGCCTGGTGGCCGCATTCGATCGCCGAGGCCAGGCGCAGCGGGCCGCTGTAATCGATCGATTCGACCCGGTAGCGGATCGCCAGCAGGTCGACGCCGGATGTCGCGGCGTCGAAGGGCAGCACGCGTTCGGCATGGATTTCCAAGGTCTGGCCTTGGGCGGTACGCAGGCGCAGGCGGCGGCTGAGGCGGCCGCTGCGCAGGTCGAGTTCGCGCTCGAAGCCGAGCCATTGCGCGAGATCGATGTCCAGGCGCTGGTCGCCCAGCCAGACCGCGATGCGTTGGCCGTCGGCGACCGGCAGGCGGGTGTCGGTGCTGCGGGCGAAGCCCGGGAACCGTTCGTGGTAGTGGATCGGATGCTTTTCGTAGACCGAGGCCAGGAAGCTGCCGTCGCTGCCGCCGTCGGCTTCCTCGAAGCCGCCGCGCACGCCGAGCGAGCCGTTGGCGAGGGCGAACAGGGTTTCGTCGCGGCGGCGCTGGGACGGGTCGAAGCGGTCCTGGCGCAGGCGCCAGGCATCGGCCTGTGCGGACGCTGGGGGGAGGTGCGGTGCGGCTTGGGGCTGGATCACGCGGCGGGGACCTGAGTGCGTCGTTGCCGCGGACCGTAGAGAGGCATTGTTATCGATGTCAAGTTATCGATAACAATCGACTGCGCTAGTGTGCTCCAGTGCCTGTTGTTGCGGGTCTATCGTCGCGTTTCGCTGGTGGTTTAAGCGATTCGAATCAGTGGCTTAAGCGGCGGCCGCGGCAGGGGCGACGGGTTTCGATTTCGGCCCGAGGCGACAAGATTCGCGTTGCGATGCAGCATCGCGCTGCGCATCGGGTCGAAACGCTCAGGTGACGCGCGCGACCAGGTGGGTCGGCAGGATCTCCGACTGCGCCGGGCGGCCTTCGATCATCGCCAGGATCTTGCGCGCCAGCGACACCCCGGCATCGACGAAGTTCTGGTGGATCGAGGTCAGCGGCGGCAGATAGGTCGCGCCGAGCGGGGTGTCGTCGTAGCCGATCACCGAGACGTCTTCCGGCACCCGCCGGCCGCGCTCGATCAGGGCGCGGATCGCGCCGATCGCGAGCAGATCGCTGGCTGCGAACAGGGCGTCGAACTGCGGATGCTCGTCGAGCAACTGGTGCACCGCCTGGGCGCCGGCGCTGACGGTGAAGTTGGCCACGGTCGGGGTCAGCGGCACGATGCCGTGCTCGGCCAGGGTGTCGACGAAACCCTCCAGGCGCTCGGCGAATTCGCCGTGGGCGCTGTCGCCCAGGAACACCGGCCGGCGCCGGCCCAGGGCCAGGAAACGCTCGGCGGCGAGCTTGCCGCCGCGGTGGTTGTCGCTGCCGACCACGACCTGGGTCTCGTGCCGGCTGACCGCACCCCACACCACCATCGGCCGGCCCCAGCGCTGGACCTCGTGCATCGCGTCCTCGTGCGCGCCCTGGCCGAGCAGGATCACCCCGTCGGCGGCCTGCACGCTCGGCAGGGCGCCGCCCTGCAGCGAGGTCAGCAGCACGCTGTAGCCGGCCGAGGTCAGCTCCTGGCTGATGCCGCCGAGCAGATCGAGCGGGTAAGGCCCGGACATCTGCCGCTCGACGGTCGGCTTCATCTCGACCACCACCGCCACGGTCATGCTGCGGCGCAGGCGCAGATTGCGCGCGCTGATATTGAACTGATAGCCCTGTTGCTCGGCCAGTTCCTTGATCTTGGCCCGGGTCTCGGGATTGACCAGGGGGCTGTCGCGCAGGGCGCGCGAGACGGTGATCGCGGAAACGCCCGCCAGTTCGGCCAGATCGGCCATGGTCAGGTGTTCGCCGGCCTTGCGGGCCGGATTGGGTTCGCTGGGACGGCTGCTGCGAGAGCTCATGCGATGCCGTGTCACTCCCTGTCATGGCGGCGGGCGAATGCGGTCGATTCGCCGAATCGGCCATGTTTACCATGAACGCGCGGCGGGACGGAGCCCGTCCGGCGCGGCGCCGGGCAAATCGGCCCGGATCGGCCGCCGTTGCCGGCGCGCCCGCCTGAGGCAGCGCTGAAGCCGTTCGCGGCGAGCCTCGCGCTGGCCCGCTATACTCGCGAGGGAGCGCCGTCCAAAGCGGCATCTCTTCCAAGTGATTCAATAACTTGGGTAGGTTGTCTCATCCATTTTCATGTTTTCACGGCAGCGCCGCCCGGCGCGCCAGGGACCACACCCGCGCATGCGTCTGTCCACGATCAAGCTGTCCGGTTTCAAGTCCTTCGTCGATCCGACCACGCTGCATCTGCCCACCAACATGACCGGTGTGGTGGGGCCCAACGGCTGCGGCAAGTCGAACATCATCGACGCGGTGCGTTGGGTCATGGGCGAAAGCTCGGCCAGCCGCCTGCGCGGCGATTCGCTGACCGACGTGATCTTCGCCGGCTCGTCGGCGCGCAAGCCGGTCTCGCAGGCGATGGTCGAGCTGATCTTCGACAACTCCGACCACACCATCACCGGCGAATTCGCCGCGTTCAACGAGATCTCGGTCAAGCGCACGGTCAGCCGCGACGGCACCAGCCAGTACTATCTCAACGGCGGCAAATGCCGCCGTCGCGACATCACCGACCTGTTCCTCGGCACCGGCCTCGGGCCGCGCAGCTACTCGATCATCGAGCAGGGCATGATCAGCCAGATCATCGAGGCCAAGCCCGAAGACCTGCGCGTTTATCTGGAAGAAGCCGCCGGCATTTCCAAGTACAAGGAACGGCGCAAGGAAACCGAAACCCGCATCCGCCACACCCGCGAGAACCTCGACCGCCTCAACGACCTGCGCGAAGAAGTCGGAAAGCAGCTCGAACACCTGCGCCGGCAGGCACGCCAGGCCGAGCAGTACCAGGCGATCCAGGCCGAGCGCAAGGTCAAGGACGTGGAATGGAAGGCGCTGGAATACCGCGCCCTGGACCAGAAACTGCAAACCCAGCGCGAGCGGCTTTCGCAGCAGGAAACCCGCCTGCAGCAATTGATCGCCGAGCAGCGCGAAGCCGAGCGCGAGCTCGAGACCGGGCGCGTGCGCCGCGAAGAAGCCGCCGAAGCGCTCAACAAGGCCCAGGCCGCGAGCTACGAGGTCGGCGGCGTGCTGGCCCGGGTCGAACAACAGATCCAGCACCAGCGCGAAATGTCCGGCCGTCTGCACAAGGCGCGCGACGAGGCGATGGCGGCCCTGGCCGAGATCGGCGAGCACATCGGCAGCGATCAGTCGCGCCTGGACGTGTTGCTGGCGGCGGTCGCCGATGCGGAACCACGCATCGAGGCGATGCGAGAGGACGACGAGGCGCGTCAGGACGCGCTGCGCGATGCCGAAACCAAGCTCAACGACTGGCAGCAACGTTGGGACGCGCACAGCCGCGAACAGTCCGAAGCCGCGCGCGCCGCCGACGTCGAGCGCACCCGTCTGGAAGGCCTCGATCGGCAGACCCTCGAAGCCGATCGCCGCCGCGAGGCGATGACCAGCGAACGTACCGGCCTGGACGTCGCCGCGCTCGCCGAGGCCTTCGAACAATTGCAGAGCCAGCACGACCTGCAGAAGGAATCGCTGGAAAGCCTGACCGACGAGTTGGAGACCCGCAAGAGCACGGTCTCGGACCTGCAGGAACAACAGCGCGCCACCCAGAACCAACTGGCCGAGGTGCGCAAGCAGGCGCAGACCTCGCGCGGCCGTCTGTCCTCGCTGGAAACCCTGCAGCAGGCCGCGCTCGGCCTGGAGCAGGGCGCCGCGCTGACCTGGCTGCAGGCGCGCGGGCTGGACTCGGCGCAACGCGTCGGCGAAACCCTGACCGTCGAGGCGGGCTGGGAAAACGCGGTCGAAAGCGCGCTCGGCCAACTCATCGAGGGCGTGCTGGTCGAAGCGCCGGAAGCGCTGGTCGACGCGATCGGCGAACTCGGCGAAGGTCGCCTGACCCTGGTCTCGCCCGCGCGCGACGACAGCGTCTACGCACCGACCTCGCTGGCCTCGAAGGTGCAGGGCCCGGCGGCGATCCGCCGCTTGCTGTCGCGCCTGCACGGCGCCGACGACCTGGCCGCCGCGCGCGCGCTGCAGCCGTCGCTGGGCGCGGAAGAAACCGTCATCACCCGCAACGGCGAGCGTCTTGGCGCCGGCTGGGTGCGGGTGCTGCGCTCCGGCGCGGCCAAGCAGGGCGCGCTGCTGCGCGAGCGCGAGATCCAGAGCCTGCGTGCCGAGATCGAGACCCTGCAGAGCCGCGAGCGCGAACTCGAACAGACCCAGATCCAGTTGCGCGATCGCCTGTTGGCGTCCGAGCAACAGCGCGAGGACGCCCAGCGCGCCCTGTACATGGCCCACCGCGGCGTGTCCGAACTGGCCGGGCAGTTGCAGAGCCACCAGGGCCGCCTGGACTCGGCACGTAACCGCATCGAGAAGATCGATGCCGAGCTCGAACAACTGCTGATCCTGATCGATGCCGGCGGCGAGCAGGCGCGCGAAGCGCGCACCCGCCAGGAAGCGGCGATCGAACGCATGGGCGAGTTGGAAGATGCCCGCCTGGAGCTCGAATCCGAACGCCGCCGCCTGTTCGAGGCGCGCGACGCCGCGCGTAACGCCGCGCGCGAATCGCGCGACGCCGCGCATGCATTGAGCCTGACCCTGGAAACCCAGCGCGCCCAGATCGCCGGCCTGAGCCAGGCGCTGGAGCGCATGGGCGGCCAGCGCGGCCAGCTCGATTCGCGTCTGGGCGAACTGTCGGCCCAGCTCGCCGACGGCGACCAGCCGGTGGTCGCGCTGGAACAACAGCGCCAGGTCGCGCTGGAACAGCGCGTCGTCGCCGAACACGACCTGACCGCCGCGCGCACCGCGCTCGACGGCATCGACAACGACCTGCGCAAGTTCGAGCAGACCCGCCAGCAACGCGACGAGCAGGCCCTGCAACAGCGCGAAGCCATCGGCCAGCGCCGCCTGGAACAGCAGGCGCTGGTGCTCAAGGCCGAGACCCTGACCACGGCCATCGCCGAGGCCGGGGCCGTGCTCGAAGACGTGGTCAACGCGCTCGACGAGAACGCCGAACCGCAGGTCTGGGAGCGCACGGTCGCCGAACTCGACGGCAAGCTGCGCCGCCTGGAACCGGTCAACCTGGCGGCGATCGCCGAACACGCCGAGGCGGCGCAGCGCAAGGACTACCTCGACGCCCAGTTCACCGATCTCAACACCGCGCTGGAAACCCTGGAGGATGCGATCCGCAAGATCGACCGCGAGACCCGCGGCCGCTTCAAGGACACGTTCGACCGCGTCAATTCCGGCGTGCAGGAACTGTACCCGCGCCTGTTCGGCGGCGGCCACGCCTACCTCGAACTGACCGGCGAAGACCTGCTCGACACCGGCGTGGCGATCATGGCGCGTCCCCCCGGCAAGCGCGTGTCGAACATCTCGCTGCTGTCCGGCGGCGAGAAGGCGATGACCGCGGTCGCGCTGGTGTTCGCGATCTTCCGTTTGAACCCGGCGCCGTTCTGCCTGCTCGACGAAGTCGACGCGCCGCTCGACGAAGCCAACGTCGGCCGCTTCACCGCGATGGTCAGCGAGATGAGCGAACAGGTACAGTTCCTGTTCGTGAGCCACAACAAGGCGACGATGGAAGCCGCGCAACAACTCTCCGGCGTGACCATGCGCGAGCCCGGCGTCAGCCGTCTCGTCTCGGTCGACCTGGCCGAGGCGACGCGCCTAGCCGGTGCGGCGTAAGCCGCGCGGTCGGGATGAATGATTCGGGACGCAGGGCGGGCGACAGCCGGAGCCTGCGTCGTATTCGTGATTAAGTTCGGGAGTCGGGATAGGGCAGGGAATCGAGAACCGGCGCAGCCGCTTTGACGAATCCCGAATCTCCAATCCCGAATCCCTGCATCAAAAGGAGCAACCGATGTCCGACGTGACACTGCTGCGGATCGGCATCCTCATCGCCGGTCTGATCCTGATCGGCGCGATCGTGTTCTTCGGCCGCCCGCGCAAGCCGGGGCAGGGCAAGCGCGTGGCCCGTGAGGAAGCGCCGCGTGCCGGCGAGCGCAAGCCCGGCGTGAGACAGGAGCCCTCGTTGGGCGAGCAGATCGAGAACGAACTCGGCGAATCGTCGACGGTGCCGGGCGAGGCCACCACCCAGGCCGAGCTGGAACTGTTCGACCGCACCCTGGAAGGCGGCGCCAATGCCGCCAACAGCGATCTCGGCCGTCGCGTCAGCGAAGAGTTCGACAAGATCGTGACCCTGTACCTGGCCGCGCGCGCCGGGCAGAAGCTGCACGGCCCCGACATCGTGGTCGCCGCCGAGAAGGCCGGCCTGGTCTACGGCCACATGGGCGTGTTCCACCGCCTGGTCGAAGGCCACCCTGAGCGCGGCCCGGTGTTCAGCGTCGCCAACATCATGAAGCCCGGCAGTTTCGACATGGCGACGATCCAGTCGTTGGAGACTCCGGCGGTGGCGTTCTTCCTGACCCTGCCGGCGCCGATCCCGGCGCTGGACGCCTGGGAAACCATGCTGCCGACGGCGCAGCGCATGGCCGAGCTGCTGGATGCGGTGGTGCTGGACGAGCAGCGCAATGCCCTCGGCCGCCAGCGCATCGCTCACCTGCGCGATGAACTGCGTGCCTACGATCGCCAGCGCGAAGCGCCGCCGTTGAGCAAGCCGACGCGTTGGTGACGGATAGCGGCGCGATCCGTGCCGCTGCGGTGTCGTAGGGTTCGACCTCGGCTTTCCTGTAGGAGCGGCGTGAGCCGCGACCACGGGACGCGCAGAAGCCGCAACGCCGATGCCGTTCATCGAAGCGGCGTACCCTCGCAGGGGTAGGAGCGGCGCAAGCCGCGACCCCGGGACGCGCAGAGTCCACAACGCCTCCGTCGATGGTCGAAGACGTGAGCTGTCGTAAGGGTAGGAGCGGCGCGAGCCGCGACCGCGTCGCATCGGTCTTGCGGCGTATCGCTCAAGCAAGCACAAGATCAGGATCAGGATCAGGATCAAACGCCAAAAGCTTCCGCCACTAAAGCGGCGGGTTACTTTCTTTTGTCATAAGCAACAAAAGAAAGGTAACCAAAGAAAAATGCTTTTCTTTGAATCACAGGCCCGCACGATCGGTGCCTCCGCAGGGATTTTTCATACGGGACATCCCTGTCCCGATGAAAAACGGCCCGCATCCATGCGGGCCGCCCTCCGGGTCTTCTTTAGCCTTCGCGAGTGCATGGCGGCGCACAGCAACAGCAACAGCAAACGGTGATTCGGATGCGGAGGGGCTGTTTGGGAATCGATGCGGCGTGCTTGTCGCAGCACTCGGCGCTGAATCCGGCGATAGCCCGAAGGCCGAATCCCCCAAAGTGCGTGCCAATCCCGCCGAAGGATTTCCCCCCTTTGAAAAAGTGGGGCTAGAGGGGATTTGCTCTTCCGCTCGCCGGTATCGCCAGCTCGGTCGCGTCCTCGGCGACGCCAACCATCCACAATCGTGCGAATCCCGTTCAAAATGCCATCCGCCCCGCCGTATCGGCAGCGCCAGGACCCACGCCCGTGACGACCGAATCCAAGCAAGACGCCGCCCAGGCCGCGAAGCGCGCCGCCGAGCTGCACCGCCAGCTCGAAGACGCCAACTATCGTTATTACGTGCTCGACGATCCGACCCTGGCCGACGCCGACTACGACCGTCTGCTGCGCGAGCTGGAAGCGCTCGAAGCCGCGCATCCGGACCTGGCCACGCCCGATTCGCCGACCCAGCGCGTCGGCACGGCGCCCTCGGGGGCCTTCGACGAGGTTCGTCACGCGGTGCCCATGCTCTCGCTAGGCAATGCCTTCGCCGACGAGGAAGTGGCCGATTTCGTCCGCCGCATCGAGGAGCGCCTGGACTGCAGCGCGCCGGCTTTCTCGGTGGAACCCAAGCTCGACGGCCTGGCGATCAGCCTGCGCTACGAGGGCGGCCGTTTCGTCCAGGGCGCGACCCGCGGCGACGGCGCCACCGGCGAGGACGTCACCCAGAACCTGCGCACGATCAACGCCATCCCGATGCGCCTGCGTGGCGAGCATTGGCCGCCGGTGCTGGAAGTCCGCGGCGAAATCTACATGCCCCTGGCCGCGTTCAAGGCCTATAACGAGAAGGCCCTCGGCGAGGGCGGCAAGGTCCTGGCCAATCCGCGTAACGGCGCCGCCGGCTCCTTGCGCCAGCTCGACCCGCGCATCACCAAGCAGCGGCCGCTGGCGTTCTACGCCTATGCGGTCGGCCTGGTCGAAGGCTACGAACTTCCGCCGACCCATTCGGCGACCTTGAAACAGTTGCGCGATTGGGGCTTCCCGGTCAGCACCGAGAGCGGCGTCGTCGCCGGTACCGACGGCCTGCTCGGCTATTACCGGCAGATGGGCGCCAAGCGCGATGCGTTGCCGTTCGACATCGACGGCGTGGTCTACAAGCTCGACGACTACGCCGGCCAGCGCGAGATGGGTTTCGTCTCGCGCGCGCCGCGCTGGGCGATCGCGCACAAGTTCCCGGCGCAGGAACAATCGACGGTGCTGGAAGGTATCGACATCCAGATCGGCCGCACCGGCGCGGCGACCCCGGTCGCGCGCCTCAAGCCGGTGCAGGTCGCCGGCGTGGTCGTGACCAATGCGACCCTGCACAACGCCGACCAGATCGCCCGCCTCGACGTACGCATCGGCGACACCGTGATCGTGCGCCGCGCCGGCGACGTGATCCCGGAAATCGTGCGGGTGGTGCCGGAATACCGCGACCCGAACGCGCCGCAATGGCAGATGCCGGGCGAATGCCCGGTGTGCGGTTCGGAGATCGTGCGCGAAGAGGACGGCGTGGTGTGGCGTTGCTCCGGCGAGTTGACCTGCGCCGCGCAGCGCAAGGAGGCGATCCGCCACTTCGCCTCGCGCCGGGCGATGGATATCGAAGGCCTTGGCGAAAAATTTATCGACCTGTTTGTCGAAACCGAGGTCGTAAAATCTCCGGCCGATATATATGCACTTACTCTGGATGACCTTATCCTAGTTAAGCTCGTGCTAGATGCTAATCCTTCTACGGTTGACTCATCTTTACGAATGCACTTGTCAGCGGAGCAGGGAGTGGAGGCTGCTAAACTCTTCGAAGACCCGTCTGCGTTTCGTCTCGATAATTTAGTCGATGTGGATGGCGATGAATGGCGCCCAGACGGGCGTCAGTACGTCATCCGATTAGTGCGTGATCATAAGGTTCGCTTCGAGTGGAATAGGAAGAAGGTCGCGACCAAGTGGGCCGATAATCTGATCGAGGCGATCGACCACAGCCGCAGCACCACGCTCGAACGCTTTTTGTTCGCGCTCGGCATCCAGCACGTCGGCGAGAGCACGGCCAAAGCCTTGTCGGTGTGGTTCGGCGATCTAGAGTTGATCCGTCGCCTGCCGTGGCCCTTGTTCAAGCGCGTGCCCGACGTCGGCGGCGAAGTCGCGCGTTCGCTCGGCCATTTCTTCGATCAGCCCGGCAACCAGCAGGTCATCGACGACTTGCTCGAACGCAAGGTCAAGATCGGCGATACCCACGCGCCGTCGCCGAAGCTGCGCGAAAGCCTGAACCTGGCGACCTTGCTGGTCGACATGGAAATTCCCAAGGTCACGCGGATCCGCGCCGATCAACTCGCGGCCGCGTTCGGCAGCGCCGAGAAGCTGCGCGATGCGCCGGAACATGCCTACATCACCGCCGGCTTGCCGGCCGACAGCGCGCAGGCGCTGACGACGTGGTTGAACGTGGACGAGAACGCGCGCTTGCTGACCCGCGTCGGCGAGGCGCTGGCGCGACTGGATGCGCTGACGCCGGCCGCCTCGGCCGCCGCGAGCGGCCCGCTCGACGGCCAGACCGCGGTGCTGACCGGCAGCCTGACCGCACTGACCCGCGACGAGGCCAAGCTGCGTCTGGAAGCCCTCGGTGCCAAGGTCGCCGGCAGCGTGTCGAAAAAGACCAGTTTCGTCGTCGCCGGCGAAGCGGCCGGTTCCAAGCTCGACAAGGCGCAGGAACTCGGCGTCGAGATCTGGGATGAAGCCAAGCTGCTGGCATTTCTGGCCGAGCACGAATGAACCGCGACCGGCCGTGGCAGCCGTCGGCCTCGTTCGAGACGCTGCGTTTGCGCGCGGGGCTCAACGTCGCGATCCGCGCCTTCTTCGCCGAACGCGGGGTCGTCGAGGTCGAAACTCCGGTGCTGTCGGTCGCCGGCAACACCGATCCGAACATCGCTTCGTTCTCGCTGCAGTTCAGCGGCCGCACCGACGGTGCGCCGCGTACGCGTTGGCTGCGTACCTCGCCGGAGTTTCCGCTCAAGCGTCTGCTTGCGGCCGGCTTCGGCGATTGCTACGAACTCGGCCGGGTGTTCCGCGACGGTGAGGCCGGCGGCCGCCACAACCCCGAGTTCAGCATGCTCGAGTGGTATCGGGTCGGTTGGGATCATCGCCGCCTGATCGACGAAACCGCGGCGCTGGTGCGCATGGCGCTGGGTCTGGTGGGGCGCGATGCCGGCTTGCAGTCGATCGCCTATCGCGAGTTGTACCGCCAACGCCTCGGCCTGGACCCTTTCACTGCCGACGAGTCGGTACTGCGCGCAGCGCTCGGCGAGGTGGTCATCGATCCCGAGGGGTTGAACCGCGACGATTGGCTCGACCTGTTGATGACCCATCGCCTGCAGCCGACCTTCGCCGCCGACGGTCTGCTGGCCGTGCACGATTACCCGGCCTCGCAATGCGCCCTCGCGCGCCTGCGCGACGACGGCGACGGCTGGCCGGTGGCCGAGCGCTTCGAGCTCTATCTCGGCCCGCTGGAACTGGCCAACGGTTATCACGAACTGGCCGATGCGGCCGAGCAGGGCGCTCGTTTCGACCGCGACCGCGCGCTCCGCGCCGAGCGCGGCGTGCCGGCGCCGCCGCGCGACGAGGCCTTGCTGGCCGCGCTCGGCAGCGGTTTCCCGGCCTGCGCCGGCGTCGCCCTCGGCGTCGACCGCTTACTCATGGCGATGCTCGGCACCGACCGCATCGCCGATGTGCTGAGCTTCGATTTCACGCGCGCGTGACCGCGATGAACCCCGCATGCGGCGGCGAACGGTAACTGCCTCGTTTTGATTGCAGTTTCATCGATCGCGGTTAGAGTGATCGGGTCGGGTGCGGGGGGACGTGCATGCGTGGTGTGATGATCGCGATCCAATGGCTGGCGTTCGCCGGTTTGGCGTGCACGCAGGCTCGCGCAGAGCCGGTGGGCGAGCGTCTGTACGGTGGGCGCCTGTTGCGCTGCGCTTCCAGCGGCGAGGAAGTCGTGCGCTGTCCGGCCGATACCCGCGAAGGCGTGCGCCTGGTCCATCGCACTTCGGGAAAGCCTTGCGTCGAGGGAACGAGCTGGGGCGCCGATCGCGGCGGTGTGTGGGTGTCGCAGGGCTGTGCGGCGGATTTCGTGCTCGGCAAGGGCGGCAGCGGCCGCGACAGCACGACTGGTGCACGCGTGATCAAGTGTGAGTCGCGCGGCGGCCGCTGGAACCATTGCCCGGCCAAGATCGGCGAGGGCGTGGTACTGGCCCAGCAACTTTCCAAACAACCTTGCCTGCGCAATCAAAGTTGGGGCGCCGACAAGCAGGGCATCTGGGTTTCGGGCGGTTGCCGCGCCGAATTCCGTCTGCTCGGTGTCGAGGAACCGACCGGACAGGCGCGCAAGCCCTTGCTGCGTTGCGAATCGCAGGACCGGCGCGCACGCCGTTGCGATGGCGAAACCGGCCTGGGCGTGCGCATGGTCAAGCAGTTGTCGAAGACCGAGTGCATCGAAGGTCGCAGTTGGGGCTACGACGCGCACGGGGTCTGGGTCGAGGACGGCTGCCGTGCCGACTTCGAGCTCGACTATCGCCGCAACGGCGGATGATCCGACGGCGTGCCACGGCCGGCAGTTTGCCGATCGAGGTGCGACGCTGCACTGCAACAACGGCGCAAACTAAGCGAGTCATGAACGTTTTTGGCTCTCCGCCACGAAGGGCGAAAATCTTGAGCTGGCGTTAAGCGGGTTCAGATAGAGTCCTTGGCACATTGACAAGGAGCATGAACATGTCCGCACGCATTCTTTCCGGTTTGAGCTTGATGGTCGGCCTCGGCATGGCCGCCGGCGCCGCACAAGCCGCGCCGCAATACGACGATTACGGTTACAACAACGTGATCCGTTGCGAATCCACCGACAACCGCGAGCGTCGTTGCGACGCCGATACGCGCGGCGGCGTGCAGCTCAGCCGGCAGTTGTCCAAGTCTTCGTGCAGCCAGGGACGCAGCTGGGGTTACGACCGCTCGGGCATCTGGGTCCGCGAAGGTTGCCGCGCCGAGTTCACCCTCGGCCGTGGCGGCGGCGGTTGGAACGGCGGCGGTGGTGGCTGGAACGGCGGTGGCGGCAGCGGCGAAGTCGTGCGCTGCGATTCCAACGACAACCGCCCGCGCACCTGCCGCATCGACGGCAATCGCGCACGTCTGCAACGGCAGATTTCGAGCTCGCCGTGCATCGAGGGCCGCAGTTGGGGTTCGCGCCCCGGTGAGGTCTGGGTAAGCGACGGTTGCCGCGCCGAATTCGTCGCTTCGCGCGGCGGTGGCGGCGGTGGTGGCGGCTGGAACGGAGGCGGCGGTGGCGGTTGGGGCGGCGGCCAGGAAGTCAGCTGCGAGTCGCGCAACAATCGCCAGAACCGCTGCAACATGTCGATTCGCCGCGATGCGCGCCTGATCAAGCAGAACTCCGGTTCGCCTTGCATCGAAGGCCAGACCTGGGGCTGGGACCGCAACGGCGTGTGGGTCGCCGGCGGCTGCCGCGGCGTGTTCCGGGTCAACTGATCGCAATACCCGCATCCTGCGCATGCACAGACGCCCCCGGTCGCAAGGCCGGGGGCGTCGTCGTTTCGGCCGCTGTTCCGGGGCGAATGTTTTCGCGGCCGGTGCTTCGGGGGCCGGTGTTTCGGGGCCGACACGCGCATCCGTTAAACTGCGCGCATGAACGACGCCATCGATTTCGACCGCTACGACCGCATCCGCCCGATCCGCTGGACCGGAGACGCCCTCGAACTGCTCGACCAGCGCAAGCTGCCTTTCGCCGTGGAGTACGTGCGCTGCGACGACAGCGATGCGGTCGCCGCGGCGATCCATGCGCTGACCGTGCGCGGCGCCCCGGCGATCGGCATCGCCGCCGCCTGGGGCGTGGTCCTGGCCGCGCGCGAGGTCGAAGCCGGCAACGGCGTCGAAGCCCTGGCGGCGATCGAGCCGGCCCTGCAGCGCCTCAATGCGGCGCGCCCGACCGCGGTCAACCTGGCCTGGGCCCTGGCGCGGATGCGCCGGGTGTTGGCCGGCGCCGGCGGCGATTGGCGCGAGGTCCTCGCCCGCGAGGCGCAGGCGATCGCCGATGAAGATCTGGCCGCGAACCGGCGCATGGGTGCGCTCGGCGCGGCGCTGATCGAGCCCGGCAGCGGCGTACTGACCCATTGCAACACCGGCTCGCTCGCGACCGCCGGCTTCGGTACCGCGCTCGGCGTGATCCGCGCCGGCGTGGCCCAGGGCCGCATCGATGCGGTGTTCGCCGGCGAGACCCGGCCCTGGCTGCAGGGCGCGCGCCTGACGGTGTGGGAGCTGGAACAGGACGGCATCGCGCCGACCCTGATCGCCGACTCGGCGGCTTCGCACCTGATGAAGACCGGCAAGGTGCGCTGGGTCATCGTCGGTGCCGACCGCATCTGCGCCAACGGCGACACCGCCAACAAGATCGGCACCTACCAGTTGGCCATCGCCGCGCGCCATCACGGCGTGCGCTTCATGGTCGCCGCGCCGTCGTCGACGGTCGACATGGACACCTTGTCGGGCGACGCGATCGAGATCGAAGAACGCGACCCGGGCGAGTTGTTCGCGGTCGGCGGCACGCGCACCGCGGCCGAGCGGGTGGGTGCCTGGAACCCGGTGTTCGACGTGACCCCGCACGAGCTGATCGACGCCATCGTCACCGAGCGCGGCGTGATCGAGCGCCCCGACGAGGCGGCGATGCGGGCGGCGTTCGGCGGCTGAGCCGGCGCCTCGGCGGCCGGCCGAGGCTTCTGCGGGCCGTCCGCAAGCCGGGCAGGGCACCGGCGCGGTGACGGTGCACAGCGCTCGCTGGCGGCGTCCAGGGCGCTGGCCGAAGCGGCCCGGCCAGGGCTTGCTCGACTCCCCGCTGGCTTCGTCCGCCGGGCCGACCGTCTTCCGGGCCGGCCGTCTTTTCGGGCCTGCGGACGGCGTTCGCGGGCTGCCTGGCAGACCGGTTTCGCGGCCTGCGCGAGCGGCTTTGCGGCCGCCGGCAAACCGCCTTGGCCGAGCCTGCGGCGATCCCCCCGCGACGGATGCTGCAGCGCAGCTGAAAATCACATCCAAGTGATTGTTTCTGCGTGGGAATCAGGCCCCTGTGAAACCGCGTTTCGTGGTATGATTTCCAGTCACTTTTACGCCGCCCCGAGCGAGCTGCAGGACAGGCCCGCTGGGACCCTGTTGGCGGCATTCCGACTGGAATGCCGGTGCCGTTCGTCCGGGGCGTCCGAATCACCGCACGCAACGGAACCCTGATGGCCGAACTCGCCAAGGAAATCATCCAGGTCAATCTCGAAGACGAGATGCGCCGCAGCTATCTCGATTACGCCATGAGCGTGATCGTCGGGCGCGCGCTTCCTGACGTTCGAGACGGCCTCAAGCCTGTGCACCGCCGCGTCCTCTACGCCATGAGCGAGCTGGGCGCTCACAGCAACAAGCCGCACTTCAAGTCGGCGCGTATCGTCGGTGACGTGATCGGTAAGTACCACCCGCACGGCGATCAGTCGGTCTACGACACGCTGGTGCGCATGGCGCAGCCGTTCTCGCTGCGTTATCTGCTGGTCGACGGCCAGGGCAACTTCGGTTCGGTCGACGGCGACTCCGCCGCGGCGATGCGTTACACCGAATCGCGCATGGCCAAGCTCACCCACGAGCTGATGGCCGACATCGACAAGGAAACCGTCGACTTCCAGCCCAACTACGACGAGAAAGAGCTCGAACCCACGGTCATGCCGACCCGGGTGCCGAACCTGCTCGTCAACGGCTCGGCCGGTATCGCCGTGGGCATGGCGACCAACATTCCGCCGCACAACCTGTCGGAAGTGATCGAGGCGACCATCGCCCTGATCAACGATCCCGAGCTGGACGTCGATGCGCTGATGGAATACATCCCCGGCCCCGATTTCCCGACCGCCGGCATCATCAACGGCACCGCCGGCATCATCAACGCCTACCGCACCGGTCGCGGCCGCGTGCGCATGCGCGCGCGCGCCGAGATCGAGGTCAACGAGAGCACCGGCCGCGAGGCGATCGCGGTCACCGAGATCCCGTACCAGGTCAACAAGGCCCGTTTGATCGAAAAGATCGCCGAGCTGGTCAAGGAAAAAAGGCTCGAGGGCATCAGCGAGCTGCGCGACGAGTCCGACAAGGACGGCATGCGCATCTTCATCGAGGTCAAGCGCGGCGAATCGGCCGAAGTGGTGCTCAACAACCTCTATCAGCAGACGCAGATGGAGTCGGTGTTCGGCATCAACATGGTGGCCTTGGTCGACGGCCGCCCGCAGTTGCTCAACCTCAAGCAGATCCTCGAAGCCTTCATCCGTCACCGCCGCGAAGTGGTGACCCGCCGCACCATCTTCGAGCTGCGCAAGGCGCGCCAGCGCGCGCACATCCTCGAAGGCCTGACGGTCGCGCTCGCCAACATCGACGAGATGATCGAACTGATCAAGACCTCGGCGAACCCGAACGAAGCGCGCGAGCGCATGCTCGAGAAGACCTGGGAACCGGGTCTGGTCGGTGCGCTGCTCGGCGCCGCCGGCGCCGAGGCCTCGCGTCCGGAAGACCTGCCGGCCGGCGTCGGCCTGGCCGACGGCCGCTATCAGCTGACCGAGGTCCAGGCCACCCAGATCCTGGAAATGCGCTTGCACCGCCTGACCGGCCTGGAGCAGGAAAAGCTCACCGAGGAATACAAGCTGCTGTTGGAAGCGATCCGCGGCCTGATCGAGATCCTCGAGAATCCCGACGTGTTGCTGGAAGTGATCCGCACCGAACTGCGCAACCTCAAGGAAGAATTCGGCGATGCGCGCCGCAGCGAAATCCGCGCCAGCGAAGAGGATCTCGACATCCTCGACCTGATCGCGCCGGAAGACGTGGTCGTGACCCTGTCGCATTCGGGCTACGCCAAGCGCCAGCCGGTCAGCGCCTATCGCGCGCAGAAGCGCGGCGGCAAGGGCCGCAATGCGGCCTCGACCAAGGACGAGGATTTCATCGACAAGCTGTGGTTGGTCAACACCCACGACACCTTGCTGACCTTCACCAGCGCCGGCCGGGTGTTCTGGCTGTCCGTGCACCAACTGCCGGATGCCGGCCCGAACGCGCGCGGCCGTCCGATCATCAACTGGCTGGCGCTGGAAGCCGGCGAGCAGGTGCAGGCGGTGTTGCCGGTGCGCGCCTACGACGACGATCACTTCGTGTTCTTCGCCACCCGTAACGGCACGGTCAAGAAGACCCCGCTGAGCGAGTTCGCCTTCCGTCTGGCGCGCGGCAAGATCGCGATCAACCTCGACGACGGCGACGCCTTGGTCGATGTGGCTCTGACCGACGGTCAGCGCGACGTGATGCTGTTCGCGAGCAACGGCAAGGCCGTGCGCTTCTCCGAGAGCTCGGTGCGCGCGATGGGCCGCACCGCGACCGGCGTGCGCGGCATCCGTCTGGCCGAAGGCGACGAGGGCGCGAGCAACGCCTTCGTCGTCAGCATGGTGGTGATCGACGGCGACGGCGACATCCTGACCGCCAGCCAGCGCGGTTTCGGCAAGCGCACCGCGGTCGAGGAATACCCCTGCAAGGGCCGCGGCACCCAGGGCGTGATCGCGCTGAAGACCACCGACCGCAACGGCGCCCTGGTCGGTGCGATCCAGCTCAGCGACCACCACGAAGTGCTGATGATCTCCGACGGCGGCACCCTGGTGCGCACGCGCGCCGACGGCATTTCGCAGGTCGGCCGCAACACCCAGGGCGTGACCCTGATGCGTTTGGCCGAGAACGAAAACCTGCAGACCATCGAACGCCTCGACGCATCGCTGGACGATGCCGAAGAAGGCGGCGAGACCGACCTGCCGGCGGTGCCGGGCGGCGCGGTCGAGGCCGCTCCGGCCGCGGATGCGCAGGAGCCTTCGTCGCCGGAAGCCTGATACGGCCGGTGTAACGATCCAGGAAAACGCCGCCTTCGGGCGGCGTTTTTTTTGCGCCGGCATCGGAATGAACAGGCGCGAGCTGACGCACAGATGACGCCGGAATGACGAGTTTGAGCGTAAGCGCTCAGTTCGGGCGCTCGCGGTTGCGGCCCGCGAAGCGACGGTGCTAGTTTGCCGGCACCTCCAGCTCGGATTTCCGCGATGAACTCAGTCACCCGTTCGGCTCTGGCTACGTTGGCGCTGTTGGCCGGTTCGTCCCTCGCAGGCGGCGCTCAGGCGGCGCCGGTCGCCTACAAGATCGATCCTTCGCATACCTATCCGAGTTTCGAAGCCGATCACATGGGCGTGTCGGTGTGGCGCGGCAAATTCAACAAGTCCGAGGGCACGGTCGTGCTCGACAAGAAGGCCGGCAGCGGTACGGTCGAGGTCACGATCGATACGAAGAGCATCGACTTCGGCCTGGATGCGATGAACGAGCATGCCAACAAGCCCGAGCTGTTCGACACCGCCAAGTTTCCGACCGCGACCTACAAAGGCAAGTTCGCCGATTTCGTCGCCGGCGCGCCGACCCGGGTCGACGGCGAGCTGACCCTGCACGGCGTGACCAAGCCGCTGAGCCTGAAGATCGCCAAGTTCAAATGCATCCCGCATCCGATGCTCAAGCGCGAGCTGTGCGGCGCCGACGCCAGCGCGAGCTTCCAGCGCGACCAGTTCGGCATGGCGGCCGGCAAGGAGTACGGTTTCAGCATGAACGTGGATCTGCGCATCCAGGTCGAGGCAGTCGCCGCCGAATAAGCAGCGAGCCGCCGAGCGGGCCTCGGCAAATCTATGACGCAACGCGCCGCCTTCGAGGCGGCGCGTCTGTTTTGACGCACCGCCCGACGATCGCCGAGCGGTCCGCGTCAGGGGCCACGCCAGGCCGCGCCGTCGTTGCCCAGCCGGTGCACTGGTCCAGCGCCCGATTCCACGCAATGATCACGCTGCGTTTCCAGTGGCTGGGTTACTCCTGCGCGGGCCCGTCATTGCAGGCGCGGCTATCGCTGCTTCCTGCGCAGCGTCGCTGCCGGTCCGCCATACCGATACGCGATGGCAGGCAGGCGCGCTAGTCCGGACGCAGCTTCCGAGTGGAACCGGTTCGTAATCGGACCTGTTTCGCCCTTGAAACCGGGGACTGTCCCCGCTAGGAGGAGGTATGAGTTACGTCGATGGTTTCGTATTGGCGGTACCGAAGAAGAATCTCGCCGCTTATCGCCGGCTCGCACGCAAGGCCGGCAAGATATGGATGGAATTCGGCGCGCTGCAGTACGTCGAATCGGTCGCCGACGACGTCAAGCCCGGCAAATCCACCTCGTTCCCGCAGGCGGTGAAGCTCAAGCCGGACGAGGTCGTCGTGTTTTCGTGGATCGTGTACAAGTCGCGCGCGCAGCGCGATCGCATCAACAAGAAGGTCATGGCCGACCCGCGCCTGGCCGACATGATGGACCCGAAGGCCTTGCCGTTCGACGGCAAGCGGATGATCTTCGGCGGTTTCAAGTACGTGGTGTCTTACTGAGCTCCAAGCCGGAACCTGCCGTACGACCGCCCGCGATCGCAGACGGGATCTCGCGCGGAACAGAAAACCCCGGCCGTAGCCGGGGTTTTCCTTGTCCTCAACCGGACGTGTTCGTTACCGGAGCGATCCGGATCAGAACGTGATGCTCCAGGTGTCGATACGGCCGACGTCCGCATTGGCGTTGTCGTTCACGCGCAGCTTCCAGGTACCGTTGAGCGGTTCGCTGGACAGGTTGAAGGTGAAGGTGCCGCTGAGGTTGTCGGCGCTGCCGCCGGCGCGGTTGCTGATGTTGTACAGCGAGCCATCCGGAGCCACCAGGTCGACCTTCAGGTCGCCGCGGTAGGTGTGGATGATGTTGACCGACACCGAAGCGTTGGTCGGGGCATTGCCGGTACGGCCGGACACGGTGATCGGGCTGTCGACGGTGGAGTTGTCGTTGATCGCGTAGTCGGTGCCGTTGGTGTACGTCGTGCCCGGACCCGGGCCCGGGCCGCCGGGGCAGTCGACGCCGACGGTCAGGAACGCGGCCGAGACGTCGGCGACGGTATAGCCCAGATCCGTGGCGGCCTTCTCGACGCCGCAGGCGCCGTTGATGAAGTCGGTGCTCGGGGTCCAGTAGTCCTTGTTCGCCTTGGCGAAGGCCTTGAACGCCTTCGGCGTATCCCAGCCGGCCTTGGTGGCGAGCAGGTAGAACGCCTTGTTGAACACGCCGGACGAGTAGTGCACGTCCATGCCCGAGGTGTAGTTGCTGGCGTGACCGATCGAACGGCCGTCCTGCGGCGGGTTGGCCATGTAACGCAGCGCGCCGGTGCCCTTGAAGATCTGCGCACCGACGAGGAAGTCGTTGGTGCCGTTCATGAAGAACTCGGCGGCTTCGCCGGCGATGTCGGAATAGGCTTCGTTGATGCCGCCGGACTGGCCCGAGTAGATCAGGCCCGACTGCTGTTCGGTGAAGCCGTGCGAGACTTCGTGCGCCGACACGTCCAGGCTCACCAGCGGGTAGAACGTGGTGCGGCCGTCGCCGAAGGTCATGGCCGAGCCGTCCCAGAACGCGTTCTCGTAGCTGTTGCTGTAGTGCACGCGCATGCTCAGCTGGAACGTCAGCGGCGGCAGGCCGACATAGCTGTTGTACATGTCGAACACGACCTTGCCGAAGTAGTGAGCGTCGTTCAGCGGCGAGAACGCGCCGTTGATCGCCTTCACCGTGTTGCGCGGGCAGGTGAACGAATACGCCGTGCTGCCGCTGGTGCCGTGATTGAGGTTCACGGTCTTCACGTTGGCGTTGTTCATCGTGCAGGTGCTGCCGCTCTGCGTGACGTCGTTGAAGCCGAAGTTGGTGCCGTACTCGTACTGGCCCGTCTTCTGGTTGCCGCCGGGGCCGGTGGCGACCAGCGCGTGGTTCAGGCCTTCCCACTGCTTCAGGACCTTGCCGCTGTTGGCGTCGACGATCACGAACGGACGCGTCGGCTCGCCGCCCTGGGCGGCATCGGCGAAGTAGTTGACGACATAAGCCATGTGGGCGCGGCCGTTGTCGTCGATGTAGATCATCTGACGGCTGCTTTCATTGCGCGTCTGCAGCGCGCCGACGCGCTTGCCGAGGGCGGCGCTCTTGGCCACGCTCAGGGCCTGCGCCTGGCTCAGCTTGGGCGAGGTGGCCGGCAGTTCGGCGGCGAGGCCTTCGACCGAACGGCCGAACAGGCTGCGCACGTTGCCGCTGGCATCTTCGCTGACGACGACGTGCTCGCCGAAGATCGGCACGCCGCGGAAGCTCTGCTGGTAGCGATAGTTGCGGGTGCCGTTGTCGTCCTGGCTGCTCTTGAGCACGGTCAGGCTGGAGTTGGAGTCCAGCGCGATCAGTTCGGCATGGCGGACGTTGGCCTTGGCGGCGGCGCCGGACTTGGCGATGGCGGCCTGGTACTGCTTGTTGAGCTGAGCGACGTCCTTCTGGTGCAGGTCGACGCGCTGAGCGGCGCCTGCTGCGCCCGAGATGAGCGCGAACGACATGGCGATGGACAGGGCATGCAGGGTCGGTGATACGTTGCGATTCACTGGTATTACCCCCGAAACGAGTGTGGATGATGGCCGCGGGCGCGGCCGGCTCATTGCTCGTGCATCCGTTCCCCCGTAGCCCGACACCCCAGCCACCGATGCGATGTGGTTGCGGCGAGTGGGTGGGCAAGCTCCGTGCGGATACCGCGTCGACGTGCGGCGCGGCGGAGGGACGCTATGGGCGGGTCAAAAAATCCGTCAAACCGGGCTACCGAAGTCACACACCGAATGCGACTTGTGCATGAGCATCGGCAAAATGATTTCTTCTGAAAGTGTTCTGCCGCCTCACTTACGGCGATTCGCGCCGCGAACGCGCTCACGAAAACGTCCGTAATAATGTTTCACTTATGTTGCTGCATTGCAGCAGGGTATTGCGGATCGGGTAGGGCGGATAAGGCCTATTTGCGTTGGATTAATGTGACCGCGGTCGTCCGCGGGCGGCGAATCGTGGCGCAATGCGCACCGCGATAACTACCTGCGTTGGCGCCGAAATGCGCAATTCGTTGCCGGATCGATTATGTCCATTACCCGCTGTGATGCTTGCACGCGTGGTTCTGCTAGCTCCATTGCAGTATTCGATCATTATGTTTGCTCATAAGGCGATGCGGTTTTCCGGAAACCGGAACGGTGCCTCAAATCGGCGCCGGCATGCGGCGGTGGATAGAAGGGAACGGGCGCGGTGCATGGCGCGGACGGGCGTCCGGTACGGGCTGGGGCCGGGCCGATACCGCGTCTGAAGGCCTTAACGGCAAAGAAAACCCCGGCCATGGCCGGGGCTTTCGATGCTTCGTCTTGTTTCCAATTTCCAAGGTGCCGGTTGAGGGCTCGCCGCGGCGGGGCGTCGGTGAAACCCGGCCTTGCCTGCGGCGGTGCTGATCGTCTGGCCCGTGTTGCGACGTGGGGTCGGCGGCAACGATTTATTGCGCGGTCACGCCCACCTGGGCGAATGCGTCGACCACGTCGGCGGCGTTGAAGCCCAGGTCGGTCGCGGCCTGCCGGACGCCGACGCCGCCCTGGTTGAAGTTGGTGCTCGGCGTCCAGTAGTCCTTGTTGGCCTTGGCGAAGGCCTTGAATGCTTTGACCGTGCCCCAATTCGGCTTGTTGGCCAGCAGATAGAAGGCCTTGTTGAACACGCCGGAGGAGTAATGCACGTCCAGCCCGCTGGTGTAATCGCGGGCATGGCCGATGGAGCGGCCGTCCTGCGGCGGATTGGCGAAGTAGCGCAGCGCGCGGCCGCTGGCCTTGAAGATGTCGGCGCCGACCAGGAAGTCGTTGCGGCCTCGCAGATAGAACTCGGCCGCCTCGCCGGCGATATCGGAGAAGGACTCGTTGATGCCGCCGGACTGGCCGGAGTAGATCAGGCCCGACTGCTGCTCGGTAAAACCATGCGAGGCCTCGTGCGCGACCACGTCGAGCGAGACCAGCGGATGGAAGGTGGTGCGGCCGTCGCCGAAGGTCAACGTGCGGCCGTCCCAGAACGCATTCTCGTAGTTGTTGCTGTAATGCACGCGCAGGCTCAGCTGGAAGGTCAGCGGCGCCACGCCGACGTAGGCCTGGTAGGTGTCGAACACGACCTTGCCGAAGTAATGGGCGTCGTTGAGCGGCGAGTAGGCGCCGTTGATGGTCTTGACCGTGTTGCGCGGGCCGATATACGAGTAAGCGGTGGAGCCGCTGATGCCGTGGTTGAGGTTCACCGTCTTCACGTTCGGCGTGCTGAAGGTATAGCGGCTGCCGCTGCGGGTCACGTCGATGAAGCCGCGGCCGCTGCTGCCGTACTCGTACTGGCCGATCTTCTGGTTGCCGCCGGGGCCGGTGCCGATCTCGGCGTGGTTCAGGCCTTCCCACTGCTTGAGCACCTTGCCGCTGCGGGCGTCGACGATCACGAACGGACGGCTGGGTTCGCCGCCGCTGGGCGCGTCGGCGAAGTAATCGACCACGTAGGCCAGGTGAGCGCGGTCGGCCTCGTCGAGATAGATGACCTTGCGGCTGTTCTCGTTGCTGACGCGTTGGGTCGCCGCGCGCTTGCCGAGGGTGGTGCCCTTGGCCAGGCCGATGGCCTGGGTGGCGCCGAGCTTGGCGTCGAGGGCGGGCAGGTCGGCGGCCAGGCCGGCGACCGAGCGGCCGAACAGCGCCCGCACGTTGCCCTTGGCGTCTTCGCGCACGACCACGTGCTCGCCGAACACCGGAACGCCGCGGAAGTTCTGTTGGTAGCGGTGATTGATCGAGCCGTCGCCATCCTGGCTGCTCTTGAGCGGGCTCAGGGTGGAGTCGGCGTCGAGCGCGATCACCTCGGCGTGGCGCACGTTGGCCTTGGCGGCGGCCCCGGACTTGGCTGTCGCGAGCCGGTATTGTTGGTTGAGCTTGGCGACGTCCACGCTGTGCAGATCCACGCGCTGGGCGGCAGCGGCGGCGCCGGTGGCAAGGACGAGCGAAACGGCGAAGGACAATACCGATACATTACGGTTCATTGGATAAGCCCCGAGATTGAGTGATTAAGTGATGGCCGCGCCAGCGGCCGCCTGCAAGGTTTTCGCCTTCGCCTCCGATCGCCGTCGAATACCCCTTTGGATGGGGGTTTTTCTATCGACGATGGCGGCGGCTGCGCTCGCCGCGCGAATCAGTCGTGCGGCGGAATCGACGCTAGGGAGCGGCCGGGCGCTCGGTCAAATCGTGGCGCCGCGAATGTCGTCGTTGCCGCGTAGCGATTTACCTGCAGCGTTGGGAGATTGCGCGAAAGCCTTGCCTGGAGCGGGTTTCGCTATTTTCCAGTAAATGCTGACGAATATTATTCGGTAGCCATTCGAGGAAAATAAATGTTGCACTGCAGCATAGAATGCGGGTGCGAATCTTGGGGTTTCGTTTTTATTATGTGACCGCGATGGGGTTCTGGGAGAGCGCCGCATGGGCTGTCAAGGCGGAGCGGCAGTCACGAATGGTGACGGCCCGTATTAGGATCGTGCAGTCAATCCTGGAACGTGATGTTTGCGGCCTGGATTATGTGATGCGTCCTGGATTATCGGAAGATAATCCGGGCCATAACCTTTCGTCATGGCCGGGGGTATATGGCGGAAACCGGAGTCTCGCCACAGATCGATGCGCAAGCCGGGCGACGAATCTGTCCGCCAGCGGCGTCCGGCCGACGCCCGAACAGCGATCGCTGCGCAGTGACAAGCCGTTGGGTTCACAGCCGCAGCGTGCCCACGTCCTGCATCCATGACATAGAGCACAACGATTACCGCTTGCGTGCGCTGGCTCTATACTCCGTCGCAGTTTCCCGAGAGATACGCATGATGCGCGCCACACCCTTGGACGGACCCACGAGTACGACCCCTCTCTCGAACATCGCGCCACGACGCGACCGGCGCCGCTTCGGCGGCTTGGCCCGCGCCGCGGCGGCCTTGCTGATCGCGGCCACGGTGTTGGTCGCCGGCTGCAAGCGCGATACCAGCGGACAATTGCCGGAGATCAGCGGCGAAGCGATCCAGGCCAAGCGCGATGCGATCAAGGGCTTCGCCCTGGTGGCGGCCTATCCCGATCAGAAGGGTAGCGACGAGCTCGCCATCGCCCTCGAATTCAGCCAGCCCCTGGTAGGCACCCAAAGCTTCGACGAGCTGCTGGCGGTGGCCGACAAGAACGGCGCGGCGGTGCAGGGCAGCTGGGTGCTCGACGAGGATGGCAAGATCCTGCGCTTCCCGCACGTCGAAGCCGGTAAGGACTACGTGGTCACCATCAAGGCCGGGTTGACCGCCGCGGCCGGCGACCGCATCGGCCAGCAGATCAGCAAGCCGGTCCACACCGGTCCGCTCGATCCGGTGGTCGGTTTCGCCTCGCAAGGCAGCGTGCTGCCGGCGCGCGACAGCCGCGGCCTGCCGGTGGTATCGATCAACGTGCCCGAGGTCGACGTCGAGTTCCTGCGGGTGAAGGAGAAGGAGCTGCCTAAGTTCTTCTCCGAATACCAGCGCGGCGGCCGTCGCGGCAGCTGGGATCTGGAACGCGACTGGGACGACAAGAAGCCGCTCTCCAAGCTGGCCGAGCCGGTCTACGTCAATCGCTTCGTACTCGGCGGCAAGCCCAACGAGCGCGTACTGACCTATCTGCCCCTGCAGGACATCAAGGAACTGCAGGAGCCGGGCCTGTACTTCGCGGTGATGAAGCGCGCCGGCCAGTTCAAGGACGAGTTCGAGACCGCGTTCTTCACCGTCAGCGACCTCGGCCTGCATGCGCGCGCCTACAAGGACAAGCTGTTCGTGCACGTGGCCTCGCTGCAGGGCGGCGAAGCGGTCAGCGGGGTCGAACTGAAAGTGCTCAACGCCGAAGGCGAGCCGATGCTGAAAGGCGAGACCGACGGCAACGGCAACGCCATGCTCGGTTACAAGCTCGATGCCGGTCATGTGCTGATCGCCCAGCGCGGCAGCGACGTGTCGATGCTGCCGTTCAACCAGCCGGCACTAGACCTGTCCGAGTTCGCCGTGGCCGGCCGCGAGCAGGCCTGGTTCGACGTGTTCGCCTGGTCGGGCCGCGACCTGTACCGCCCCGGCGAAACCGTGCGCCTGTCGGCGCTGCTGCGCGACCAGGACGGCAAGCCGGTCGACAGCAAGGGCAAGGCCTTGCAACCCTTGTTCCTGCGTTACGTGCAGCCGGACGGCAAGACCTTCCTGGAAACCCGCCTGCAGCCCGACGCGCAGGGCTATGTGCGGCATGCGCAGCTGATCCCCGCCGATGCCGCCACCGGCCGTTGGCGGGTCGAATTCCGTACCGACCCGAGCAGCAAGGAAGCGGTGCAGGGCATGACCCTGCGCATCGAGGAATTCCTGCCCGAACGCCTGAAACTCGAACTCGATGCGCCGGCCGTGCTCAAGCCCGGCCAGCCGTTCAAGCTCGGCGTCGATGCCGCCTATCTGTACGGCGCGCCCGCCGCGGGCAATCGTTTCACCGCCAAGCTCGCGGTGATGATCGAACAGCATCCGCTGGAGCAGTTGCCGGGCTATTTCTTCGGCGACCCGACCATCACCCTGCCCAAGGAAGCCAAGGACGTCGTCGACACCAGCCTGGGCGCCGACGGCAAGCTGCAGCAGGACATCGCCTTGCCCGACGAGGCCAAGCCGGTCAGCACCATCGCCGCGATCGTCACCGGCAGCGTTTACGAGACCGGTGGCCGCAGCGTCAACCGCAGCCTCAAGCGCGTGCTGTGGCCGGCCGATGCGCTGGTCGGCGTGCGTCCCTTGTTCGAGGACAAGGACGGCACCGATGCCGACAGCAACGCCGGCTTCGAGATCGCCCGCGTCGGCAGCGACGGCAAGCCGCGCCCGGCCAACGGCCTGCGCGTGACCCTGGTCCGCGAGCACCGCGACTATCACTGGAACTACGGCGACGAAGGCGGTTGGGACTACGACTTCACCCGCCGCTACGAAGACATCGAAGTGCGCAACGTCGACGTCGGCGCCGCGCCGGTCAAGCTGAACTTCCCGGTCAAGTGGGGCGAGTACCGGGTCGACGTCTACGACCCGGCGACCAAGCTGACCACGCGCTATCCGTTCCGCGCCGGCTGGAGCTGGGACGATCAGAACCGCGGCCTCGACGCGCGTCCCGACAAGGTCAAGCTCGCGCTCGACAAGACCGCCTACAAGGCCGGCGACACCCTCGAAGTTACCTTGACTCCGCCGCACGCGGGGCCGGGCCTGTTGATGGTCGAGAGCGATCGCATGCTGTACGTGCAGTCGATCGATGCCAAGGCCGGCAGCAAGTTCAAGATCCCGGTCACCGCCGACTGGGAGCGCCACGACGTCTACGTGACCGCGTTGGTGTTCCGCGGCGGCAGCGCTCCGAGCAAGATCACCCCCGCGCGTGCGGTCGGCGTGGCCCACGTCAAGATGGACCGGCGCGAGCGCAAGGTCGCGGTCGGCCTCCACGTGCCCAAGCTGATGCGTCCCGAGCAGGACCTGCCGGTCGTAGTCAGCGCGCCGCAGTTGGCCGGCAAAGAGGCCTACGTGACCGTGTCCGCGGTCGACCTGGGCATCATCAACATCACCCGCTTCCCGGTGCCGGATGCGGCCGCGCATTTCTTCGCCCAGCGCCGCCTCGGCGTCGACGGCTACGACGTCTACGGACGGGTCATCGAAAGCTACGAAGGCGAGACCGCCAAGATCCGCTTCGGCGGCGACATGGCCTTGCAGGCGTTGCCGCAGGCGCGGCGCCCGACCGCGCGCGTGCAGACCGTCGATCTGTTCGCCGGTCCGGTCAAGCTCGACGCCCAGGGCATCGCCCGCATCAAGCTGGCGGTGCCGGACTTCAACGGCACCCTGCGCGTATCGGCCCTGGTCTATGCCGGCGGCAGCTACGGCAATCGCGACGCCGAAACCGTGGTGCGCGCGCCGGTGCTCGCCGAAGCCAGCACGCCTCGCGTGCTCGCGCCCGGCGACAAGAGCAACGTGACCCTGGACGTGCAGAACTTCACCGGCAAGCCGGGCGAGTTCGAGGTGCGCGTGGAAGGCATCGGCCCGCTCGGCCTGTCCGACGGCCAGCACAAGCTCTCGCTCGGCGTCGAAGCCAAGCGGACCTTGACCTTCCCGATCGTCGCGCGCGAGGGTTATACGACCGCGCAAGTACGAGTGCGAGTGGACGGCAACGGCTACAAGGTCGACCGCCGCTACGACGTGCCGGTGCGTCCGGCCTGGCCGTCGGTGCTGCGTTCGCGCACGCGCGTGCTCGACGAGCTCGGCACGGTCCAGCTCGGCGCCGATTTCGCCGACGGGTTGATGGCCGATTCGGTCAACGCGCGCATGGTGATCAGCGCCTTGCCGCCGATCCCGTTCGCCAGCGCCTTGCAGGGCGCGCTGGAATACCCCTACGGCTGCGCCGAGCAGACCACCAGCAAGGGCTATGCCGCGCTCGAACTCGACGACGCCACCGCCAAGATGCTCGGCGCCAAGGGCCTCGACGCCAAGCAGCGGCGCGCGCGCATGGAAGGTGCGTTCGGCCGTCTGGCGGCGATGCAGATCGGTTCGGGCCATTTCTCGATGTGGGGCGACGGCGACTACGTCAACCCGGCGATCACCCCGTACGTGGTCGAGTTCCTGCTCGACGCGCGCGACGGCGGTTTCGCCGTGCCCGAGGCGATGCTGCAGAAGGCGCTGAAGGTGCTCAACGAGGATCTGCTCTCGGGCAATGCCTCGTTCTACGGTTACGACCGCCGCGAACACCTCAAGTTCGCCTATCAGGCCCATGCCGGCTACGTGCTCGCCCGCGTCAACCGCGCGCCGCTGGGCACCCTGCGCGCGCTCTACGACAACGATCGCAAGCAGAGCCTGACCGGCCTGCCGCTGGTCCATCTCGGCCTGGCCTTGTCGCTGCAGGGCGACAAGGGCCGCGGCGCCAAGGCGATCAAGGAAGGTTTCGCGCGCGATCCGGCCGAGCGTCCCGAGTACCTCGGCGACTACGGCAGCCGCTTGCGCGACGACGCCTTGATGATCGCCCTGGTGCACGAGCACAAGCTGTCCAAGCCCGAGTACGAGGCACGCGTGGTCGGCATGGGCCGCGAACTCGATGCGCGCCGCAACAGCGGCTGGCTGTGGCTCAGCACTCAGGAGCAGGTCGCCCTGGCGCGGCTCGGCAAGGCGTTGATGGCCGACCAGAGCAAGCAGATCTCCGGCCGCTGGACGGTCGGCGACACGGCGTCGGACGCCGACCCGGCCAAGCTGATCGGCCGCGTGTTCGACTACGCCGCGCTCGCCCGCGGGGTCAGCTTCAGCCCGAGCGGCCAACCGCCGTTGTACGCGAGCATGGAAATCGCCGGCGTGCCGCGTACCGCGCCGGCCGCGGACAGCTCGATGATCGAAGTCGGGCGCAAGTACTACACGACCGAAGGCAAGGAATGGTCGGGCGGCGGCCTGGTCGAGGGTGAGGCGCTGATCGTGCAGGTCACCATCAAGGCCCGTCGCGCGATGCCGGATGCGTTGCTCACCGACTTGCTGCCGGCCGGCCTGGAAATCGAGAACTTCAACCTCGGCGACGCCAAGCAGTGGGCCGGCGTGGTGGTCGACGGGATCGAGATTTCCGAACGCAGCAGCGCCGCCGAAGTCCGCCACGAGGAGTTCCGCGACGACCGCTACATCGCCGCGCTCAAGCTCGAGCAGAACCAGACCGCGCGGGTGTTCTACCTGGTGCGTGCGGTCACGCCCGGCACGTATACGGTGCCGCCGTCGTTGGTCGAGGACATGTACCGTCCCGATCTGCGCGGTGTCGGCCGGGCCTCGCCGGCCTCGCTGACGGTGCGTCAGCCTTGACCCGGCGCAAGGCGGCGGGAAGCGCGATGCTTTCCGCCGCGTTGGCCTCGCTGCTGGCGGCCTGCGCGGCGCCGACAGCGCCCGCGCCTGCGGCGGACCCGCCGCAAACGACCGCCGACGCCGGCGTTGCCGAAGCCGTGGCCGAAGCCGTCGCCAGCCCGGCCCAGCCGGCGAGCGAAGCGGCGCCGCCGGCGGCGCATCCCTTGCAGCGCGCAGCCGAGGCCTTGCTGCGCAAGGACACGCCGGAGTTCGACCGCTACTACGCCGACTACGCGATCGGCGACCTCGATCGCGACGGCCGCGACGACATCGCGGTCGAGTACGGCATCGGCGAAGAGGGCGCGATGCGCCATGTCGCCAATCACGTGCGCATGCTGATGGCGCGCGAGGGCGGGCTGCAACTGCTGGCCGACGACGGCGAGAATCTGTTCGGCTATTGCGCAGCCTTGCGCGACATCGTCGACGGCGTGCTGCGGGTCGACGCGCTCGAAGCCTGCATGGTGCCGTTCCCGAAGACCATCGCCCACCATCGCTACGAATGGTCGGGGCAGGGGCTGCGCCCGCTCGGCGAGGAATCGCCGGAGCAGCGCATCCTGTCGCAACTGGCCGAAATCGAAACCGCATTGCGCGAACGACGCGACGAGGTGTTGGTCCGTCATCTGCGCGAGCACCCCGTGTCGAGCCGCCCCGGCGCGGCGCCGACACCGGCCGAGCAGGGCGTCGATCGCTCCTTGTTCGTCGATGCGCCGCGGCGCGATGCTTTCGCCAAGGCGGTCGAGCGCTTGCGCAAGGCGGGGTTGCAGTCGCTCGGCAGCGACGAATGGCGGGCCACGGTGCGTGGCCGCGACGCCAACAGTAGCGGTGAGTATCGGCTGCAGATCGACCTGAGCCCGGACCAGGGCCTGGTCGAGACCGACGACGCCAGCTACGTGGTCGATGCCGACGTCATGCTGGAATGGCCGCAACGCGACGGCAGCCATTACCACGCCAATTTCCGCCTGATCGAAGGCGAGCTGTACCTGCTCGACCACAACTCCGATGAAGTCTGACGTCTGAAATCCGACGCGCGCGCGACCGACGCCAGGTGGCGCCGTAACATTCGTACTGCCCACGGTCCGGCCCGAGGCCGCGATCGACACCCACGCAAGGAGCGAACATGCGCAAGATCGCCGTACTGTCCCTGATGCTTGGCCTGGCGGCCTGCCAGTCGGGCACCGACGCCGCCCCGGCCGATACCGGCGCGGCGAAGAATGCGGGCGCCGAGTCTGGCGCGAGCGCCGTGCCGGCGTCCGCGAGCGAGACCCAGAAGGCCACCGCCGAGCGCGCCTTCGCGGCGCTGCGCAAGCTCGAGCCCGGCTTCGAGCGGCTGGGCTTCGAACACCTGATCGGCGACCTCGACCGCGACAGCCACGACGACGTCGTGGTCCTGTTCGGCCAGGGCACGCCCGATGCGACCATGGCCGCGTCGAAGAAACTGGTGGTGCTGATGAGCCGCGGCCAGGATTTCCAGGCGCTGCCGCAAGCCGGCATGCCGGAGTTCTGCCCGGAGCTCGACAAGATTTCGTCCGGCCGCCTGTACCTGCGCGCGATCGACATCTGTTCGGCGGCGCGCCCCAAGACCACCGACTATTACGTCTACGCGTGGAACGGCCAGACCGTCGCCCAAGCCGAACACCAGAGCCGGCAGCAGCGCGTCCTCGCCGAACTCGCCGAGCTCGGCCGGGCCTTCCGCATGCGCGACAAGAACATCGTACTCGGGCGCATGAACTTCCCGCTCGAGGCGGTCGGCCTGCCGATCTACGAGACCGAGCTGGAAAAAGTCGCCAAGGCCGCCGGCGGCAAGATCGACCGCGCCATGGCCGAGAAGCACTACACCGACCTGTTCCCGGATTCGCGCGCCGACACTTATGCCGAAACGATCGAGCAGGTGATCGGTCAGACCTTCCAGAGCGAACCGGACGGTACGCTGGTGGGGATGCGCAAGCGGCAGCAGGGCAAGACCGAGGAGGCGTATTCGATCAGCATCCGCCCCGACCCGGACGCCGACCGCGAGGAAGGCAACCACGACCTCATCGACGCCGAGGTGTCGGTGATCGCAGCGGCGGCCGAAGAGGTGGAAGTGGCCGACGGCGAGGGCGGCAAGAGCGTCGAACGCCAGGAAGGCGCCGAAAGCCTGATCCTGCACCTCATCGATGGACGCCTGCGCCTGGCCGCGTTCAACGTCGCAGGCTGAGCGCCCGCCGCGGCGCGCCGCTGCCTCCCGGGCAACGGCGCGCCGCGCTGACGTAAGCTGACCATGGTCTTTGCCGGTCGTAGCGTGTCCACCCTGTCCACCGAACCCTCCGTTCCGCCCCGGCGCGACCCGCGTCGGCGGCGTGTCGTCCTGAAATCGTCGCTGGCGCTGATGCTGTTCGCGATCATGGCGATGCTGCTCGATCTCGCGTTTCCGCTGCCATTGCCGAAACCGCGCGACGCCGGCGCCGTGGTCACCGCGTCCGACGGCACGCCGCTGCGCGCCTTCGCCGACCGCGACGGCGTCTGGCGTTATCCGGTGCGCGACAGCGAGGTCTCGCCGCTGTATCTGCAGGCGCTGTTGAACTACGAAGACCGCTGGTTCTGGAAGCACCCGGGCATCAATCCGGTCGCGATGTTGCGCGCCGCCGGCCAATGGCTGCGCAGCGGGCGGGTGGTTTCGGGCGGTTCGACCTTGACCATGCAGGTCGCGCGCATCCTCGATGCCGCGCCCGGGCAGAACCGGCGCAGCCTGTGGTCGAAGAGCCGGCAGATGCTGCGCGCCGTGCAGCTCGAAGTGCATTTGTCCAAGCGCGAGATCCTCGGCCTGTACCTCAACCGGGCGCCGTTCGGCGGCACCGTCGAAGGCGTCGAAGCGGCGAGTTGGGCGTATCTCGGCAAGCCCTCGTCGCGTCTGTCGCACGCCGAGGCCGCACTGCTGACGGTACTGCCGCAATCGCCGAGCCGACTGCGGCCGGACCGCGAGCCCGAGCGCGCGCGCAAGGCGCGCGACAAAGTGTTGCAGCGAATGGCGGCGCTGAAGGTCTGGTCGCAGGACGAAGTCGCCGACGCGCGGGTCGAACCGGTCGTCGCGCGCTCGCTGCAACCGCCGCGTTTCGCCCCGTTGCTGGCGCAGCGCTTGCGCGTGGAGAACCCTAAGGCCTTGCGGGTCGCGTCGACCATCGACCTGGAGCTGCAACGCACTCTGGAAGATCGCGTATCGGCGTATTTCTCCAGCCTGCCCGAGCGCACCTCGGCGGCCTTGCTGGTGGTCGACAACGCCAGTCTGGAAGCGCGCGCCTATGTCGGTTCGGTGACCTTCGGCGATGCCGCGCGGCTCGGCCACGTCGACATGGTCAAGGCCTGGCGTTCGCCGGGCTCGACCCTGAAGCCGTTCCTGTACGGCTTGGCGCTCGACGATGGCCTGATCCATTCCGAAAGCCTGTTCGTCGATGCGCCGCAATCCTTCGGCGGTTATCGCCCGGGCAATTTCGACACCGCCTTCAACGGCCCGGTCAGCGCGGCGACGGCCTTGCGCCTGTCGCTGAACATTCCCGCGGTCGATCTGCTCGACCGGGTCGGGCCCTCGCGTTTCTCCGCTCGCTTGGCCCACGCAGGCATCGACCTGCAGTGGCCGCGCGGCGCGAGCCCGAACCTGGCGATGATCCTCGGCGGCACCGGCGCGCGCCTGGAGGACTTGGTCGGTGCCTATTCGGCGTTCAACCGCGAAGGCATCGCCGGGCGGGTGCGCTATCAGCGCGATGCGCCGAGGCTGGAACGGCGGCTGCTGTCGCCGGGCGCGGCCTGGATCGTGCGCGAGATTCTCGAAGCCAACCCGCGTCCCGGCAGCGTCGAGGAAACCTTCGACACCCGCGGCCGGCCGCGGGTGGCGTGGAAGACCGGCACCAGTTACGGCTTCCGCGATGCCTGGGCGCTCGGCAGCACGCGCGGCTATACGGTCGGGGTCTGGGTCGGGCGGCCGGACGGCACGCCGCTGCCGGGCCAGTACGGCGCGGTGACCGCCTTGCCCTTGTTGTTCGAGGTGATCGACAGCCTGCCGCGCCAGAACGGCGACGCCGCACTGCGGCCGCCGCCGAAGAACGTCGAGCAGATCGAGATCTGCTGGCCGCTGGGCATCGCACCGGATCCGCAGGCGCCCGAACTCTGTCACAGGCGTCTGCAGGCCTGGACGCTCGACGGCTCGGTGCCGCCGACCTTCGCCGAACGCGATGCGCGTTTGTGGAACGCCGGGCTCGAACGCTATGAGGCCGATGCGCGCAGCGGCCTGCGCCTGTCGGGCGAATGCAGCCAGCCGCACGAACGCCGTTCGCGCGAACTCGCGCGTTGGCCGGCGCTGGCCTCGCCCTGGCTCGCCGCCGACACCCGCAAGGCCGCGCGTTTGCCGCCGTTGGCGCCGGACTGCAGCGACGATGGCCGCGATGCGGTCGAGGAGTTGCGCATCGAAGGCATCGACGACCAGGCCACGCTGGCGCGCGCGCCCGGCAACGCGACGCCGCTGCGTTTGTCGATCCGTGCGCTCGGCAGCGATGCGCGGGTGCGCTGGTTGCTCGACGGTCGCCTGATCGGCGAATCGCAGGGACGTGCGCGCTTCGACCACGACTTCGGCGAAGTCGGCGAGCACACCCTGACCGCGTTGGCCGACACCGGTGCCTGGTCGCGAGTGAGGTTCCGGGTGTTGCGCTAGGGCGCGCACGAGGCGCGAGTTGGCCCGCGCAGGGCGCCCTGGCGCTTGACGAAGAAACATACGAAAGGTAACTTACATCTAGTAAGTTACTTTTGGTAATTAATCTTTCTTTTGCCGGATACCCTCATGAACGCACTCATCGTCGTCGCCCATCCCGACCCGCAGTCGCTCACCCATGCCGTCGCCGCGCAACTGGCGGACGGGCTGTCGCAGTCGGGTCACGCCTTCGAGGTCGCCGACCTGGCCGCCGAAGGCTTCGACCCGCGCTTCAACAACGACGACGTCGCCGGCTTTTACCTGCGCGCTGCCGCGCCCGAGGACGTGCGCGCCGAGCAGGCGCGGATCGACCGGGCCGATGCGCTGGCCTTGGTGTTCCCGGTGTACTGGTGGTCGATGCCGGGCCTGTTGAAGGGCTGGATCGACCGGGTATTCGCCAACGGCTGGGCTTACGAGGAACGCGACGGGCGGGTGGTCAAGAAACTGCAGCATCTGCGCGTGCATTTGCTCGGCGTCGGCGGCGCCGGCCCGGGCACCTACCGCAAACACGGCTACGACGTGGCGATGAAGACCCAGATCGACCACGGCATCTTCGATTATTGCGGCGCCCGCGTGCTGACCTCGGAACTGTTGCTGCACACCAACCCCGACGAAGCCGCGGCGCATCTGCGCACGGCCTTCGCGCTCGGCCGCGGCCTGTTCGCCGAGGCCGAGCAGGGGGAAGCCGCCTGAGGCGGCGACGCAAACGGGAGGCATCGCGGTCGCGGCTCGCGCCGCTCCTACGGCGGCAGGACGCAGTTGCTCGTGTAGGAGCGGCATGAGCCGCGACCGAGGGACGCGCGGAGCACGCAACGCCGTCGCCGCCGATCGAAGATCGCGATCGGCGCGGGGTAGGAGCGGCGCAAGCCGCGACAACCGAAGCGACGGAGCTGGCCTCACGCCGCTCGTACCAAGGCGGGGAGCGCCGCCTCGGTAACTCCGGCTTACTTGCCGGTCAAACCGTTGAGCAGATCGGCCAGTTCGTCGGCGTGTTCTTCTTCCTGCGCCAGGATGGACTCCATCAGGCGCTTGGTGGTGGTGTCCCGGTCGCCGATGTAATCGATGATCTGCCGATAGCTGTCGATCGCGATGCGTTCGGCGACCAGATCCTCCTTGACCATGTCGCGCAGGTCGGTGCCTTCGACGTATTCGGCGTGCGCGCGCTTGGACAGCACGTCGGGATTGAAATCGGGGGCGCCGCCGAGTTGCACGATGCGTTCGGCGATGCGATCGGCATGCACCTGTTCTTCGTTGGCGTGTTCGAGGAATTCGGCCTTGATCGCGTCGGCCATCAGGCCGCTGGCCATGAAGTAGTGGCGCTTGTAGCGCAGCACGCAGACGATCTCGGTCGCCAGGGCTTCGTTGAGCAGCTTGATCACTGCCTCGCGATCGGCGCGGTAGCTGTCGGTGATCGCGCCGTCTTCGATGTGCTTGCGGGCACGGGCGCGGATGGTGGCGAGGTCGGCGACGAACGCCGAGGGTTTGCCGGCGGACGGCTGCGCGGGCGTCGAACGGGCGCCGGTCTTGCTGACGGGCTTGGCAGGCATGGTGCCTCCTGGCTGGTCGGGGGAAGAGAGCGGGGAAACCTCGTGCGGGCGGTTGTAAGGGAAACGCTGCTGTGCGCGTGGATGAAGCAGCCGGCCCGGACCTGCAGCGATCCGGGCCGGCCGTGGCTCAGACCTGTTGCAGCATGTACTCGGCCGAGGACACCCGGTACTCGCCGGGTTCTTCGACGTGCAGTTGCTTGACCACGCCATCGTCTGCGTACAGAGCGAAGCGCTTGGCGCGCGTGCCCATGCCGTAGGCGCTGGCATCGAGTTCCAGACCGAGCGCGCGGGTGAAGTCGCCGTTGCCGTCGGCCAGCATGATCATGCCGTCCGGAGCGTGCTGACTCTGCGCCCAGGCCTGCATCACGAACGGGTCGTTGACGGCCAGGCACAGCACTTCGATGCCCTTGTCGCGGAACTCCTGGAAATGCTGGACGAACCCGGGCAGGTGCTTCTCCGAGCAGGTCGGGGTGAAGGCGCCCGGCACCGCGAACAGCACGGCCTTGCGGCCGTCGAACAGGGCCCGGGTATCGACGCTCTCGATGCCTTCGTTGATGCGCTTGAGTACGACTTCGGGAAGGCGTTCGCCGACCTGGATGCTCATGGAAATCTCCTGTGGGGGTTCGAGTCTAGGCAGCAGGTTCTAAATACCGCGTCAACGCGACTTGAAATCGCGATCGTCGCCGCCATGCTGTCAGGCTAATGATGCGTCAAGACGGCGTGAGTGGGCTGCGCCGCGTATGGCGCTTGCGAGCGGGGAGCAACGATGCAGTTCAAGGATTACTACGAAACCCTCGGCCTGGAGCCGAGCGCCGGCGAGGCCGAGATCAAGACGGCCTATCGTCGCCTGGCGCGAAAGTACCATCCCGATGTCAGCAAGGAGGCCGGCGCGGAGGAGAAGTTCAAGGCCGTCAACGAGGCCTACGAGGCGCTGCGCGACCCGCACAAGCGCACCGCCTACGATCAGCTGCGTGCACGCGGCTACCGGCCCGGCGACGAAGTGCAGCCCACCGCGGGCGGCTACGGCGGCGGCAGCCCCGACTTCGAGGAGATCTTCGCCGGCGGTGGCGCCGGCGGCGGCTTCAGCGATTTCTTCGAGACCCTGTTCGGGCGCGGCCGTTCGGCGGCCGGCGGTTTCGGCCAGCAGGGCGCCCGCAGCGCGCCGCCGCGCGGCGATAC
This sequence comes from Lysobacter antibioticus, assembly GCF_001442535.1. Taxonomy (NCBI): domain Bacteria; kingdom Pseudomonadati; phylum Pseudomonadota; class Gammaproteobacteria; order Lysobacterales; family Lysobacteraceae; genus Lysobacter; species Lysobacter antibioticus. The sequence continues at coordinate 1,216,123 of NZ_CP013141.1, read as the reverse complement.
CCGGGCCAAGCTCGCGGTGTCGCTGGAAACGGTCTACGAAGGCGGCAGCATCCGCATTTCGGTCAACAACAAGACCCTCGACGTACGCGTGCCGAAGGGCGTGCGACCCGGGCAACTGATTCGCCTGGCCGGGCAGGGCGCGCACGGCGACCTACTGCTCGAGATCGAATACGCCGCGCACCCGCATTTCGAAGTCGACGGCCGCAACGTGATCTACATGTTGCCGTTGGCGCCGTGGGAAGCCGCGCTTGGCGCGACCATCAGCGTGCCGACCCTGGGCGGCCCGGTCGAACTCAAGATCCCGGCCAACTCCGAGGCGGGGCGCAAGCTGCGCCTGCGCGGCCGCGGTTTGCCCGGTACGGCGGCGGGCGACCAGATCGTCGAACTGGAAGTGCTGGCGCCGCGAGCGGAAACGCCGGCCCAGCACGATGCTTACGAGGCGATGCGGGTGGCCTTCGGCGAGGATTGGCGGCGGGTCTGAGCGCCGCCGCGGCCATCGGTCGCGCCAGGCTTGGCCGGCGCCGCTCTCGGCGGGCTGGCCCGTGCGGCGACGGCGCCAGCGGCACCTGGAAAAGAAAAACCCGGCTCGCGCCGGGTTCGTCGGTCTGCTGCGTGGGTTGGGCCTGTATCAGAAGCCTTCCACGCCACGCATTCAGGCGGCCGAGGGCAGCAACTGCGCGATGATCTCGGACAGATCGGTCTCGCTGAACGGCTTGGTGATGTAGGCCTTGGCGCCCTGGCGCATGCCCCAGACGCGGTCGGTGTCCTGGTCCTTGGTCGTGACCAGCACGATCGGGATGTGTTTCGTCGTGGATTCGCGGCAAATCGAGCGCGTCGCCTGGAACCCGTTGAGGTTCGGCATCACCACGTCCATCAGGATCATATCGGGCAGCTCGCGCTTGGCCGCTTCGACGCCGGCGGCGCCGTCTTCTGCGGTCAAGGCTTCATGCCCCAGTTTTTCGACGATGCGACGAATGCCCTTCAGCTGGGACGGCGAATCGTCGACGATCAGAATACGCGCCATGTGTTTCCCCCAAGAACCTGCGGCCGATTGTAGCGACGCGCCGCGCCGCTGCAATGCCAACTAGATCACGACGAGGGTCCGGCCGACCGAACCGCCGGCCAACATGCCCGGAAATACCTGCGGCAGCTCGGCCAGACCGACTTCGCGGGTGCAGATCCGGTCCAGATGCGCGGGCTTCCAATCGCTGCCCAGGCGCTGCCAGATCTCGTCGCGGATGCTCCTTGCGGTGCCGGCCGAGGCGATGCCGAGCAGCGATACGCCGCGGATGATGAACGGCATGACCGTGGTGGCCAGCTCGTGGCTGGCGGCAAGGCCGGCGGTGGCGACGTTGCCGTAGGGCGCGGTCTGGGCAAGCAGGCTGGCCAGCATCGGCCCGCCGACGTTGTCCAGACCGCCGCCGAAGCGCGCCGACTCCATCGGTCGCGCGGTCTGCAGGGCGTCGCGGCCGAGCACCTCGTGGGCGCCGATCGAGCGCAGGTAATCGCCCTGTTCGGGCTTGCCGCTGATCGCATGCACCTCGAAGCCGGCGCGGCTGAAGATGTCCAGCGCGAGCGAGCCGACGCCGCCGGTGGCGCCGGTGACCGCGAGCGGTCCCTGCGCCGGCGTCTGCCGGTTGTCGAGCATGCGATGCAGGGCGAGCGCGGCGGTGAAGCCGGCGGTGCCGAGGATCATGCTCTCGCGCAGGCTCAGCCCGGCCGGCAGCGGAATCGTCCACTGCGCCTGCAGGCGCGCGTACTGGCCGTAGCCGCCGTCGCGCACCTCGCTCAGGCCGCAACCGGTGACCAGCACCGCGTCGCCTTCCTTGAACGCCGGATCGCTCGAGGCGACCACGTGGCCGGCGACGTCGATGCCGCCGACCAGCGGGAACCGGCGCAGGATCTTGCCTTCGCCGGTGCCGGCCAGCGCGTCCTTGAAGTTGATCGACGAGTACGCGGTCTTGATCACCACCTCGCCGGGCGCGAGATCGTCCAGGCAGACCGACTCGATGCCGCTGCGGTAGCCGCTGGCGTCGTTGTGGATGCGGAAGGCGTCGAAGGAGGCGGGTAGGGTCATTGCGTGCTCTGGCGGCTGTACGGCCCTGGCTGGCGCCGTGCGGGCGGTGGTTGGAGATGATAGCCGAGGACGGATCGGGCTATTTCGGCTGGGAGAGGGCGTTACTGGTGGCAGCTTCCTGTAGGAGTAGGTGTCCTACTGGATTTCCTTCGGTCACAAGCCGCGACCGCGGTCTTTCGATCTGGCGTCGTCGCTCGCCGCAGTCCAGGGTAGGAGCGACGCGAGTCGCGACCGCGCTCTGACGGCCTCGCGGCGCTGTTCGTCGCGGTTCCTGCAGGAGCGGCGTCCTACTGGATTTCCTTCGGTCATAAGCTGCGACCGCGTTCTTTCGATCTGGCGTCGTCGTTCGCCGCAGTCCCAGGGTAGGAGCGACGCGAGTCGCGACCGCGCTCTGGCGGTCTCGTGGCGTATCGCTCAAGAAAGATGAGGATCAAGATCAAACGCCTAGAGCTTCCGCCACTAAAGCGGCGGGTAACTTTCTTTTGTCCAAAGCAACAAAAGAAAGTCACCAAAGAAAAATGCTTTTCCTTGACGAAGCTCCCTTGCGAGTTCGCCGCATGCGCCGGGATTTTTCGATAGGACATCCTTGTCCTATCGAAAAACGGCGCACGTCCTGTGCGCCGCCCTCCGGGTCTCCAGGTGTTCTCGCGAGCTCGTCGCTGCGCCAAGCTATTCACAGCAACAGCAACAGCAACAGCAACAGCAACAGCAACGGTGATCCGCCTATGTAGGAGCGGCGTGAGCCGCGGCCAAGCAACCACGATCACTCGCGCCGGCGGCCGCGGATCGCGGTCGCGGCTCGCGCCGCTCCTACCCCAGCGCCTGAACGAGCCGTCGTAGCGGTTGCCGTTGCTGTGCGCCGATTCGCACTAGCGAAGGCAATCGGAGACCCGGAGGGCGGCGCGCAGGGATGCGCGCCGTTTTTCATCGGGACAGGGATGTCCCGTATGAAAAATCCCTGCGTCGGCAACGAACGTGCGGGCCTGTGATTCAAAGAGAAGCAACTTCTTTGGTGTGCACTGTCTAACCTCAAGCGCATCACCCACCCTTGAGGTCAGCGCATGGGAACCCAGTACAGCCACTTCAGCGCCGAAGAACGCGGTGTGCTCATGGCCATGAAGCAGCATGGCCATAGCGGCCGCGCTATCGCCCGAATGTTGGGGCGTGCCGATAGCAGCGTGTCGCGCGAATTGGCCCGCAATGGGGTGCGTACGCCGGGGCCCACCCCGGCGCTGGGTCGACCCCGGCGAGGCTATGATGCGGTTCGTGCTGGCGAACGGGCGCGGCGCTTGCGCCGTCGAGCGCGACGCGAGCGCAAGCTGAGCGCCGACAGTGCCTTGTGGCTGGAGGTGCAGCGGCGACTGGCACGTTATTGGTCGCCACGTCAGATCAGCCAGGGACTGCGCGAAGAATATCCTGACCGACCGGAGTGGCGGGTGTCGCACGAGACCATCTATACGGCGATTTATGCCATGCCCCGTGGCCCCATTCGGCGGGAGCTGACTCGTTTACTGAAGCAGCAGCGCGCTGCCCGCCGTTCGTCCGCACGGGGCCCGGAGCGGCGCGGTCGGATGCTGGATGTGCAGAGTATTCACCTGCGTCCGCCCGCCGCCACCGAACGCCTGGTGCCCGGCCACTGGGAAGGCGATTTCCTGGTCGGCGCACGCAACGCTTCGGCGATCGGCGTGCTGGTGGACCGCAAGACCCTGTTCACGGTGCTGGCGCGGATGCGTGGTTGCACGGCCGCTGACGCGCTGGAGGGATTCAGCCGGGTGCTGCGTCGTTTGCCGCTATCGGCGAGGCAGACGCTGACCTACGACCAGGGCAAGGAGATGGCGCTGCATCGGGTATTGACCCAGCGCACCAACGTATCGGTCTACTTCGCTGACCCAAGCAGTCCTTGGCAGCGCGGCATCTGCGAGAACACCAACGGTCTGCTCCGGCAATATTTTCCGAAGGGCACCGATCTGTCGGGCTACACGCAACGGCAATTGGATCGAATCGCTCATGAGTTCAACACGCGGCCACGGGCGTCGTTGGGCTATCAATTCCCGGCGGTGGTGTTCTTGCGTGAGCTGGGCATGCCTGAGTTAGCCGCGAAGGTTCGTCAGAGTGTTTTCGACTCGTTTGCTGCACTTAGACGTTGACAGTGCAGTTAGCTTTCTTTTGTTGCTTATGACAAAAGAAAGTAACCCGCCGCTTTAGTGGCGGAAGCTTTTAGCGTTTGATCTGGATCTGGATCTGGATCTGGATCTGGATCTGGTTCTGGATCTTGATCTAGCTTGATCTAGCTTGATCTAGCTTGAGAGAAACGCCGCAAACCCGTTACGGCGCGGTCGCGGCTTACGCTGCTCCTACAGGAACCGCGTCGAACAGCGCCGCCAGGCCGTCAGAGTGCGGTCGCGACTCGCGTCGCTCCTACCCCGGGGCTGCGGCGAGCGACGACGCTAGATCGAAGGAACGCGGTTGCGGCTCACGCCGCTCCTACAGGGAGAGATTCGCAGGCCTCATGGGGGCGAGGCGCCCGCATTCGGCACCCGACCGAACGACGGCAACCGGCAGCGTGTCGGCGGCGACAGCCTGGGGTCGTTCGGGTCTTGCGGCGGACGAGTTTCGGCCGACCAGTAGCCGGCGCAGCTGGCGGTCTCGATCAGGTCGACGGTCTCGCAGAACACGTCGGGGACGAAACGGGCGCGTTTGTCGATCGAGGTGGACGACAGGGCGCCCGGTTTCTTGCGGTCGCGCAGGCAGGCGACGGCGTTCTGGACGACGCGGCGCTCGCCGGAGGGCGTGCTTACGGTGATCGTGGAGGTCGGGCCATCGGAGACGCCCGCGGAGTACTCCGGCTGCAACTCGGCAAAGGCCTTGGAGTTCACCCGAGCGAACAAGGCGCGTCGATCCTGAGCCGAGAGTTCGTACGGAATCGCCAGGTCGCCGCTGGCGCTGCGCAGCGGGTGGCGGCCGGTGAAGTCGCGGGCGCTGAAGATCGCGACGCCGTCCGAGTTGATCCTGAGCTTGTAGGTCGGACAGCTATCGAGGCAACCGCTGCGCTCGATCTCGACCGTGGTGCGGTCGATGCCGCTTACCGGAGGCCGGGCCGGCTTGCAGGCCGCCACGGCGAGCAAGAGCGAGGGCAATACGATCCAGCGCATGGTCGGCCTCCTGTCCCTGGGGCTTTGTAGCTTAGCGCAGGGCGTTGCGCCGCTTCTCGTCCATCCACTTCGATGCGGCGGCCGGCTGGTACTCGCTCATCCAGGCCAGCATCGTGTCGAGGTCGTCGCCGTGCCACAGGTCGCGGCGCTGGTCGGCGTGCAGGAAGCGTTCTTCGACCATCCGGTCGAGCATCGACATCAGCGGCGAGTAGAAGCCGTCGATGTCGAGGAAGGCGCAAGGCTTGTTGCCGATGCCGAGCTGGCGCCAGGTCAGCATCTCGAACATTTCGTCGAGGGTGCCGAAGCCGCCGGGCAGGGCGACGAAACCGTCGGCGAGGTCGAACATGCGCGCTTTGCGTTCGTGCATCGAACCGACGATCTCCAGCTTGGTCAAGCCGCGGTGGGCGACTTCCCAGTTCACCAACTGCTCGGGAATCACCCCGATCGCTTCGCCGCCGGCTTCGAGCACCGCATCGGCGACCGTGCCCATCAGGCCGACGTTGCCGCCGCCGTAGACCAGGGCGATGCCGTCCTTGGCCATGCGCGTGCCGAGCGCCATCGCGCGTTCGGTATAGATCGGCTTGGAGCCGGAGTTGGAGCCGCAGTAGACGCAGAGGGTTTGCATGGGATTCGAGATTCGGGAGTCGGGATTCGGGATTGGCAAAAGCGGGAATTGTTGCGAGAGATTCGGCTCCGGGAGGCCTGAAAAGCAAAACGCCAGGCTAGGCCTGGCGTCTGCGTGAGAACCAGGCGAGGCGGGGTCGCTGTTGCGAATCCCGAATCCCCATTCCCGAATCCCGGCCGTCAATTGGCTTTATGAATCGCGCGCTTGTCGACCGCCATGGCCGCATCGTGGATCGCTTCCGACAGGGTCGGGTGGGCGTGGCAGATGCGGGCGAGGTCGTCGGCGGAGCCCTTGAACTCCATGGTCAGCACGCCTTCGTGGACGAGCTCGGAGACGCCGACGCCGACCAGGTGCAGGCCGAGGACGCGGTCGGTTTCGGCGTGGGCGATGACCTTGACGAAGCCGGCCGGCTCGCCCATGGCCACCGCACGGCCGATCGCCGCGAACGGGAAGCTGCCGGTCTTGTACGGCGTGCCTTCGGCCTTGAGCTGCTGCTCGGTCTGGCCGACCCAGGCGATTTCCGGCTCGGTGTAGATGACCCACGGGATGGTGTCGAAGTTGACGTGGCCCGGCAGGCCGGCGATGAGCTCGGCCACGGCGATGCCTTCCTCGAAGCCCTTGTGCGCCAGCATCGGCCCGCGCACGCAGTCGCCGACCGCCCACACGCCGTCGACGCCGGTGTGGCAGTGCTCGTCGACTTCGATCTGGCCGCGCTCGTTGAGCTTGACCCCGGTGCCCTCGGCCAACAGGCCCTTGCTGGCGGCGCGGCGGCCGACCGCGACGAGCAGCTTGTCGACCACCAGTTGCTGGTCGGCCTTGCCGTCGTTATAGGTCAGATGGACGCCGTCCTTCTGCACTTCGGCCTTGCTGACCTTGGCGCCGAGCTTGATCTCCAGGCCCTGCTTCTTGAATTCCTTGGCGGCGGTCTTGGCCACTTCGGCGTCGGCGACGGCGAGGAAGTCGGGCAGCGCTTCGAGGATGGTGACCTCGGCGCCGAGGCGCTTCCACACGCTGCCGAGTTCCAGGCCGATCACGCCGGCGCCGATCACGCCCAGGCGCTTGGGCACTTCGGTGAAGTCGAGCGCGCCGACGTTGTCGACGATCTTGTCGCCGTCGAACTTGGCGAACGGCAGTTCGATCGAATCCGAACCGGCGGCGATGATGACGTTGGTGCCCTTGAGCTCGACTTCCGAACCGTCGTGCTGCTTGACCTTGACGATGTTGCCCGGGTGCAGGGTGCCGAAGCCGTAGAACGGCGTGACCTTGTTGGCCTTGAACAGCATCGCGATGCCGCCGGTGAACTGCTTCACGATCTTGTCTTTGCGGCCGACCATGGTGCCGACGTCGATCTTGGCGTTGTCGGCGCTGATGCCGTGCTCGCCGAACAGGTGCTGCAGGTTCCAGTACTGGCGCGAGCTGTCGAGCAGCGCCTTGGACGGAATGCAGCCCACGCGCAGGCAGGTGCCGCCGAGGGCGGGCTTGCCGTCCTTGCCGAGTGCGGCGTCGATGCAGGCGGTCTTGAGGCCCAGCTGGGCGGCGCGGATGGCGGCGTGATAGCCGGCCGGACCGGCGCCGATGACGACTACGTCGAATTGCTCAGACATTGGGGGTCCTTGTTGGCTCGAAATGATTCAGGAGAAAAGGAGTGAGTATGGAAAAGTGAGAAATGAGTAAGGCAACGTCCGCCACTCACTCCTCACTCCTGTTGACTCTCAGCTCGCCCTTACATTCCCAGCAGCATGCGATGCGGATTTTCCAGCTGGTTCTTGATGTCGACCAGGAACAGCACCGCGTCCTTGCCGTCGATGATGCGGTGGTCGTAGGACAGGGCGATGTACATCATCGGCGCGGCGATCACGGCGCCGTTCTCGACGATGGCGCGCTCCTTGATCGCGTGCATGCCGAGGATGGCCGACTGCGGCGGGTTGACGATCGGGGTCGACATCAGCGAGCCGAAGGTGCCGCCGTTGGTGATGGTGAAGGTGCCGCCCTGCAGGTCTTCCAGCGCCAGCTTGCCGTCGCGCGCCTTCTTGGCGTAGTCGCCGATGGCCTTCTCGACCTCGGCGAAGCCCATGCGCTCGACATTGCGCAGGACCGGCGTGACCAGGCCCTTGTCGGTCGACACGGCGATCGAGATGTCGGCGTAGCCGTGATAGACGATGTCGTTGCCGTCGACCGAGGCGTTGACCACCGGGTGGCGCTGCAGCGCGTTGGCGGCGGCCTTGGCGAAGAAGCTCATGAAGCCGAGCTTGACGCCGTTGGCTTTCTCGAAGGACTCGCCCAGCTCCTTGCGCATCGCCATGACCTTGCCGAGGTTGACTTCGTTGAACGAGGTCAGCATCGCGATCGAATTCTTCGACTGCATCAGTCGCTCGGCGATGCGCGCGCGCATGCGGGTCATCGGCACGCGCTCTTCCGGGCGCGCGCCCGAGGCGTTGCCGACGCCGCCGGACTTGGCGTAGTTGAGGATGTCTTCCTTGGTGACCGCGCCCTTGCGGCCGGTGCCTTCGACCTGGGCAGCGTCGATGCCTTCCTTGTTCGCGGTGAAGCGTGCGCCCGGCGGCAGCTGGTCGTTGGACGCAGCGGCCTTCGGCGCTTCAGGCTTGGGCGTGATCGGCTGGGCGCCGGCGGCCGGCAGCGCTTCGGCCTTGGCGGCGGCCGGAGCGGCGGCGGCGGGCTGGGCCTCGGCGGCGGCACCGGCTTCGACGATCGCGAGCAGCTGCTGGCTGGTCACGGTCGAGCCTTCCTCGAACTTGATTTCCTTGAGCACGCCGTCGACCGGCGAGGGCACTTCGAGCACGACCTTGTCGGTTTCCAGATCGACCAGGTTCTCGTCGCGCTTGACCGCATCGCCCGGCTTCTTGTGCCACGTGGCGATCGTGGCGTCGGAGACCGACTCGGGAAGGACGGGGACTTTGATCTCGGTGCTCATGGGGCAGGCATCCTGGAGTGCTTGAAAGGGTGTGAGTCGTTCTTGGATGTGTGGTCGGCAGGCCAGCGCTTATTCAGCGCTGGACTCGCCTTGCAGCGAATTGACCAGCGCGTCGGCGACCAGCTTGGTCTGCTCGGCGACGTGGTCGGCCAGGTGGCCGGCCGCCGGCGACGGCGAACGCGCGCGGCCGGCGTAATGCAGGCTCTGCTTCGGCGCCAGGCAGGCGGACAGGTGGTGGCGGATCTGGTACCAGGCGCCCTGGTTCTGCGGCTCTTCCTGGCACCACACCACGTCCTTGGCCGCGCTGTAGCGCTTGAGTTCGGCCGCCAGCAGCTCGCGCGGGAACGGATACAACTGTTCGATGCGGAGCAGGGCGACGTCTTCCAGACCGTCCTTCTGCGCCTGCTCGAACAGGTCGTAATAGACCTTGCCCGAGCACAGCACGATGCGCTTGACCTTCTTGACGTTGGCCTGGGCGTCGGGGATCAGGTGCTGGAACTCGCCGTTGGCCAGCTCGTCCAGGGTCGAGACCGCGAGCTTGTGGCGCAGCAGCGACTTCGGCGTCATCACCACCAGCGGCTTGCGCGTGCTCATGCGCATCTGCCGGCGGATCATGTGATAGGCCTGGGCCGGCGTGGTCGGCGCGCAGACCAGCATGTTCTCGAGCGCGCACAGCTGCAGGAAGCGCTCCAGGCGCGCCGAGCTGTGCTCGGGGCCCTGGCCTTCGTAGCCGTGCGGCAGGAACAGCGCCAGGCCGCACAGACGGCCCCACTTGGCTTCGCCCGAGGACAGGAACTGGTCGATCACCACCTGGGCGCCGTTGGCGAAGTCGCCGAACTGGGCTTCCCAGATGTCCAGGGTCATGGGATCGGCGGTCGAATAGCCGTACTCGAACGCCATCACCGCTTCTTCGCTGAGCAGCGAGTCGATGATGGTCATGTCCGACGGCGTGCGCACCAGCTCGCGCAGCGGCATGACGTAGGCGTCGGTGCTCTGCTCGTGCAGGATCGCGTGGCGGTGGAAGAAGGTGCCGCGGCCGCTGTCCTGGCCGACCAGGCGCAGCTTGTAGCCTTCGCTGAGCAGGGTGGCGTAGGCCAGGTTCTCGGCGAAGCCCCAGTCGCCGCCGAGCTCGCCGGCGGCCATCTTGCGGCGGTCTTCGTAGATCTTGGCCACGCGCGGGTGCAGCTTGACGTTGTCGGCGACCGCATTGATCTGGGTGGCCAGGGCGTCGAGCTTGCTGCGCTCGAACTTGGTGTCGACCGGGTCGCTGAGCTTGCCCGACAGGTACTTGGACCAGTCGATGGTGAACTCGTCCGGCTTGACCTCGACCAGCTCGGTGGTGACCGCGCCCTGATCGAGCTTGTCGCGGTAGGTGTCGACCAACGCCTGCGCGTCTTCGGCCTTGAGCACGCCTTCGGAAACGAGGCGGTCGGCGTACAGCTCGCGCGGGGTCTTGTGCTTGCGGATCACCTGGTACATCAGCGGCTGGGTCGCGGCCGGCTCGTCGGCCTCGTTATGGCCGTGGCGGCGGTAGCAGACCAGGTCGATGACCACGTCGCGGCCGAAGCGCTGACGGAAGTCGAGCGCCAGTTCGGCGCAGAACACCACCGCTTCCGGGTCGTCGCCGTTCACGTGCAGGATCGGCGCGCCGACCATCTTGGCCACGTCGGTGCAGTACAGCGTCGAACGCGCGTCCTGGCGCTCGCTGGTGGTGAAGCCGACCTGGTTGTTGATGACGATGTGGACCGTGCCGCCGACCGCGAAACCGCGCGCCTGCGACATCTGGAACAGCTCCATGCCGACGCCCTGACCGGCGAACGCGGCGTCGCCGTGCAGCAGCACCGGCAGCACTTGCGCGCGACCGTTCTCGCCGCGGCGGGTCTGGCGCGAACGCACGCTGCCGGCGACCACCGGGTTGACGATTTCCAGGTGCGAGGGGTTAAACGCCAGCGCCAGGTGGACCGGGCCGCCGGGAGTGGCGACGTCGGCGCTGAAGCCCATGTGGTACTTCACGTCGCCGGTGTGGGCGTGCTCGTCGTGGTCGAACTTGCCTTCGAACTCGTCGAACAGCTTGCGCGGCGGCTTGCCGAGGGTGTTGACCAGGACGTTGAGGCGGCCGCGGTGGGCCATGCCGATCACCACGTCCTGCACGCCCTGATCGCCGGCGCGGCGAATGGTCACGTCCATCAGCGGGATCAGCGCGTCGCCGCCTTCCAGCGAGAAGCGCTTCTGGCCGACGTACTTGGTGCCGAGGTAGCGCTCCAGGCCGTCGGCCGCGGTCAGGCGCTCGAGGATGCGCTTCTTGTCGTCGGCGCTGCGGGCGAACTTGCCGCCGGCGCCTTCCAGGCGTTCGTACATCCAGCGGCGCTGTTCGGCGTCGGCGATGTGCATGAACTCCGCGCCGATCGGGCCGGTGTAGGTGGCCTTGAGCAGGGCGAGCAGGTCGCCGAGCTTCATGCGTTCCTTGCCGGCGACGCCGCCGGTGCTGAACTCACCGGACAGATCGCTTTCGGACAGGCGGTGGAAGCCCAGCGCCAGGTCCGGCGCTTCCGGCTTCTCGAGCAGGCCGAGCGGATCGATGTTGGCGGCGAGGTGGCCGCGCGAACGGTAGGCGGTGATCACCTTGCCGACCGAGCGCTCGCGCTCGTCGCTGGCCTGGGAACCGCCCGCGGCGGCCGTTACGACGCCCCGGGAGGCGGCGCGGCTGGCGGCGGCGATGCTTTCAATGGCGGCCGAATGCGGGATGTCCCCGGCTTCGCGGCCCTTGAACCCGTCGAAATAGGCTTTCCATTTGCCCCCGACGCTTTCGGGGTCGACCAGGTACTGCTCGTACAGGTCTTCGATGAAGGCGGCGTTGGCGCCGAGTTGCGAGGATTGCGAGAACTGCTTCAGGAGACTGTCCACGATGGCTATCGGGAAACTCTAGGTGGGCGGATTGGGGTCGCGCATACGCCAGGGGCGCGCGGACAAGGCCCGGAATTATAGCGGTAGTGTTAAGGCCAGCGGCATAACTACTTATGTCTAAGCGGCCGATTTTGTTCGATATCCGATGCCGGGGCGGATACGGACCGTTCCGGCAATGCCGCTTGGCGCGGGGCGGCAGGGCGATTGCGGGTGGCGGGACCCGCGCCAGGCCCGCTTGGCGACGATTTACCCGAGCCTCAGATTCCGAGCGCGCGGTACTCGCTGCAGGGGCGGGCGCGCTCCCAGACCGGGTCGAAATGCGCGCGCAGCTGGCGCGCGCGTGCGCCGCCGTCGAGCTGGGTCTCGCCGTCGTAGCGGTGGCCGAGGGGGCGGTAGTACCAACCGTCGCGGTCGTTGACCAGGTAGGCCGAGGGATATTTCAGGTCGACCGGCTCTTCGATGGCGCGGAACTCGAACACGCTCGACAGGCGCTGGCTCAGCCCGATCAACGGTGCGAGCGCGCGTTGCGGCGCGCCGGGGTCGTGCAGCAGCACCCGGATCGCGCCGCCGGAGGTGGCGAGCCGGCGCAGCGCGGCGACCACCTCGGGCCGGTCGAGCAGGCCCGGGTCGAGGTCGCGGCTGTAGATCGACAGGCCGCGGCGGGCGTTGGCGATGACCCCGGCCAGGGCGGCGAGGGCGGCGGCGCGGGTCTCGACGGGGTTGGCGGCGTCGAGCAACAAACGCATCGACTGGTGATCGATACCGGCTTCGACGAAACGATCGCCGAACGGCAGGAAGCCGCGGCGGGCATAGAAACCGATCGCGCTGGCCTGGGCGTGCAGGGACAGCTCGCGCCAGCCGAGCTGGCGGGCGCGTTCGATCAGGGCATCGAGCAGGGCCTCGCCGACGCCGCGGCCGCGCCAGCCGGCGAGCACGGCCATGCGGCCGATGCGCCGGTCCGGGGTCAGCCGGCCGGTGCCGATGGGGCGTTCTTCGGCGTCCAGGGCCAGCACGTGCTGGCACAGCGGGTCGTGCGGGTCGAGTTCGATCTCGGCCGGGACCTGTTGTTCCTGCACGAACACGGCCTCGCGCACCGCGCGCAGCGCCGCCAGGGCGGCGGCGTAATCGGCGACGGCGACGACCCGGAACCCGGCGCTCATTCGTCCTCCCCAGCGTCCTCGTCGTCGATGCCGAGGCGGTAGTGGCCGGCGGCGATGAGTTCCTGGACGCAATCGCGGCCGGCTTCGGACAGCGCCGAATACACGGCGGCGTCGATTTCGGCGGCGGCCGAGATGGCCTGGGCGTCGCCGGCGGGTAGGGCGAATTCCTGGCCGCTGACGTAGAGCCGGGCCACGGCGCCGTGCGCTTTGGCCCGCTTGGCCGGTTGCGCATGGGCCTTGCGCCAGGCCATGCGCGACCACGGATGGCGCCACAGGCTGGCGCCGCGTTCGAGGTCCCATTCGATCTCGATGCGCGAGCGCGGGTCGTCATGGCCGGACGAGACTTCGCCGGCGGCGCGGTAGACGGTGATGAAGCGGCCGAACCAGTCGCCGAGGCGGTCGGGGTCGTTCATGCGCAGGACGTTCAAGGCCTCGACCACCCGGCCCATCGCCGCGGCATCGATCTCGTTGGGATCGGCCGGCGGGCTCAGGTCGGGGTCGTGGTAGCGCAGGCTCTCGTCGGCTTCGGCGGCCAGGGTGTCGATGAAGTCGCCCATCAACTCGGCCGCCGAGGGCGCACGCATGCCGACCGAGAAGGTCAGGCAGGCATCCTCGGCGACGCCGTGGTGCGGCACGCCGGGCGGCAGGTACAGCATGTCGCCGGGGCCGAGCACCCAGTCGTGGCTCGGCTCGAACTCGCGCAGCAGCTTGAGCTCGGCGTCCGGGCGGAAGTCCTGCGGCGCGCCGGGGCGGGCGTCGATCTGCCAGCGCCGGTGGCCCTGGGCCTGCAGCAGGAACACGTCGTACTGGTCGACATGGGCGCCGACCGAACCGCCGGGCGCGGCGAACGAGACCATGATGTCGTCGATGCGCCAGCGCGGCAGGAAATCGAAGGCCGGCAACAGGGCGGCGACGTCGGCGTCCCACTTGTCGACGTCCTGGACCAACAGCGTCCAGTCCTGGTGCGGCATGCCGGGGAACTCGGACTCCTCGAACGGCCCATGCCGCAGCGAGTAACGATCGTTCGCGCGATCGTGCTGGATCAGGCGCGCCAGCACGCCCTCCTCGCAGGCCAGGCCGGCCAGGTCTTCGGGTTGGATCGGCGATTGCAGGCCGGGGAAGGCGTTGCGGATCAGCAGCGGGCGTTTCTGCCAGTAGTCGCGCAGGAACACGGCCGGCGGCATGCCGAGCGGCGGGCGTCGAGCGGCGTCGACTTCGATGAGAGGCGATTTCATGGGCGCGAAGTCTACGCCAGGGGCGTCGCGCTTGGCGTCGTCGTGGGTAGCGGAATCAGCGCGGCGTCAACGCGTCTTTCAGTTCGCTTTCGCGGCGTTCGATGTCGGTCTTGAGATCGCCGCCGCCTTCATGATGGGTAGCTGGCGCGGCCTGGCCGCCGCCGCCGAGTTCGCCGCCGCCCTGGGCCAGGCGCAAACGCTGCAGATGCGCCGGCTCGCGCGGCAGGGTCAGGTCGCGTGCGGCCAGCAATTGCTGACAGCGCTGCTGCCATTGCGCGAGTTGCGGGAATCTGCCGCCGTCGACCGGCCACCAGTAGACGTTCTCGACCACGGTCTGGGCGCCGATGCGCTCGGGCTTGGCCGCGCTTTCGAGGCGGTGGGTGGGGTCGGCGCCGCGTTCGAGCAGCCAATGGGCCTTGTCGAACTGGCCGCGCGAGTAATACGTCAGCAAGGTGTCGCCGCTGTCGCCATGGGCCGGCGCATCGATGTCGGCGCCGTGCTCGATCAGCAATTTGACGTTGTCCCATTGCCCGGCGAGCGCGGCGATCCGGGTCAGCGGTTGCCGGTCGAGGTCGCTGGTGTCGGCGCGGCCGCCGCGTTCTAGGAAGGCGCGCAGGATCTCCGGCGATTCGGCTTTCGCCGCCCACACCATGACCGTGCCGACCGCGGGCACGGCGCGGTTGGGGTCGGCGCCGGCATCGAGCAAGGCGGCGACGCCGGCGGCATTGCCGCGCAACACCGGCCAAGCCAACAGCGGCAGGCCGCCCGGGGACACCGCATTCGCATCGGCGTGGCGCTCCTTGACCAGCCGCTGCACCTCGTCGCCGCGACCGGCCGCGGCCGCCTGCGCGAGTTCGAGTTCCGGACCGTTGAAATGTTGCTCGATGTGCAGGTTCGGGGTCATGGCGACGACGGGCTCGGCAGAAGGTTTGGGTGCGACCGCGGGCATCGGTGCGGAGTTGCTGCAGGCGCACAGCGCCACCAGCAGCGAAGGCGCCCAGTGAGGGCACGAACCGCCTCGGGGGAAGGGCGCGCGGGTCATGTCGGCAGTATGGCCACTGCGGCAATCATCCGGCGTGAGTCCGGCTCGGCAAGGCTCATCGGCCTGGGCTCAGCCGTCGAGCTGTTCGCGCAAGGCCGCTTCTTCGCTGTCGATGTGGCTGGCCATGGAGTCGTCGAACACGCCGAAGCTATGCCGGTCGACCATTTCCAGCACGCTGGGGATGGTATCGGGCTCCAGCCCGGCCTCGATCGCGGTGGCCACGCCGGTCTCGATGGCGTCGGTCGCGTCGGCGGCCAGATCGCCGCCTTGCTCGACCAGGTCGCCCAGCGATTCGATGCCGTCGCCGAGGGTTTCCACACCGTCGCCGAACGCGCCGAGGATCGCGCCGGCCGGGCCGGGCAGATGCTCGTCGATGAATTCGGTGCCGCTGTCGATCAGGTCGGTGAAGCCGCCGACGATGTCGCCGAACAGGCCGCCGCCGTCGCCGACGGTCTCGGCGATGTCGCCGAGTTCGCCGATCGGCAATTGGTCGGAGGCGGCGTTGATGCCGTCGATGGTGTCGTCGAGCGAGACGATGTCGGGACGCGCTTCGCCGTTTTCGTCGGTGGCCTCGAGGGTGACCCGGCGGCCGACCGCGTCGGGCAGGGCCAGCACGCTGTCGGCGGTGGCGTTGGTCGGCAGCACCACATCGTCCTGCAGACGGTTCGCGGCCAGGCCGACGCCATTGAGGATGGCGGCGAAGCCGGCGGCGTTGTCCTCGGACAAGCCCGAGGTCGCGGCCTGCAATTCGGTCAGCAGGTCGCCGTCGACGTTATAGGTGGTGATGTTGCCGTCGGCCTGTTCGAAGCTGAGGCCGCGCTCGGCCAGTGCGGCCTCGACCGTGGCCGGGTTCACGCCGGCCGGGTTGGAGACGATGCCCGGGTTGCCGGTGACCAGCGCCGCCGCGGTGGCGAGGCCGCCGCCGAGCGAGTGGCCGCTGAAGATCACGTTGTCGCCGCCGTGTTCGGCGACCGAACTGGCGATGTCGATGGCCTGGTTGTAATAGGCCTCGTCGTTGCCGAGCGCCTGGGCGACGTCGGCGTTGACGTCCTCCAGGTCGGCGAAGTCGGTGCCCTCGAACTGCAGCACCGGCGCCGCATCGGGGCCGAACACCGCCGGGTCGGGGATGAACAGCTCGGCGTTGAAGCCGGAGCCTTCGGGATGCAACTGCTCCGGGGTCAGCCCGTACTGCTCCAACTCGGCCTCGCTGGCGCGATGCCAGCCATCCGGCACCGGGTCGTCGGCGCCGAGCGAGCGGCTCAGGGCCAGCACTTCACGGTCGTGGTACAGCGTTTGCAGCGCTTCGGTCTGCTGCCACAGGGCGCCGTCCTGGTCCTGCTGCGCCTGGGTATAGCCCTGCGTGAGCAGTTCGCGTTGTTCCGGGTTCGAGGTCGCGGCGTTGACCCGCGCTTGAATCTGTTCGGGAGTCTGCGCCGGCGGCGGAGGCGGCGGCTCCTGCTGCAGGACTTGTTCGACGACACGGGAGACGCTTTGGACGAAATCGGTGACGAAGGACATGACCGCGATCCGGGCTGTGACGGCTGCCGCGAATCTCGCCACAAGCTGCGCCGCTCCGCCATCCGGGCGGACCCTAGCCTAGGGTTCGCCCCGGGGGGCGCAGATCAGTCCAGCTCAGTCCGGGTTTGCGATCTCGTCGTAGCCGCGGCCGACGAACTGCAGCAGGCACCAGCCATTCCCGAACGGGTCGGCGATCTGGACGATGCGGCCCCAACGGGTGCTGCGGATACGGTCTTCCTGCGCCGCGCCGGCCGCGACCGCGCGGGCGAGCGCGGCTTCGATGTCGTCGACGACCACATCGCAGTGCACCGGCGTCCAATGACGCGAATACACCCGTACGTCGTGTCCGGCGGCCTGACTGCCTTCTTTCTTGAGCAGCAGGTAGATCGGCGCTTCGCCGCCGAGCAGTTCGACCACTTGATCGCCGAAACGGCGGCCGACCCGCAGGCCGAAGGCTTCGGTATAGAACGCGGTGGCCTCGTCGAGATGCGGTACGTCGATGTTGATCAATTGTTTCATCGGGCGGCTCCGCAGGCGATAGCCGCCGATCATGCGCGCTCCCGCGCTAAGGCCGTGTGGCGATGCGGGCCATGCCGTTGTCGGCGTAGCCCGCATGCGGGGCAGGCAGGCGCGGGCTCAAGGTGCCGACGCGCGTTCCTTGGCCAGGCGATCTTCGAGCTTGCCGGCCCCGGTCGCGGCGTACGCGCGACAATCGGTCGAAGTGCCCTGCGGCGCACCCGGCGCTGCGTCCAGTCGCGCCAGCAGGTTACTGGCGTTGGGGTGCGGGGTCACCAGGATGTCGCAAGGCAGCGCGGCGACGGTCTCGATGCTGCGGCGGAACGCGGCCAGTACGCCGGGATGGGCGGTTTCGTCGCTGTAGCGGTACACGTCGTCGGTGAAGGGCGTGAGGCTGTCGGCATAGGCGATCGCGCGGCACTCGCCGGCCCCGTCGCAGGCGCGCCAGCTCCAACTGGTGCCGCCGGGCGTGTGACCCGGAGTGGCGTGTGCGGTCAGCACGATCGGCCCCAGGCTCAGGGTTTCGCCGTCGCCGATGGCGCGTACCGCGGTCACCGGCGGGAACGGCGACACGCTCAGGAACTGCGGATCGCTGCGGTCGCCTTTGCCGGTTTCCAGCGCGGCGATGGCTGGCCTACGCGCGACCACGGTCGCGCCGGTGACGCGCTGCAGATAGGCGAGGCCGCCGGCGTGGTCGTTGTGTTCGTGCGAATTGAGCAGATAGCGGACCTCGCGCGGATCGAAACCGAGCGTGCGGATATTGGCTTCGATCTGCGGCGCGGCTTTTTCGGTGGCGCCGTCGACCAGCACATGGCCCTGCTCGGAGGTGATCAACACCGCGCTGAGCCCGCAGGTGCCGACGTACCAGGTATTGCCGTGGATGCGGCGCGGCTGGGTAGGCTGGTTCCAGTCCGGATCGGCCGCACACGGCGCGACGGCGGTGCCGGCGGAGGCGGTGGGAGCGGGCGTCGATGTCGACGCGCAGGAGGCCAATACGCAGATCAGGGAAGCGGCCAGCAGGCCGTCACGCAAAGACATCGGCGGATCCGAACGGAAGCGAAGGGGCGCTCACTATGTTCGATCGCGTCGTGCAGTGGAACCGCAAGATGCGCAAAGCGCGTTCTATCCAACTTTAGGAGCGACGCATCCCTTGGCTTTTGGCTGTGGGGTAGGAGCGACGCAAGTCGCGACCGCGCCGCCCCATGTTCGCGACGCCGCTGTCTGAAAGCCCGCGATCGCGGCTCGCGCCGCTTCTACGCAGACGCGACGCATCGCTCGGGCTTTTGGCTTTGGGGTAGGAGCGACGCAAGTCGCGACCGCGTCGCCCTAGGATCGGGGCGCGACTACCCGCAACCCCGCGGTCGCGGCTCGCGCCGCTCCTACACAGACGCGACGCATCGCTCGGGCTTTTGGCTTTGGGGTAGGAGCGACGCAAGTCGCGACCGCGTCGCCCCAGGATCGGGGCGCAACTATCTGCAACCCCGCGGTCGCGGCTCGCGCCGCTCCTACACAGACGCGACGCATCGCTCGGGCTTTTGGCTTTGGGGTAGGAGCGACGCAAGTCGCGACCGCGTCGCCCCAGGATCGGGGCGCAACTACCTGCAACCCCGCGGTCGCGGCTCGCGCCGCTCCTACACAGACGCGACGCATCGCTCGGGCTTTCGGCTTTTGGCTTTGGGGTAGGAGCGACGCAAGTCGCGACCGCGTCGCCCCAGGATCGGGGCGCAACTATCTGCAACCCCGCGGTCGCGGCTCGCGCCGCTTCTACCCTGGAGCGGATCGCATCGTCGTCCGCGAATCAGATCTCGCGCGCCAGCTTCTCGGCCAGGCCGGTGTAGCTGCCCGGGGTCATCGCCATCAGGCGCTGTTTGTCCTCGGCCGGCAGCTCCAGCGAGGCGATGAACTCGCGCATCGAGGCTTCGTTGATGCCGTGGCCGCGGGTCAACGCCTTGAGTTGTTCGTACGGGTTCGGCAGGCCGTGACGGCGCATCACCGTCTGCACCGCTTCGGCCAACACTTCCCAGGACGCGTCGAGATCGGCGGCAAGGCGCTCGGGGTTGGCGCTGAGCTTGCCCAGGCCGCGCAGCAGCGCGTCCAGGCCGATCAGGGCGTGGCCGAAGGCGGTGCCGAGCGCGCGCAGCACGGTCGAGTCGGTCAGGTCGCGCTGCCAGCGGCTGATCGGCAGCTTGGCGGCGAAATGCTCGAACAGGGCGTTGGCGATGCCGAAATTGCCTTCGGCGTTCTCGAAGTCGATCGGGTTGACCTTGTGCGGCATGGTCGAGCTGCCGACTTCGCCGGCCTTGACCGACTGCTTGAAGTAACCCAGCGAGATATAGCCCCAGACGTCGCGGCACAGATCGATGCAGATCGTGTCGATGCGGCGCTGCGCGTCGCAGACTTCGGCGATGCCGTCGTGCGGTTCGATCTGGGTGGTGTAGGGCTGCCAGTCCAGGCCCAGCGAAGCGACGAAGCGCTGGGCGAAGGCCGGCCAGTCGATGTCCGGATAGGCCGAGACGTGGGCGTTGTAGTTGCCGACCGCGCCGTTGATCTTGCCCGGCATCTGCGCGCCGGCGAGGGTCTCGCCCTGGCGTTGCAGGCGCGCGACCACGTTGGCGATTTCCTTGCCGACCGTGGTCGGCGAGGCGGTCTGGCCGTGGGTGCGCGACAGCATCGGCAGGGCGGCGTAGTCGTGCGCCATCGCGCGCAGCTTCTGGATCAGCTCGTCCAGGCGCGGCAGCAGCACGTGCTGGCGGGCCTCGTTGAGCATCAGCGCGTAGCTGAGGTTGTTGATGTCCTCGCTGGTGCAGGCGAAATGCACGAACTCCAGGGCCGGGCCGAGTTCGGCGTCGTCCTTGAGGCGTTCCTTGATCAGGTACTCGACCGCCTTGACGTCGTGATTGGTGGTGCGTTCGATCTCCTTGACCCGCGCCGCGTCCTCGATCGACAGCTCGTCGGCGAGCTTGCGCAGGCGGGCGGCGGCGGCTTGCGAGAACGGCTCGAGTTCGACGATGCCGGGCTCGTTCGCCAGCGCCAGCAGCCACTCCACCTCGACCTTGACGCGGGCCTTGATCAGGCCGAATTCGGAGAAGATCGGCCGCAGCGCGTCGACCTTGCCGGCATAGCGGCCATCGAGCGGGGACAGGGCGAGCAGGGTGGTCTTGGGGTCGGCAGACATGGCACGCGCAGGGCAGTAAACAGTCCGCCATTCTACAGCCACGCCGCCCCGGGCCGCTCCGGGCCCCCATGCCGCCTCCAAGACACCCGGATACAGCCGGATTTGGCGGTTCGCGGCCGCGCTCTCGACGCCCGCCGCGGTCGTGGCCATGATGGCGCCCGCCAGCCGCTGCACGCGCCAGCTCCCATGATCCGCCGGGCGTATCCTCGCAGCATCCGCGATACGCAGCGGCGCCTCGCGTCCCCCTTGAATCGATGGAGCTGGCCATGGCGACTTCCGCCAAGAGTGAAAGCAAGACCGCAAGCAAGACCGCGCCCAAGCGCGACGGCAAGCGCGCGGCGGATACGTCCGCGGCGGGCAAGGGCGCTACGGGCAAGCGAGCGACGGGCAAGCCCGCTGCCGGCTTCCGCCTCGAACACGACAGCATGGGCGAGCTCAGCGTGCCCGCCGAAGCCTTGTGGGGCGCACAGACCCAGCGTGCGGTGCAGAACTTCCCGATCTCCGGCGTGCCGATGCCGCGCGAATTCATCCGCGCGCTGGCCCTGGTCAAGGGCGCGGCGGCCGAGGTCAATGCCGGTTTCGGCCTGCTCGACAAGGGCCCGGCGGCGGCAATCCGCGCCGCGGCGGCCGAAGTCGCCGAAGGCCGTCACGATGCGCACTTCCCGATCGACGTCTACCAGACCGGCTCGGGCACGTCGAGCAACATGAACGCCAACGAGGTCATCGCGACCCTGGCCACGCGCGCCGGCAAGCATGCGATCCACCCCAACGACCACGTCAATCTCGGCCAGAGCTCGAACGACGTCATCCCGACCACGATCCGGGTGTCGGCGCAGTTGGCGGTAACCGAAGCCTTGTTGCCGGCGCTCAAGCACCTGCGCAAGACCATCGAGGCGCGTGCCAAGGAACTGGCCAAGGTCACCAAGACCGGCCGCACCCATCTGATGGATGCGATGCCGCTGACCTTCGGCCAGGAGTTCGGCGCCTGGGCGGCGCAATTGAGCTCGGCGCAGGCGCGCATCGAGGACAGCCTGAAGCGGTTGCGGCGTCTGCCGATCGGGGGTACCGCGATCGGCACCGGCATCAACGCCGATCCGCGCTTCGGCAAGGCCATGGCCAAGGCCTTGTCGGCCGCGACCGGCAGCAAGTTCGAGTCGGCCGCGGACAAGTTCGAGGGCTTGGCGGCGCAGGACGACGCGGTCGAGCTGTCGGGTCAACTCAATGCGTTGGCGGTGGCGCTGATGAAGATCGGCAACGACCTGCGCTGGATGAACTCCGGGCCGCTCGCGGGCCTGGGCGAGATCGAACTGCCGGCACTGCAGCCGGGCAGCTCGATCATGCCGGGCAAGGTCAATCCGGTGATTCCCGAAGCTTTGGCGATGGTCTGCGCGCAGGTCATCGGCCACCACGCAGCGATCACCGTGGCCGGGCAGAGCGGCAACTTCCAGCTCAACGTGATGCTGCCGCTGATCGCCCACGACCTGCTCGATTCGATCCGCCTGCTGGGCAACGCCATGCGCCTGCTCGCCGACAGCAGCATCGCCGGCTTGAAGGTGCGCCAGGCGCATGTGCGCGAAGCACTGGACCGCAACCCGATCCTGGTCACCGCGCTCAACCCGATCATCGGCTACGAAAAGGCCGCGGCGATTGCCAAGCAGGCCTACAAGGAAGGGCGTCCGGTGCTGGAGGTGGCGATGGCTGCGACCGGCCTGCCGGAAAAACAGCTGCGACGCCTGCTCGACCCGACCGCGCTGACCCGCGGCGGCATTCACGGAGGCGGCGGCGGTGGCGGTTGAAGCGGCCGCCGGGGGCCGGAGCCCAGGGCGGCCCGGATCTCCGGCCGGGATGCCCGAACGTTCCGATTTCACGGCACATTCACGGACGTAGCCCGGACATCGCGCCCGTCAGCGAATTGTTCGAGGATTTTATTTCGCGACCTGAGTGGGGTTTCGCGACGAGGCCGTTTCGCTATCCTCGCTGCGCATACAGGCAGCAATCCAGTCGCCGGGACATACTCGGCGGCAGTCGGACAGACCGGCAGGGGCGGTCGAGCGACAACCGGCATCCGGGCCATCGGCCCGGTCTAGGTCGCGTCGAACCCAACCGCCATCGGACTCATCCGCCGGACGCCCTTTGCTCCGCGGCATGGGGCGGTGCGTCCGCCGTTTTCCAGTTTTCGCACGCTTGCCGACGACCCGTCGCGCAGCCGGTTATTGAGCGGTAATCGGTCTGCAACGCCAGGTGTATATCGAGCGGTTCATGTCCCAACGTCCGGTCGACCGTCGCCAAGCGGCGGCCGGACGAGCTGTTTCCCCCGACCCCCGGATCCGATCCGGTCAGCCATAACCAGAAGTGGAGCTTCGCTCATGAATTCGATTCGATTCTTTCGGTACGCCGTCGTCCTGTCCCTGTTCGCCTGTGCCGGTTGCAACCCGCAGAGCGTGCCCATCGGCGACGAGCTGAAGTCCGAGCTGCTGGCCAGCCATGCCGCCCCGGCGGTCGCTGTCGCGGCCCAGGCTACGGTCGACCAGGTCGTCAGCAAGGCGCATTGAGCGACCCCTTCGTGGCGCGATCCGGCCGTGCCTCGGCACGGCTGGAGCATCGTCATCGTGCCCGGGGCCAGCGTCCAGGCGCGGTTCGGAAGTGGGAGCGGCGCCTTGGCGCCGCCGAAACTGCAGCCGCGCCGAGGCGCGGCTTAGGCGCCAGCCGTGCTCGCTCCGGCTCGTCTTGATACGGCTGGTTTAGGCCGGGCTCGTCTTTAGGCCGGGCTCGTCCAGGTCGGGCTTGAGGGCGCGACCGTCATCGGCCGGACTCTGTGCGATGGCCGCATCGTTCAGCGGCCGGCGACTGCGCACCGGAATCGATCGATGGGTAGGGTCGATGGACATTCATCGATATCGAGCGACGTCGCCGAAGTCCGCATCGCAAGGATGCGGATGCCGTTGCCGAAGATTCGCTCCTCATAACGCACGGTCGCGACGAACTGTCGCGACCGCCGCCGGTTCCGCGCTTGCGCTCAGCTGCGGCAGTCGCCGATCGAGCTGGCCTCGATCGCGGCGAAAGGCTCGAACGCGGGCAGGCTTGCACTGAGCTCTTCCTGCGCGGTACGCAAGTCCGCGAGCCGGTCGCACATGTTCTGCGCGCGCTGTTCGAACACCGCCGCGTCGGCCTCGACTTTCGTGCCGATCGAATCCGGATTGCCGCTCGCCAGGCCGTTCAAGATCGTGCTCACGGTCTTGCCGGCGAAGGCGGCGCCGTCCTTGCCGATGGCGACGCCTTCCTTGCTGATGTTCATGGCGTGGGCGAAATAGCGCTGACTGATCGCCCGCTGCTCCGGGCTGAGGGCGACCGCGTTGCCGTCGAGGCTCAGCGTGCCGTCGGCGCCGATTTCCGCATAGGCGCCGTCCTTGCCGCGCAGGATCACACGATCGTTGGCCCAGCTCATCGGTGCGATCACCGAAACGTTCACGCTGGTATCGGGCGCCTGCGAGCAAGCGCTCGCCGACAGGGCGATCAACATGGCGAAGGGAAGCGAGAGCGAACGTACGGCTTTCATGGCGGGCTTTCCTGAACGGTATAAGGACGGCCTGGACGAGGGGCCGGATCAATCGTCCCGATCAATCGTCTTGCGGCAAGTGAACTCGGCCGGCGACGCCGTTATGGCTAACCGAGCCGCTGCCGATCGAATGCACGCGCAAGTCGCCGCGCACGTCGTTGACTTCGAGGTCGCCCGAGCCGATGCGGCTCAATTCGACCGAGCCGCCGACGTTGCTGAGTTCGACGTCGCCCGAGCCGATCGAGCCGAGCTTGGCGTCGCGGGCGATGCGCTTGGCGGTGAGGTCGCCGGAGCCCAGCGAGATCAGCTGCAGCGAACCGATGTCCTGGAAATCGACGTCGCCGGAGCCGACATCGGCGGTGGCCAGGCCGCGCACGTTGCTGACCTTGATGTCGCCCGAGCCGACGTCGGCGCTGAGCGAGGCGACGCGGTCGACGTCGACATCTCCCGAGCCGACCTTGAGCTGGACCATCATCGTGTCCGGCACGGTCGCCTGCAGTTTCATGTAGCTGTAGCGGTTGAGGCCGAAGTTGATGTTGGAACGGTGCTCGGCGAGGACCACCAGCTTGTCGCCGACCCGCTTCTGGGTCACGGTCATGCCGGGCAGGTCGGCCGCATTGCTGGCGCAGGCGCGGCCGCTGACCGCGGCCTTGGCGCCCGGCGAGCCGGTGACGCTGAGCTCGTCCGGGCCGATGTCGAAGACCACCGCCTTCACCCCGGTCAGGTCGAGCTGCAGATTGCGCGGTGAGGAAAACTCGCAGCGTTCGGCGGCCTGGGCGGAGAACGGCAGCGACAGGGCGAGGGCGAGCAGGGGGATCGTATGGCGCATCGGGCGCTCCGGAGTTGAGGGTCGGTTCGATGGATGCGGCGCGGGCGAGCGGGGTTGCAATTATTTTCGCGGGACGGGTTTTCGTGGCGCCGGTTTTAATGGGGCCGGTTTTAATGGGGCCGGCGTTGCGGCGGAGCTCCGGTCCCGTCCGCGAACGGGACCGGAAGGCCGGCGATCAGCCCTCGTCGCGCCAGCGGCGCAGGCGGATCGCGGCGTAGACCATCAGCGCGCCGAGTACCGCACCGACCCACAAGTCGGCCGTGGCGAAGGCCTGCAGGCTGCTGGTGAAGTCGATGGCGCGGGCGATGTCCTCGGGGCCGTTGATGACACTGTTGGTATCGACGCCGTTGATCTGCGGGCTCAGGTACCAGCTGCCGGGGACGATGCTCAGCAGACCGCGGAACGCCACCGTGTACCAGATCGCGTCGTGCGGGATCTCGATGCCCGGCAGGATGTCGAGCCAGCTGATGAACATGCAGGCCAGCAGCGGGATCACCACCGCCCAGACGAAGGGCACGCTGCGTGCCCACGCCGAGCACAGCATCAGCCAGCCGACCGTCGGCAGGGCCCACAGCGCATACACCGGGATCGAGCACAGGATCTGCAGGACCAGGCGCAGCGGATGCGCTTCGGTGAAGACCCCGCTCGCGCCGGGCACGCCGTTGAGCAGCACCGCGACCCACGACAGCAGCCACATCACCGCGCCGACCGCCAGGCCGATGCCGATCGCCAGCACCGGGGCCAGCACCAGCGCCCACAACAGCTTGGACAGCACCGCCTGGGTGTCGGAGACCGGCAGCGACTTCCAGAACAGGATGCTGCGGTCCTTGCGTTCGTCGTAGATCGAGCCCAGGGCGTAGAAGAACACCACGAACACGAACACCACGCAGGCCAGGCCCATGCCGCTGAGCAGGGCGATATCGCCGGCGAGGCCGAACGCCGACTCGTGGCCGGAGACGTTGATGTTGACTCCGTCCATGTGCACGTCGCCGCGACGGATCGCGCTCTGCAGCATGATCGAGCTGGCGACCACGCCGAACAGCGAGAACACGATGGCGACCAGGCCGGTGATCACCGGGGCCCAGAAGAAGCCGCCGCGGTGTTCCCAGAACTCGCGCCGCAACAGCATCTTGAAGGTCTGCATCGGCGGGATCGCGGCGACCGCGCGCGGTGCGGCGGGGGCGAGGATATCGTCGGCGACGTTCATGCGTAGGTCCCCTTCATGGTGGCGACGAACAGATCGGCCAGGCCGGGCGTACGTACTTCGCCGAAACCGGCCAACTGCTCGGCCGGAACGCCGTCGAACAACATCACGGTCTTGCCGAACGGCAGCGAACGTTCGTCCAGCGGTTTGAGCGCGCGCGCCTGGGCGGCGGAGTCGGTGTTGACCAGCACTTCGATGAAGCGCTCGCCGAGCACTTCCATCGGGCTGTCGAGCACGACCTTGCCGTCGCGGATGAACATCACGTCGGTGAGGATGTGTTCGATTTCCTCGACCTGGTGGGTAGTCACCAGGATGGTCTTGTTCTCGTCGAAGTAATCCTCGAGCAGGCGCTGGTAGAACTGCTTGCGGTAGAGAATGTCCAGGCCGAGGGTCGGTTCGTCGAGCACCAGCAGGCGCGCGTCGATGGCCATCACCAGCGCCAGGTGCAGTTGCACGATCATGCCCTTGGACATTTCGCGCACGCGCAGGTTGGGCTTGAGCTGGGTGCCGTGCAGGAAACGCTCGCACTTGGCCCGGTCGAAGCGCGGATGCACGCCGGCGACGAACTCGATCGCTTCGCGCACCCGCAACCAGCGCGGTAGCACCGCGACGTCGGCGATGAAGCACACGTCGCGCATCAGCGCGTCGCGTTCGTGGCGCGGGTCGCGGCCGAGCACCGACAACTCGCCGTCGAAAGCGATCAGGCCCAGGATGGCCTTGAGCGCGGTGGTCTTGCCGGCGCCGTTGGGGCCGATCAGGCCGACGATGCGGCCGGCCGGGATGTCGAAGGCGGCGTTATCGAGCGCGAGCTTGTTCTTGTAGACCTTGCGCAGGCCGCGCGCGGTGACGATATGACCGGGGTCGATGTGGATGGCATTGGTCATGGGGCGTCTGCCTTGTCGTTGCCGGTGCGCGCACCGAGCAGTTCTTCGTTGCTGAGGCCCAGGCGCTGGATGCGCTCCAGGACCAGCGGCCATTCTTCGCGCAGGAAGCGTTCGCGCTCGTTGACGAGCAGTTTCCTTGCGGCTTCTTCGGTCACGTACATGCCCAGGCCTCGGCGTTTTTCGACCAGCGCCTCGTCCGCCAACTCCTGATAGGCGCGCGAGACGGTGATGGGGTTGAGTTGGTATTCGGCGGCGACCTGCCGCACGGACGGCAGGGCATCGCCTGGCTTGAGGACGCCGTCGAGCATCATCGCGATGACGCGCTCCTTGAGCTGGCGATAGATTGGAGCGCCGTCGCTCCATTGGATTGCGGTCATGGTTCAGCCCCGCGGCAGGAAGGAGAAGTAAGGCATAACGAGGTTCCGTCGGTTACGGCGCGCGGCGGTCCCGGCCTTGCGTTTGGTTTCGGTGCTTGCCGGCTCCGCGGCAACGAGGGGCTCGACCGCGTTGGCGATCGCGGTGAGGTCGGCGACTTCGCTGGCGATGCCGGCGACGAACAGACTGACTTCGGCGGCGCTGGCATCCTGGCCGAGCCGGTCGGCGCTGGCTTCGATGCGGCGCGCGATGGTGGCGACGTCGGTTTGGCGGCTGCGGGCACGCGCCACGAAGTCGCGGTCGAAGCTGATCTGCGCCTTGATCTGGCCCAGCTCGACCTGGATCGGGCGGGTCGCCACCGCGTCGCCGGCCAGCATGGCCAGTTCCGGGGCGGCGGACGCAACCGGCGCGGGGGAGGGGAAGGCGACTACCAGGCCCAGAACCAGGGCGCCGCCGGCGGCCATCAGGGCTGAAATGGAATTGTGGAGCTTGCGGTTCATATCGAACGTCCTGCTCGTTAGTGGGCCGGTGTTGTATGAAACTATAACACCTAAACACGTCGCGTCAATCGATACCGACCCAACTAAAGTCATACTTGGCCCAACCCGTCCGGCGCCGCCGGCTTTCCCCCATCGATCCTCCCGAGGCTGCCCGATGACTTCTTCGCTCCCCCGTTCAGGCCTGGCGCGTTGCGCCGGCCCCGTTGCGCTGCTGTCCTTGGTGCTGGCCGCCGGTGCGGCCGTCGCCGCCGGTGGGTCCATGCTCGACCGCAGCTTCCGCCCGCTGGCCGGCAAGACCGCGGTCAACCTCGGCGCCCGCTACGGCGGCGACGTGGTGTTGGTGGTCAATACCGCCAGCAAGTGCGGCTACACCCCGCAATTCGAAGCCCTGGAAGGCCTGCAGGCCAAGTACAAGGGCAAGGGCTTCGCCGTGCTCGGTTTCCCGTCGGGCGACTTCAAGGCCCAGGAATTCGAGGACGAAAAGCAGATCCAGGAGTTCTGCACCCTGACCTACGGGGTCAAGTTCCCGATGTTCGAGAAGGTGCATGTGATCGGCGAACAGGCGACGCCTCTCTACAAGGACTTGGCCAAGGCCGCCGGCGAAGCGCCGAAGTGGAACTTCCACAAGTATCTGCTCGGCCGCGACGGCCGCCTAATCGCCAGCTACGGCAGCAAGACCACGCCCGACGATCCGGCCGTGGTCGCGGCGATCGAGCGTGCCCTGGCGGTGCCCAGGCCGAAGGCCGCGAAAGCGCCGGCCACCGCCGCCGCGCCGCAGCCGGCAGCGGCACGCTGATCCTCCAGGCCGGGCATCGGCAGCGCTCGGGCGCGGCGTCGCATCGCGCCGGAATGGGGCGCTGCGCGCGCGGATCTGCGCAGGCGATCCGGTTTCCGGCGCTCGCGACTCGCGGCGGGATGGAACTTCCGGGCTTGTCCGCCGTCACACTGGAACATTGCCGCCGTAGCGCCGGCCCGCGACAATGACGGGCTTGCGCCGGACTGCGGCGTATCGATTCGCAAAAAGGAGCGGGACCCGATGAAGGCTTTCGTGCGCGGCGCGGCCGTGTTGATCACCACTGCGGCGCTGTTCAGCGGCGTCGCCTCTGCCCAGGACAAGACCGTGCTCGCCAACGACCGTGAAAAGATCAGCTATGCCATTGGCCTGGATGTGGCCAGTTCGCTCAAGCCGGTCGGTCCCGATCTCGACACCGCCGCTTTCGAGCGCGCGGTCAAGAACGTCTTCGACGGCGGCAAGCCGTTGATCACCCAGGAAGAAGCCCGCACCGTCGATCAGGCCCTGCGCGCGCGCATCGCCTCGCGCGACGGCAAGCCGGTTCCGGGCGCCGCCCCGGGCGCGCCGCCGCCGCCGGTGGCCAAGGACAAGGTCGGTCTGCTGATCGGCACCTTCATGGTCGGCCCGTCGCTGCAGCAGATCAAATCCGAGATCGAGCTGCCGCTGCTGGTGCAGGCGCTGCGCACCTCGCTGAGCGGCGGCAAGCCGCTGCTCGCCGAAGCCGAGGCCCGCACCGTGCTGACCGGTTTCAGCGAACGCCTGCAGGCCAAGATGAAGGCCGAAGCGGCCGCGGCCGGCGACGCCAACCTGAAGAAGGGCAAGGATTTCCTCGAGACCAACAAGAAGGTCAAGGGCGTGTTCGTAACCGGCTCGGGCCTGCAGTACATGGTGCTGCGCCAGGGTTCCGGCGAGCGTCCCAAGCCGACCGACAAGGTCAGCGTGAACTACAAGGGCACCTTGCTCGACGGCAGCACCTTCGACAGTTCCTACGATCGCGGCCAGCCGGCCGAGTTCCCGGTCAACGGCGTGATCCAGGGCTGGCAGGAAGGCCTGGCGATGATGCCGGTCGGCAGCAAGTTCAAGTTCTGGATCCCGGCCGAACTGGCCTACGGTCCGTCGGGCGCGCCGCCGAAGATCGGCCCGAATGCGACCCTCGAGTTCGAAGTCGAGCTGCTCGACATTCTCTGATCGTTCGCCGCCCAGACTCGTTGCGTTCAGCCGCCGGCTGGCAGTTTGTCCAGCCGTCGGCCCGGTTCCCACCCTCGTTTTCGGTTATTTCCTCCTCAGGAGTGCAGTTTGATGAAGCCTTTCATGCGTAACACCGCCCTCGCGTTCGCCGTGGCCTCGATGGCGCTGTTCGCGTCCGGCTGCAACCAGGCCGGCAAGCCGGCCGACGGCAAGGCCGCAGACGCGAAGCCCGGCGACAAGGCCGATGCCAAGAGCGACGTCAAGGCGCTCGGCGGCATGAAGACCGAGAAGGAGCAGGAAAGCTATCTGATCGGCATGGACATGGGCCGCTCGCTCGAGCTGCTCAAGGACGATCTCGACCTGGCCGTGCTGCAGAAGGCCATGCAGGCCAATATGAAGGGCGACAAGCCGCTGCTGAGCGACGATGAAGCGCGCCAGATCCGCGAGCGCCTGCAGGAAAAGGTCCGCACCAAGCAGATCGAGAAAATGGTCGCGATGGCCAAGAAGAACCAGGAAGAAGGCGACAAGTTCCTCGCCGCCAACGGCAAGAAGCCGGGCGTGGTGACCACCGCGTCGGGCCTGCAGTACCAGATGGTGACCGAAGGCAAGGGCGCCAAGCCCAAGAGCAGCGACACCGTGCGCGTGCACTACAAGGGCACGATGCTCGACGGCAAGACCTTCGACAGCTCCTACGATCGCAAGGAACCGGCGGTGTTCCCGCTCGGCGCGGTGGTCCCGGGCTGGCAGGAAGGCATCGCGCTGATGCCGGTCGGCAGCAAGTTCAAGCTGTGGATCCCGAGCAAGCTCGGCTACGGCGAGCAGGGCACCCCGGGCGGCCCGATCGGCCCGAATGCGACCCTGGTGTTCGACGTCGAACTGCTCGACATCGTCAAGCCCGGCGCGGGCGGTCCTGCCGGCGGCCCGGAATCGGCCGCGATGGGCGGCACGCACCCGCAGCACTGAGTCTTGCGACGCTCCGTGCCCGCGCGTGCGGGCACGGAGTCCGGCCGCAGGGCCGGGCAATACCTTCGATAGAGAACTACCCATGCGCGTCACCATCTTCGGCACCGGCTATGTGGGTCTGGTCACCGGAACCTGCCTGGCCGATGTCGGTCACGACGTGGTCTGCGTCGATATCGACCAGGCCAAGATCGAAGGCCTCGAGCGCGGGGTGATCCCGATCTACGAGCCCGGCCTGGAGCCGATGGTCAAGGCCAACCACGCCGCCGGCCGTCTCCACTTCACCACCGACGCCGCCGCTGCGATCGCTCATGGCGACCTGATCTTCATCGCCGTGGGCACGCCACCCGACGAGGACGGCAGCGCCGACCTCAAGTACGTGCTCGCCGTGGCGACGACCATCGGCCGCCATATCGAGCGCCAGGTGGTGGTGGTCAACAAGTCGACCGTGCCGGTCGGCACCGCCGACAAGGTCCATGCGACGATCGTCCGCGAATTGCAGGCGCGCGGCGTCGACGTGGCCTTCGATGTGGCCTCCAACCCCGAATTCCTCAAGGAAGGCGATGCGGTCAACGACTGCATGCGTCCCGACCGCATCGTGATCGGCGCGTCCAGCCCGGTCGCGCTGGAAAAACTCAAGCGCCTGTACGCGCCGTTCAACCGCAATCACGAACGCATCGTCTACATGGACCTGCGCTCGGCCGAACTGACCAAGTACGCCGCCAATGCGATGCTGGCGACCAAGATCAGTTTCATGAACGAAATGGCCAACATCGCCGAGAAAGTCGGCGCCGACATCGAAATGGTCCGCCACGGCATCGGTTCGGACCCGCGCATCGGCTGGCACTTCATCTACCCGGGCGCCGGCTACGGCGGCTCGTGCTTCCCGAAGGACGTGCAGGCGCTGGCCCGCACCGCCCAGCAGCACGGCTACCAGGCACGCCTGCTCGACGCGGTGGAAGCGGTCAACGACAGCCAGAAGGGGCATTTGTTCGAGCTGATCCAGCGCCACTACGGCGGCGACATCGCCGGCAAGACCTTCGCGGTCTGGGGCCTGGCGTTCAAGCCGAACACCGACGACATGCGCGAGGCCTCGAGCCGCACGCTGCTGAACCAGTTGTGGGACGCCGGCGCGCGCGTGCGCGCCTACGATCCGGAAGCCAACGAGGAAGCCGAGCGCATCTTCGGCGAGCGCGAGGACCTGGCGCTGTGCGATTCGGCGCGCGCCGCGCTGGCCGATGCCGACGCCCTGGTCGTGGTGACCGAGTGGAAGCAGTTCCGCAGTCCGGATTTCGTGCGGGTGCGCCAGGCCTTGGCCGACGGCGTGATCTTCGACGGGCGCAACCTGTACCATCCCGACGAGGTCGAGGCGGCCGACCTGGCCTATTACGGCATCGGGCGCGGGCGCTCGATCCTGATCGACGGCGATTGAGCCGTCGGCACGCATGGATTACCGCCTGTGACTTCCGAACTCGAGCAACGCCTGATCGACCTGGAAACGCGCGTAGCGTTCCAGGAGCATGCGCTCAATGAACTCAGCGACGCACTCGCCGCGGCACGCAGCGAGGAAGCGCGCAATTCGCTGCTCATGTACCGCGCGCTCGATGAAATCAAGCAATTGCGCAGTGCCATGGCGGCCACGCCGCTCACCGGCGGCGATGCCGCCGGCGAACCACCCCCGCCGCATTACTGATACCGGATCATGAGCGACACTCTTCGCGATCAACTGTTGGGCCTTGGCTTCAAGCCGGCTCCCAAACCCGAACGTCCGGAACGCTCCGAACGCAGCGGCGACCCCAAGCGCGGCGGCAAGCCGGGCGAGCGTCCCGGCGCCGCGCGTCACGATGCGCGCAAGCCCGGCGAGCGCGGTGCACGACCGCACGGCGAACGGCCCGGTGCCGGTAAGCCCGGTGCCGACAGACCCGGCTCCGAGCGCCCCAACGCCAACCGGCCGCAGGGCCAGCGTCCCGGCGCCGGCAAGCCCGGCCAGGGCCGCCCTGGTGCCAATCAGGGCTCAGGCCGGCCGGGGCAGGGCAAGCCGCGCACGCGCGAAGACATCGATCTGGCCAAGGCTTATGCGATCCGCGCCCAGCGCGAGAAAGACGAACGTATCGCCGCCGAGCAAGCCAAGCAGGAAGAGGCGCGCCTGCGCCGCGAAGCCCGCGCCAAGCTCGCCGAAGCGCTCAAGGACCAGGCACTCAATGCGCCCGATGCCGAGATCGCCCGTCACTTCCCTTATGGCGGCAAGATCAAGCGCGTCTACGTCACCGAAGCGCAGCTTAAGCAGCTCAACGCCGGCGAACTCGGCGTGGTCCAGCTCGAAGGCCGTTATGTGTTGGTGACCGCGGCGATGCTGGAGCAGGCCGAGGCGATCTTCGCGCCGGCGGTGGCGCTGAAGGTCGATCCGAATGCGCCGGCCGAGGACGATCCTTACGCCGATCCGTTGTACCAGGTGCCGGACGATCTGGTCTGGTGATCGTGGGCGGCGCGTCTTGCGCCGCCGGGGTCTGTCCATTTCGTTGTGTTGCGTAGGCTCGGCTCTCTGTGGATTCCTGTAGGAGCGACGTGAGTCGCGACCACGGGACACGCAGAAACAACAACGCCGATGTTGTTCATCGAAAGCGGCGCGCGATCGCGAGGGTAGGAGCGGCGCGAGCCGCGACCGCGCTGTGTTGGGTTTGCGGCGCACCTATCAAGCAAGACCAGAATCAAACGCCAAGAGCTTCCGCCACTAAAGCGGCGGGTTACTTTCTTTTGTCTAAAGCAACAAAAGTCCGTCTGGATTCCCTTCGGTCAAAGGTAACCAAAGAAGTTGCTTTCTTTTGAATCACAGGCCCGCACGTTCGATGCCGACGCGGGGATTTTTCATACGGGACATCCCTGTCCCGATGAAAAACGGCCTGCATCCATGCAGGCCGCCCTCCGGGCCTTCTTTAGCCTTCGCGCGTGCGAGACGGCGCACAGCAACGACAAGATCTTTGCGGCAACGGCAACGGCAACGGCAACGGGGCTTTGGCTTCGGGGTAGGAGCGGCGCGAGCCGCGACCGCGCCGTGCCGGGTTTGCGGCGCTTCTGTCAAGCAAGATCAAGATCAAACGCTCAAAGCTTCCGCCACTAAAGCGGCGGGTAACTTTCTTTTGTCCAAAGCAACAAAAGAAAGTCACCAAAGAAAAATGCTTTTCCTTGACGAAGCTCCCCTGCGAGTACGCAGCTCGCGCCGGAATTTTCCGATAAGACGTCCCTGTCTTATCGGAAAACGCCGCACGTCCTGTGCGGCGCCCTACGGGTCTCCACTTGACCGGAAAAGCAGCAAAGCAGATCAAAATCTCGGCAACGGCAACGGCAACGGCAACGGCAACGGCAACGGCAACGGCAACGCCGTCGCTCTTGGGTAGGAGCGGCGCGAGCCGCGACCGCGAATCTCGGCTGACGAAAATTTCTCGAAGCCATTTCGATCCAAGGCCCTGGCTCTGGCCGTGCGCCGCCGAGCACTAGCGAAGGCAATAGCAGACCCGGAGGGCGGCGCGCAGGGATGCGCGCCGTTTTTCATCGGGACAGGGATGTCCCGTATGAAAAAGCCCCGCGTATGCATCGCTCGTGCGGGCTGGTGATTCAAAGAAAAAGCATTTTTCTTTGGTTACCTTTCTTTTGTTGCTTATGACAAAAGAAAGTAACCCGCCGCTTTAGTGGCGGAAGCTCTTAGCGTTTGATCTTGCTTGAAGGTGCGTCGCGAGACCGCGCAGCGCAGTCGCGACTCGCGCCGCTCCTACTCTTGCGACAGAGCATAGTTTCGATAGAGAGCATCGGCGTTGTTGCCTCTGCGCGTCTCGCGGTCGCGGCTCGCGCCGCTCCTACTCTCGCGACAGGGCACCGCTTCGATAGAGGGCACCGGCGTTGTTGCCTCAGCACGTCCCATGGTCGCGGCTCGCGCCGCTCCTATCCCGCGGCAGCAGACCGCAACGCGTACTCAGCCATTGACGGCTTGCGCCCAACTCGCCTGATCTTCGTCGGCAACGGCCGGCCGCATCCCCTCGATCATCGCCGCGATCGCCTGCGCGGTGTCCAGCGGCCGTTCCATCGGAAACAGGTGGCCGCCCTCGATCCAGCGCCAGCGTTCGCCGACCAGTCGCTGGGTCGGCGCGGAACCGGCGTTGCGTAATTCGCGCGAACGCGTGCCGGCCAGAAAGCCGACCGGCACGCGGACCGACGGCGCCAGGCCGCTGAGCGCCGTGGTCGGCAGGGTGTGATAGATCCGGTATTCGATCTCGCGCTCGAACGCGAGTTCGCGGCTGCCGTCGGCGGCGGCGCGGGTGCCGTGTTCGACGTAATCGTCGAGCACGCGCTGGTCCCAGCAGGCGAACGCGGGCTTGGCCAGGAAGTGTTCGCGTACCGCGGTGCGGTCGGGCCAGAGCCGGCGACGCTGCAAGGTGGCGCGCATCGGCATCAGCAGATTGTCCAGGCCGGTGCGGCGGCCGATCGAAACCAGGCGCGCGCGCCAGCCGGCGATCAAGGGCGAATCCAACATGACCACGCCGGCGACTCGCCCGGCCAGCGCCGAGTCGGCCAACCGGTGCGCAGCAAGCAGGCTCAGATAGCCGCCCAGCGAGTGTCCGACCAGCCAGATCCGGCGCGCATTGCCGGCGGCGTTCTCGGCGCGGGCGACCAGTTCCTCGACCAGATGCGGCCAGTCCGGGGTCACCGGATAACGGGGGTCGTGGCCGATGCGCTCGGGCCGGACGACATGGAAACGCTCGGCCAGGGCAGCGAGCATCACCCGGTAGACCGGGGCCGGGAAGCCATTGGCGTGGGAGAACAACAGCAGGTCTTGCATGGCGATCCGTGGGCGGGTCGGGGTGCCGGTCGCGTTGGAAGCGGCGCGGGCAGGCCAGGAATGGCGTCACCATACCATTGCGTATTGAGGTGCGATAGCGGCGCCGGTCGCGTTTGCGGCCCCGTGTCGGATCGGCCGGTCCACACCGAAGTATTCGGCGGCACGAATGCCTTGGACGATGGCGCCTTGGACGATGCTCGGCGAAGGTCGGGAGGTGCGCGCGTCATGCGTACCGGCCTCGCATCCCGGCACGCCTGTGCGCGGACGCCTCAGTCCTAATCGAGTGCGCTGCTCAGCCAGTGTTTCGACTTGTGACCTAGTTCGCGGATCGTCGAGACGCCGAGGTCGCGGATGATCCGATGGGTGCGGTGCGGCAGCGGCGATTCGTCGATGTCGTGCGGGGCGATGTTCTTGCCGGGCACGCCGGGCAGGAACTCGACGCCGGCGGCGTGGTAGCAATGCTGGACCAACGCCGAGCAATACAGCGCGCCTTCCTTGGCCAGCAGATTGCTGCGCCGGCGCAGGCGACGGCTGTGCATCGCCATCAGGGTGCCGACCAGTTCGCTGATCGAATAACTCGACAGGCCCGACAGCAGGTCCAGGCCAGCGATCTGGATCTTGCGTACCTGTTCCGGGCTCAGGTCGAAATCGAGAATGGCGATGTTCGGAAAGGCTTCAGCGTCGTAGTAGCGGTCGACGCGATTTTCCTGCACGCCCAGGCGGATCTGCTTGTAGCGCAGGTCGAGATCGGACTCGATCACCCACCATTGCCCGTCGATGCGGCGTTCGCTGAAGACGAAGGCGTGCGACCACAGGCTGCGGTGACCGTCCTCGGTCAAGGGCGACTGCGCTTTGCGAATCAGTTTGTTGATCCAGTCGCGCCCGCCGCACAGGCCGATGCGGCCCGGGGCCGCGTGTTTTTCGATGAAGGCGGCGTTGCCGAGCGCATCGCCGGCGCGCTCGCCGGCCGCCTCGATCTCGTAACCGCCGGGTATCAGGATCTCGCTCATCCGTGCACGCTCGTGTTGACCAGTCCCTGGAGGGGGCGGCGGTGGCGCCGCCCGTCCGTCTTACTCGGGATCGTAATCCAGATTCGAAGCCAGCCAGCGTTCGGCCTGCGCCAGGGTCGCGCCCTTGCGGCGGGCGTAGTCCTCGACCTGCTCCTTGGAGACCCGGCCGACCACGAAGTACTGACTGTCGGGATGGCTGAAATACAGGCCCGAGACCGCCGCGGTCGGGTACATGGCGAAGCTCTCGGTCAGCTCCAGGGTGGTGTGGCGAGTCGCGTCGAGCATGCGGAACAGGGTGCCCTTCTCGCTGTGCTCGGGGCAGGCCGGATAGCCGGGGGCCGGGCGGATGCCGCGGTAGCCTTCGTCGATCAGGGCCTCGTTGTCGAGCGTCTCGTCGGCGGCGTAGCCCCAGAATTCCTTGCGCACGCGCTGGTGCATGCGTTCGGCCAGGGCCTCGGCGAAGCGGTCGGCCAGGGCCTTGAGCATGATCGCGTTGTAGTCGTCGTGATCGGCCTCGAAGCGGGCGACGTGCGGCTCGATGCCGATGCCGGAGGTGACTGCGAAGCCGCCGATCCAGTCCTGGCGGCCGGAGTCCTTGGGGGCGACGAAATCGGCCAGGCACAGGTCGGGCCGGTCGACCGGCTTGTCGACCTGTTGGCGCAGGAAGTGCAGGCGCACGCTCGAACGCTTGCCGTCGCCATCCACGTGGTCGACCTCGACGTCGTCGCCGACC
This sequence comes from Lysobacter antibioticus, assembly GCF_001442535.1. Taxonomy (NCBI): domain Bacteria; kingdom Pseudomonadati; phylum Pseudomonadota; class Gammaproteobacteria; order Lysobacterales; family Lysobacteraceae; genus Lysobacter; species Lysobacter antibioticus. Next base: position 1,178,924 of record NZ_CP013141.1, on the reverse strand, counting down.
GAATTCGCCGGCCACAAGCCGAACACCGCTTTGGCCTGCACCCACTTCTCGGCGACCATCTGCTTGAGCATGGCGCGCGCATCGCGGTAGAGCTCGCTGGCCTGGGTACCGACGATTTCGTCGGTCAGGATCGCCGGGTAGCGTCCGGCCAGTTCCCAGGTGTTGAAGAACGGGGTCCAGTCGATGTACTCGACCAACTCGTCGAGCGGGTAGTCGTCGAACACGTGCAGGCCCGGCTGCAGCGGCGCCGGCGGTTCGTATTCGCTCCAGTGGCCGTCGAAGCGCTGGCCGCGGGCTTTTTCCAGCGAGACCAGGCGCTTGCCGTCGCCGCGGTTGCGGTGGCGCTCACGGATCTCGGCGTAGTCGGAAGCGTTGGCGGCGACGAACGGCTCGCGCAGTTCGATCGAGATCAACGACTGGGCCACGCCGACTGCGCGCGAGGCGTCCTTGACCCAGATCGTCGGCGACTTGTAGTGCGGGTCGATCTTGAGCGCGGTGTGCGCGCGTGAGGTGGTCGCGCCGCCGATCAACAGCGGCATGGTGAAACCCTGGCGCTGCATTTCGCGGGCGACGTGGCTCATTTCTTCGAGCGAGGGCGTGATCAGCCCGGACAGGCCGATCAGGTCGGCGTTCTCGGCCTTGGCGCGGTCCAGGATGGTCTGCGCCGGCACCATCACGCCGAGGTCGACCACGTCGAAGTTGTTGCAGGCCAGGACCACGCCGACGATGTTCTTGCCGATGTCGTGGACGTCGCCCTTGACCGTGGCCATGACGATCTTGCCGTTGGACTTGCCGGCGTCGCCGGTACGCAGTTTTTCGGCCTCGATGTAGGGCAGCAGATAGGCCACGGCCTTCTTCATCACCCGCGCCGACTTCACCACCTGCGGCAGGAACATCTTGCCGGCGCCGAACAGGTCGCCGACCACGTTCATGCCGGCCATCAGCGGGCCTTCGATCACGTCGAGCGGACGCGTGGATTCGGCGCGCGCGGCTTCGGCGTCCTCTTCGATCCACTGGTCGATGCCGTGCACCAGCGAATGGCTGAGGCGGTCGCGCACCGGCTTGTCGCGCCAGGCCAGGTCCTCGACCTTCTTCTCGCCTTTCTTGCCTTTGTAGCGCTCGGCCAGGGTCAGCAGGCGCTCGGTACTGTCGTCGCGGCGGTTCAGCACCACGTCTTCGACCGCTTCGCGCAGCTCGCTGTCGAGGTCGTCGTACAGCGGCAGGCCGCCGGCGTTGACGATGCCCATGTCCATGCCGGCCTTGATGGCGTGGTACAGGAACACGGTGTGGATGGCCTGGCGCACCGCTTCGTTGCCGCGGAACGAGAACGAGACGTTGGAGACGCCGCCGGAGATGTGGCTGTAGGGGAAACGGCGCTTGAGCTCGCGCGTGGCCTCGATGAAATCGACCGCGTAGTTGTTGTGCTCCTCGATGCCGGTCGCGACCGCGAACACGTTCGGGTCGAAGATGATGTCCTCGGGCGGGAAACCGATGCGCTCGGTCAGCAGCTTGTAAGCGCGGGTGCAGATCTCGACCTTGCGATCGATGGTGTCGGCCTGGCCGACCTCGTCGAAGGCCATCACCACCACCGCGGCGCCGTAACGCCGGACCAGGCGGGCCTGGCGCAGGAACTCGGCTTCGCCTTCCTTCATCGAAATGGAGTTGACGATGCCCTTGCCCTGCAGGCATTTCAGCCCGGCCTCGATCACCGTCCACTTGGAGCTGTCGACCATTACCGGGATGCGGGCGATGTCGGGCTCGGCCGCGATCAGGTTGAGGTAGGTGACCATGGCTTGCTCGGAATCGAGCAAACCTTCGTCCATGTTGACGTCGAGCACTTGCGCGCCGTTCTCGACCTGCTGGCGCGCGACCACCACGGCCTCGTCGTAGCGGGCTTCGGTGATCAGCTTGCGGAACTGCGCGCTGCCGGTGACGTTGGTGCGTTCGCCGACGTTGACGAAATTGCTTTCGGGCGTGATCTGCAGCGGTTCGAGGCCGCTGAGACGGGTCTGGCGGGGGAGGGCGGTCATGGCGTGGGGGTCGTGATCGCTGGGGTGTGCGAATGGTGCGGATGCAGGCCGCGCGTGGTGGAACGGAGGATCGAAACGGCGGTCATGCCGCCTCGACCAGTTGCAGCGGACGGCGGGGCTCGACGCCCTCGACCACCGCGGCGATCGCGGCGATGTGCGCCGGGGTCGTGCCGCAGCAGCCGCCGACCAGGTTGAGCAGGCCGGCGCGGGCGAACTCGCCGAGCACCGCGGCCATGTCTTCCGGGGTTTCGTCGTAACCGCCGAAGGCATTCGGCAGGCCGGCGTTCGGATGGGTGCTGATGTGGGAGTCGGCGATCTGCGCCAGCACGTCGATGTGCACGCGCAGGTCTTTGGCGCCGAGCGCAGTTCAGCCCGATCGCGGTCGGCTGGACGTGGCGCACCGAGTACCAGAAGGCTTCGGCGGTCTGGCCCGAGAGGGTGCGGCCGGAGGCGTCGGTGATGGTGCCGGAGATCATGATCGGCAGGCGCGCGCCGCGCGCATCGAAGGCTTCCTCGACCGCGAACAACGCGGCCTTGGCGTTGAGCGTGTCGAAGATGGTCTCGACCATGATCACGTCGGCGCCGCCGTCGATCAGGCCGTCGGTGGCTTCGCGGTAGGCGATGCGCAACTCGTCGAAGGTGATTGCGCGGTAGCCGGGTTGGTTCACGTCCGGGCTCAGCGAAGCGGTGCGGCTGGTCGGGCCGAGCACGCCGATCACGTAGCGCGGCTTCGAAGGTTTGCCCTCTTTGACGTCCTGTGCCTCGGCCTCGTCGCAGGCCTGGCGGGCCAGACGCGCGCCTTCTTCGTTGAGTTCGCGCGCCAGGTGCTCCAGGCCGTAGTCGGCCAGCGAGATCGTGGTCGAGTTGAAGGTGTTGGTCTCGATCAGGTCGGCGCCAGCGGCGAGGTATTCGGCGTGGATGCCGCCGATGATGTCGGGCCGGGTGAGGGTCAGCAGGTCGTTGTTGCCGCGCTGGTCGCGCGAGCAGCCGCAGGCCTCGCCATGGACGTGCTCGGCGTCGCCGTCGTGGCCGCCCGCGTACAGCCGGTCGTAACCTTCGGCGAAACGCTCGCCGCGGTAGTCGGCTTCCTGCAACTCGTGTTGCTGGATCATCGTGCCCATCGCGCCGTCCATGATCAGGATGCGTTCGTCCAGGCCGCGCAGCAGGGTGCGGGCACGTTCGGGGTTGAGCCAGGGCAGGGTTTCCATCGGGGCCTCCTTACTTCTTCGCCGGCTTGCGGGCCGGTTCGGCGGCGGGTTTGCGCGCCATCAGGGCGATGACTTCGAAATGCGGCGGGCGCCGTTCGCGGGTCACGGTTTCGCAGCTGACGATGTCGAAGCCGGCCTTGGAGGCGAACTTCTGCAGGTCCTTCTCGGCGAAACCCAGGTTGACGTGGCCGAAGGCCTCGACCGCGCCGCGGTGTTCGTGGGCGGCCAGGCTGGTCAGCAGCAAGCGGCCGCCGGGGCGCAGCACGCGCGCGGCTTCGGCGACGGCCTGGGCCGGGTGTTCGGCGTAGGTCAGCGCGTGCATCAGCACCACCAGGTCGAAGCTGTCGGCCTCGAACGGCAGCGCGTGCATGTCGCCTTCGCGCACCTCGACGTTGCGCAGCTTGCGCAGGCGTTCGGAGGCGGCGGCGACGACCTTGGTGCTGGCGTCCAGGCAGACATAGCGGTTGGAGTGCGGTGCCAGCAATTCGGCCAGCACGCCGTCGCCGGAGGCGATGTCGAGCACGTCGCCGGGTTGCAGCAGGGGCACGGCCGAGCGCGCCAGGGCTTCCCAGGTCCGGCCCGGCGAGTAATGGCGCTCCATGTCGCCGGCGACCGAGTCGGCCCAGTTCTGGTCGGAGGCGCGCATGGCGAGCACTGCGGCCACGCGCTCGGCGTCCTGGCGCAGCAAGGGGTCGTCGCTGCCGGTGCTGAGGGTCTGCCAGAGCGCGCGCTGGGCCTGGTCGAGCGCGCCGTCGTCGAATCGGTAATAGGCCGACACGCCGGCGCGGCGGTCGCGCACCAGTCCGGCCTCTTTGAGCTTAGATAAATGCGTCGACACGCGCGGCTGGGCCAGGCGGGTGATCGCCGACAACTCGGCCACGGTCAGCTCTTCGCCTTCGAGCAGAGCGAGCAGACGCACACGGGTGGCGTCGGCGAACACCTTCAAGCGGGACGACCAGCCTTCGAGATCCATGGGTAACACCTTGGGAGAGGGAATCGGGAATAGGGAATCGAAGGTTGGGCAACGGGACGGCCATGAGGACGATTCCCGGTTCTCCATTCTCGATTCCCGTGTTCCATCAACGTATCGCGATATAGCGATAAGTGTGTTCCCGAGGGCGGTGCAGGTCAAGTCGGGGCGGCCCGGCCGTGGCTGCGCAGACGCCTCGCGGCGCAAACACAGGGACAGGCGCCGGGCAGGCCCATGGGTGGGGTTATTCAGCGCGCGCGGCTACAATTCGCATTCGCGGCCATCGACCCGGGCCGCGGACCAGGACGCAGAACCATCGCGCCGGTCGGGGATCGACGACGGCGCCGCCTACGGGCTGCCGCGCGCTCCGGCCGCAGTGCTCAAACCAGCAGAGGTGCCGACGTGGATTTTGGCTTTACCGAAGAGCAGTTGATGATCCAGGACGTGGCGCGCCGTATCGCCCAGGAAAAGATTGCTCCCAGCGCCGAGCACCATGATCAGACCGGCGAATTCCCGCTCGAGAACATCCGCACCCTCGGCGAGAACGGCCTGATGGGCATCGAAGTGCCGGCCGAGTACGGCGGCGCGGGCATGGACCCGATCTCCTACGTGCTGGCCATGGTCGAGATCGCCGCCGGCGACGCCGCCCACTCGACCATCGTGTCGGTCAACAATTCGCTGTTCTGCAACGGCATTCTCAAGTTCGGCACCGAGGCGCAGAAGCAGCTCTACGTGCGTGCGATCGCCGAGGGCCGCGAGATCGGCGCCTTCGCCCTGACCGAGCCGCAGTCGGGCTCGGACGCCACGGCGATGCGCTGCAAGGCGGTCAAGCAGGCCGACGGCAGCTTCGTCATCAACGGCAAGAAGAGCTGGATCACCTCCGGCCCGGTCGCCAAGTACATCGTGTTGTTCGCGATGACCGACCCGGACAAGGGCGCGCGCGGCATCACCGCGTTCATGATCGATACCTCCAAGCCGGGCTTCCACCGCGGCAAGACCGAGCCCAAGCTCGGCATCCGCGCCTCGGCCACCTGCGAGATCGAGTTCGAGGACTATGTGGCCGCGCCCGAGGACGTGCTCGGCGAAGAAGGCCACGGCTTCAAGATCGCCATGGGCGTGCTCGACGCCGGCCGCATCGGCATCGCCAGCCAGGCCATCGGCATCGCCCGCGCCGCCTACGAGGCGACCCTGACCTATGTGCGCGAGCGCAAGGCCTTCGGCCAGCCGATCGGCGCGTTCCAGATGACCCAGGCGAAGATCGCCGACATGAAATGCAAGCTCGATGCGGCCCTGCTGCTGACCTTGCGCGCGGCCTGGAAGAAGGCCGAGACCGAAAAGAACGGCGGCCGCTTCAGCAACGAGGCCGCCATCGCCAAGCTCACCGCATCGGAAGCGGCGATGTGGATCGCCCACCAGGCCGTGCAGATTCACGGCGGCATGGGCTATTCCAAGGAAATGCCGTTGGAACGCTACTTCCGCGACGCCAAGATCACCGAGATCTACGAAGGCACCAGCGAGATCCAGCGCCTGGTCATCGCCCGCAACGAAACCGGTCTGCGCTGAAGCGACAGACGATGAAACGTTTCGGCTCGTCACGGCCCACCGCCTGTCCTGAGGACGGCGGCATGGGTTTGCGCGCTTCGAACGAGCTCGCCGTACACGGTCCGCGCCCGATGGCGCGCGGCCGCGTCGGCGCGTCGCTCGATTACGGCGCCGCGTCCATTGCCGCCCTGCAAGCCTCGACCCGCAAGCTCTAACCTTTCTCTTGGCCCGCGCGAAAGCGTGGGCCTCATTCCATCCGGACCTCAGAGTTCCCATGAGCAACAAACCCAAAGCCGCGTCCAAGCAGGAACCCGCCAAACAAGCCTCGGCCAAGAAAGCGGGCCAGCCTGCCGCCAAGACCGTCGCCGCGAAGCCTGCCGCAACCAAGCCTGCCGCGACCAAGTCCGCCGCCGCGAAGAGCGCGACGGCCAAGTCGGTCGCCGCCAAGCCCGCCGCCAAGAGCGTTGCGCCGGTCGAAGCGCAGAGCGCCAGCGTCTCGCTGGAGCCGATCGTCGCCGCGATGCGCAAGCGCCTGCCGAAGGCGCGCCACGCGGAGGCCGAAGCGTTCGCCAAGGCGTTCTACAAGCGCATGAGCCTGGACGAGCTGCCGCAGCATCAGGCCGACGGCTGGGCCGCGCTGGCGACCGATTTCCTCGACTACGCGCGCGACCGCAAGCCCGGTAACGCCCTGGTGCGACTGTTCAACCCGACCATCAAGACCCACGGCTGGGAGTCGGCGCACACCGTGCTGCAGATCGCCAACGACGACATGCCGTTCCTGGTCGACTCGGTGACCATGGCCCTGGCCGACCAGGGCATTGGCGTGCACGTGCTCGGCCATCCGGTGGTGACCTTCCAGCGCGACAAGGCCGGCAAGCTGGTCTCGGTCGGGCAGGGCGTGCCCGAGTCGCTGATGCACCTGGAAATCGACCGCCTGACCAACGAGTCGATGGCCTCGGCCAAGAAGGCGCTGGAAACCGTGCTCGCCGACGTGCGCGCGATCGTCCGCGACTGGTCGCAGATGCGCGACAAGATGAACGAAGTGGCCGACGGCATGATCGGCGAGCGCATGCCGGTCAACGAAGACGGCAAGCGCGAGGCGCAGGCCTTCCTGCACTGGGCCGCCGAGAATCACTTCACCTTCCTCGGTTACCGCGAGTACGAGGTGATCAAGCACGACGGCCAGGACGTGCTCAGCGCGATCAAGGGCAGCGGCCTGGGCCTGCTGCGCGGTAAGGACGCGGGTAAGCCGCGTCCCTTGACTTCGCTGGCCGCGCATTACATTCCGCAGTCGGGTTCGGTCGATGCGCTGATCCTGACCAAGACCAATGCGCGCTCGACCGTGCATCGTCCGGGCTACATGGACTACATCGGCGTGCTGAGCTTCGACGACAAGGGCCGCCCGGTCGCCGAGAAACGCTTCCTCGGCCTGTACACCTCCAGCGCCTACAACCGCCGCCCCTGGGACATCCCGCTGGTGCGTCAGCGCCATGCCTACGTGATGGAGCAGTCGGGCCTGGCCCCGGACAGCCACAGCGGCAAGGCCCTGCGCCACGTCCTGGAAACCCTGCCGCGCGACGAGCTGTTCCAGTCGAGCGAGGAAGAGCTGTTCAAGACCACCTCGGGCATCCTCGGCCTGCAGGAGCGCGTGCGCAGCAAGATGTTCCTGCGCCGCGACCGCTACGGCCGTTTCTTCTCGGGCCTGGTCTACATCCCGCGCGACCGCTTCAACACCGACGTGCGTCTGCGCGTGGAGGCGATGCTCAAGCGTCGTCTGCACGGCGAGTACATCGACACCACCGTGCACATCGGCGAATCGCCGCTCGCGCAGATGCACGTGATCGTGCGTCCGAAGTCGGGCGAAGCGATCCAGATCGACCATGTCGCGATCGAGGCCGAGCTGACCGAGATCGTGCGCAACCGCCAGGACGAGCTGCGCGACGCGCTGGTCCAGCGCCACGGCGAGCAGCAGGGCCTGGCCCTGGCCAACCGCTACGGCCGCGCCTTGCCGGCGGGTTATATCGAGGAAGTCTCGGCCGGCGTCGCCGCCCAGGACATCGCCCACCTGGCCGCGCTGAGCGGTCCGGACGATCTGCGCCTGAGCCTGTGCCGCACCCGCCAGGGCGAGGGCGGCCTGCGCTTCAAGTTCTACCGCCAGCTCGACGACATCCCGCTGTCGGACGCTCTGCCGATGATGGAGAACATGGGCCTGCGGGTGATCTCCGAGCACCCCTACCGCCTGCGCGTCGACGAGCAGCCGGTCTACATCCAGGACTTCGAGGTCGAGACCGCCAACAACGACATCGACATCGACAGCCTCGACGAGAACTTCGAGGATGCGTTCGCGCAGATCTGGCGCGGCAACGCCGAGAACGACGGCTTCAACCGCCTGATCCTCACCGCCAACCTGTCCTGGCGCCAGGTCGCCATGCTGCGCGCCTACTGCAAGTACCTGCTGCAGGTCGGCGTGCCGTTCTCGCAGAGTTACGTCGAGGAAACCTTCTCGCGTTATCCGCTGCTCGCGCGCCTGCTGGTGGAATTGTTCGAGGCTCGCTTCGACCCGTGCACCGGCAAGGAGAGCAAGGCCGAGATCAAGGCCGGCCAGGACCTGTTGGTCCAGCAATTGCAGGCCCTGTCGGGCGGCGACGCCGCGGTCATGGCCGCGGTCAAGCCGGTCATCGATGCGCGCAACGGCAAGCGCGACGAGCAGGCCAAGGCCACCGTCGATGCGATCAAGGCGCTGCTCGACCGCGTCTCCAGCCTCGATGAAGACCGCATCCTGCGCAGCTTCATCGGCGTGATCAACGCCACCCTGCGCACCAGCTACTACCAGCGCGCCGCCGACGGCGCCGATCGCGGCTACGTCAGCTACAAGTTTGATTCGGCGCAGGTGCCGGACCTGCCGAAGCCGCGTCCGTACCGCGAAATCTTCGTCTACGGCCCGCGCGTGGAAGGCGTGCACCTGCGCTTCGGCCCGGTCGCCCGCGGCGGCCTGCGCTGGTCGGATCGTCGCGAAGACTTCCGCACCGAAGTGCTGGGCCTGGTCAAGGCGCAGATGGTCAAGAACACCGTGATCGTGCCGGTCGGCTCGAAGGGCGGTTTCTTCGCCAAGCGTCCACCGGCCGGCGGCGACCGCGACGCCGTGCTCGCCGAAGGCATCGCCTGCTACAAGATGTTCATCAACGGCCTGCTCGACATCACCGACAACATCGTCGACGGCAAGATCGTCGCCCCGCGCGACGTGGTCCGTCACGACCAGGACGATCCGTATCTGGTGGTCGCCGCCGACAAGGGCACCGCGACCTTCTCCGACATCGCCAACGGCATCGCCGCCGAGCACAAGTTCTGGCTCGACGACGCCTTCGCCTCGGGCGGTTCGGTCGGTTACGACCACAAGGGCATGGGCATCACCGCCAAGGGCGCGTGGGAGTCGGTCAAGCGCCACTTCCGGGCGATGGGCCACGACAGCCAGACCCAGGACTTCACCGCGGTCGGTATCGGCGACATGTCCGGCGACGTGTTCGGCAACGGCATGCTGCTGTCCGAGCACATCCGCCTGATCGCCGCGTTCGACCACCGCCACATCTTCCTCGACCCGAACCCGGATGCGGCGAAGACGTTCAAGGAACGCGAGCGCATGTTCAAGCTGCCGCGCTCGAGCTGGGACGACTACGACAAGAAGCTGATCGGCAAGGGCGGCGGCGTGTACCCGCGTTCGGCCAAGTCGATCCCGCTGTCGCCGGAGATCAAGGCCGCGCTCGGCATCGACGCCGGCGTCGCCGCGATGAGCCCGGTCGAGCTGATGAGCGCGATCCTGAAGTCGCCGGTCGACCTGCTGTGGAACGGCGGCATCGGCACCTACGTCAAGTTCAGCGGCGAGACCAACAGCGACGTCGGCGACCGCGCCAACAACGGTCTGCGCGTCGACGGCCGCGACCTACGCTGCAAGGTGGTGGGCGAGGGCGGCAATCTCGGCCTGACCCAGCTCGGACGCATCGAAGCGGCCCAGCACGGCGTGCTGCTCAATACCGACTTCATCGACAACTCGGCCGGCGTGGACACCTCGGACCACGAGGTCAACATCAAGATCCTGCTCAACGGCCAGGTGCAGGCGAAGAAGCTGACCCTGCCGGACCGCAACAAGCTGCTCGCCTCGATGACCGACGAGGTCGCCGAGCTGGTGCTCAACGACAACTACCGCCAGAACCAGGCGATCAGCCTGATGGAGCGGATGAGCCAGTCGCGTCTGGGCTCCAAGCAGCACTTCATCCGCACCCTCGAAGCGCAAGGCCTGCTCGATCGTCAGATCGAGTTCCTGCCGTCGGACGCCGAGATCTCCGAGCGCAAGGCGCGCGGCCAGGGCCTGACCCGTCCGGAACTGTCGGTGCTGCTGTCGTACTCCAAGCTGGTCGCGTTCCAGCAGATGCTCGACTCGGACGTGCCGGAAGACCCGTACCTGTCGAAGGAGCTGGTGCGTTACTTCCCGCAGCCGCTGCAGAGCAAGTACGCCAAGGCGATGGAGAACCACCGCCTGAAGCGCGAGATCATTGCCACCGCGGTGACCAACTCGACCATCAACCGGATGGGCGCGACCTTCCTGCTGCGCATGCAGGAAGACAGCGGCCGCACCCCGGGCGAGGTCGCCAAGGCCTTCACTATCACCCGCGAGACCCTCGACGCGCGCGATTTGTGGGCGCAGATCGACGCGCTCGACGGCAAGGTCGCCGAGTCGACCCAGATCGACGCCTTGCAGGTGATCTGGAATCTGCAGCGCTCGTTCACCCGTTGGCTGTTGTCGCGTCCGGGCACGATCCCCGACATCACCACGGCGGTGGAGCGCTACCACGACGGCTTCAAGAACATCCGCGCCGGCCACGGCATCCTCGGCGACGGCCAGCGTCCGGCGCACGATGCCGCGTTCGCCGACTGGAAGGCCAAGGGCGTGCCGGAAGCGCTGTCCGCCCAGTTGGCGGCGCTGCCGTACCTGGAACCGAGCTGCGACATCATCGAACTGGCGCGCGAGCGCAAGCTCAAGCCGGTCGAGGTGGCCAAGGTCCACTTCCGCCTCGGCGAAGCGCTGCGCCTGCCGTGGTTGCAGGAGCAGATCGACGCCTTGACTGTCGATGGCCGTTGGCACGCGGTCGCACGCGGCGTGCTGCGCGAAGAGCTGGGCGCGCAGCAGCGCATCCTGGTCGGCCAGGTGCTGTCGATGCCCGGTGCCAACGCCGATGCCAAGATCAAGCATTGGCTCGGCCGCGACGACGTCTCGCTGCGTTTCACCTTGGCCATGCTCAACGAGTTGGCCGCGCAGAAGTCGCTGGACTACCCGACCGCCTCGGTCGCGGTGCAGCGTCTGTCGCAGTTGGCCGCGCGCGGTTGATCGGGCGCTGACCTAAGCGTCGATGACGATGGGCCCTAAGCCCCTCTCCCACCCGGGAGAGGGGCTTTTTTGTGCGCTCTGTCATGTCGCGGTGGAGGCGCCGCTCCTACCCTTGAAGCCGCTCCTTCGCCGACCGTCGCGACCGGCGTGCAGAATCCGCAACGCCCTCCGGGTTATGCTGACGGCATCCTTCCGGAGCCGCCGATGACCGCGACGCAACGCATCGCCTTCCTCGCCAGTCACACCGACGAGGCCCAGCGGGCGCTCGCCGATCTCGTCGCACGCCACGGCCAGCACGAACCAGACGCAGCCGACGTCCTGGTCGCGCTCGGCGGCGACGGCTTCATGCTGCAGACCCTGCATCGCCATGGCGGCCTGGGCAAACCGGTGTACGGGATGAAGCTCGGCACCGTCGGTTTCCTGATGAACCAGCACAACGGCGAGGATCTGTTCGCGCGCCTGGAGGCGGCCGAGCCGGCGGTGCTGCGTCCGCTGGAAATGGTCGCCCAGACCGAATCCGGCGCGACTTTCGGTTCGCTGGCCTATAACGAAGTGTCCTTGCTGCGCCAGACCCGACAGGCCGCGCACATCCGCATCGACCTCAACGGCCAGACCCGGCTCGACGAACTGATCTGCGACGGCGTGCTGGTCGCGACCGCGGCCGGCAGCACGGCCTACAACTTTTCCGCCCACGGCCCGATCCTGCCGTTGGGCTCGGCCGTCATCGCCCTGACCCCGATCGCGGCGTTCCGGCCGCGGCGTTGGCGCGGCGCCTTGCTCAAGGCCGACACCGAGATCCGCTTCCGCGTGCTCGACCCCTACAAGCGTCCGGTCAGCGCCACCGCCGATTCGCACGAGGTGCGCGACGTGGTCGAGGTGATGATCCGCGAGTCGCGCGATCGCACCGTTACCCTGCTGTTCGACCCCGAGCACAACCTCGAAGAGCGCATGCTGATCGAGCAGTTCACCAGCGGCTGAGCGGGCTCAGAGCAGCCGTAGAAGGACCTCGCGCAGGCGCGGATCGGCGAGGTCGGGCAGGGCCGCCGCTTGGGTCGGTTCGAACCACTGCAGGTGTTGATGTTCGTCGCCGCGGGCCTCGGGTTCGCCGTCCCAGGCATCGATGCGGTAGACCCGCAGGACGAGGCCGTCGAAAGCGAGTTCGGCGACCACGCTGGCCGCCGTAGCGCAGTGCTCGTCGGACGTTGCGAGCACGGGCGGGCCGATGCCTGCTTCTTCCTGCAGTTCCCGCCACAGGGCCCGTTCGGGCGTCTCGCCGGCCTCGACGTGGCCGCCGAGCATGTCCCAGCAATTCGGTGCCAACCGCTTGTGCGCGGCGCGCAGGCCCAACAGCACGCGGCCTTGGCGCCACAGCAGGGCGCCGACCAGATCGATGCCGTGTTCGCCTGCGCTCATCGTTTGCGGCGCTCCTTCCTGCTGCGCGCTGTTCGAGCAGGGCGAGCGATGGTCGGCCTTGCTCGAAATCGCTTTAAGTTATGGATTAATAGTTATTAATATCAATAGTTTAAACAGCTAAATTAACGTCAATTATTGCCGACGGTTTTGTTGCGCATGCGCCGGGCGACTTCGCTGGCCGCGGCGATCAGCAAGGTCAGGGCGATCGTCGACAGCAGCTGCAGGCGTGGGCCTTCGATCGACAGCGCCAATACGAACACCAAGCCGAGGATCGCCAGGCCGGCCCAGGTCACGTAGGGGAAGGCCCACATCTTGAACGGCAGCACCGTGCCGGCGCGGTCGGCGCGGCGGCGCAGGATCAACTGCGAGACCAGCGACAGCGCCCACACCAGCAAGCAGGTCGAACCGACCACGTTCAACAGCGTTGGCAGCACCTTGTCGGGATACAGCAGCTCCAGCGCGGTGGCGACGAAGCCGAACGCCACGCTCGCCAGCACCGCGACCGTCGGCACGCGGCTGCGGCTGAGGTGGGCGAGCGCGCGCGGCGCTTCGCCGCGTTCGGCCAGCGAATAGATCATGCGCGAGGCGCCATAGAGATTGGCGTTGAGCGCCGACAGCAGGGCGACCACCGCGACCAGGGTGATCGCGGTCGCCGCGCCCGGGATGCGCGCGACTTCCAGCACCGCGGCGAACGGCGAATTCAACGACTCGCTGGTCCACGGCACCACCGCGATGATCACCGCGAGCGAGCCGATGTAGAACACCAGGATGCGCCAGGCCACGGTGCGGATGGCATGGGTGATGCTGCGCTCCGGGTCCTGGGTTTCGGCCGCGGCGACCGCGACGATCTCGGTGCCGCCGAAGGCGAACACCACCACCAGCAAGGCCGCGCCGACCCCGGCCCAACCCTTGGGCGCGAAGCCGCCGTGGTCGAAGAAGTTCGACAGGCCCGGCGAGGGCACGTTGGGCAACAGGCCGCACACCAGCAGCACGCCGATGGCGATGAAGGCGAGGATCGCAGCGACCTTGAGAATCGCGAACCAGAACTCGAACTCGCCGAAGTTGCGCACGCCGAGCAGGTTGACGCCGGTGAACACCGACATGAATACCAGCGACATCAGCGCCACCGGCAATTGCGGCCAGACCGTGGCGAGCAGGCCGGCGGCGCCGACCGACTCGGCCGCGATCACGATCACCAACTGCGCCCACCACAGCCAGCCGAGGGTGGCGCCAGCGGTCGGCCCCATCGCGTCGGCGGCGTACACCGAGAACGCGCCGCTGGTCGGCCGCGCCGCGGCCATCTCGCCGAGCGCGCGCATCACGATGATGACCAGCGCGCCGGCGATCAGATACGACAGCAACACCGCCGGCCCGGCGCTGCGGATGCCGACCCCCGAGCCGAGGAACAGGCCGGCGCCGATCGCGCTGCCCAGGCCCATCATCACCAACTGGCGCGACTTCAAGGCGTGGCCGAGCTGGGACGCGGCGGCGCCGTTCATGAGCGTGGCGGAGCGGGCAGGGACTTCGGTTGGGGACATGTCGGGCGTCCGGACGATGAGGCGGTGCGGAACGATACCTTGTCGCCGCGGTCGGCAACGAGGCCCGCGGCGATTCCGGCCCGAAACCGCAGGAATCGGTCGTCCGGCGCCGGTGCCGCGCGGCTAATCCGAGCGCGCGGCCGAGTCTTCGGCCGGCCTCGCAGTTCCGGGCGCACCTTGGGGCGGACCCGCAGCGCCGGCCAGGGCGAGGCTCACCACCATCGCCCCGGCCTCCTCGTCGAGGCGCAGGTCGACCCGGTAGCGCTCGCACAGGCGCTGCACGATCGCCAGCCCGAGGCCGAGGCCGGCGCTGCCTTCGCGTTTGCGGAACGGCTCGTGCAGGCGTTCGCGCAGCTCGGCCGGGATCGGATGGCCGCGGTTGGCGATGCGCAGGCATCCGCCGGCGACGCCGATGGCGACCGTGCCGCTCTCGGTGTGGGCGAAGGCGTTGCCGATCAGATTCGACAACAGGATATGCAGCACCGGCTGCGGCAGATCGATGCGCGCGTCGGCGGGTACCTCGACTTCGACTTCGACCGGCTTGCCGTCGAGCCAGACCGCCTGTTCGAGCACCACTCGTTCCAGCACCGGCAACAGCGCGATCGGCGCATCGGGCAGCACCACCGGCGCCTCGCGCGCCAGGGTCAGCAGGGTCGTTACCGTCTGTTCGAGTTGCCAGGCCGATTGGCGCAAGTGCAGCAGATGCTCGCGGCCGGCCGCGGACAGGGCGGGCTCGGCCAGCAGGCGTTCGCCGGCGCTGCGGATCACCGCCAGCGGCGTGCGCAGTTCGTGGCTGGCATCGCGGGTGAAGGCCTGTTCGCGGTCGATGAAGGCCTGGGTGCGTTCGGTCATCGCATCCAGGCCGCGTGCGAGCACGCCGACCTCGTCGTCGGGAAAACCGGCGGCGATGCGTTGCGGCCAGCGGTTCGGCGCCATGCTGTCGACCAGTGCGGCCAGGCGCGACAGCGGCGCGGTGCTGCGCCGCGCCAGCCAGGCGCCGATCGACAAGGCCAGGGCGACCACCGCGAGCGCCGACCAGCCCAGCCATTGCAGGATGCGGTCGCGCATCGGCCGCACAACCAGTTGCCGGCTGACCTCGGCGACCAGCCAGGCGCCTTGCGCGGGCGCCGGCGGCTGCAGCGCCTTGACGTGGTAATGGCGTCCGTCGCGGCCGGCGAACTCCGAGCGCCAGGGCTCGGACTCGCGTGCGGCGAGCAGATCGGCGGGGAAATGTTGGGTGTCCGGGTAGACGCGCATGAAGGCCTGTTGCGGCTCGGCCCAGCCGCCGTCGAGCGCATGCCGGCGCAACTGCGCGGCGGCTTCCTGTTCGAGCATCGAATCGAAGAAGGCGTCTTCGGTCGCGTACATGAAGCTCACCGCATACAGCCCGAACAAGGCCGCGACCGACAGGGCGAAGCCGGCGAAAGCGAGCATCAGGCGATTGCGCAGACGCCGTTTCGGTCGTTTCGCCGGGCCGCTCACGGTGTGGCGTCCTCGTCGCTTTCGAGCTTGAAGCCGACGCCGTGCACGGTGCGCAGCATCGGCCGCGCGAACGGCTTGTCGAGCGCCTGCCGCAACAGATACAGGTGCGAACGCAGCGGATCCGATTGCGGCGGCAGGTCGCCCCACAGGCGCTGGATCAGCTCGCTGCGGGTCAGGGTGCGCGGCCAGGCCTCCGCCAGGATCGTCAGGATGCGCAAGGGCGTGTGTTGCAGTTCCAGCAGGCGGCCTTGGCGGCGCACTTCGCCGCTGCGACGGTCGATGCTCAGGCTGCCGATGCGCAGGCCGTGCGGCTCGCCCGCGCGGTGCCGGCGCGACAGGGCCAGGCAGCGCGCGAGCAATTCTTCGCCGGCGAAGGGTTTGACCAGATAGTCGTCGGCGCCGGCCTCGAAGCCGCGCAGTTTGTCGTCCAGGCCGTCGCGTGCGGTCAGCATGAGGATCGGCACGTGACGGTCGGCGCGTGCGCGCAGTTCCGCGCACACGCGCAAGCCGTCGAGGCCGGGCAGGGTCAGATCGAGCACCAACACGTCGGGCGGATCGTTCAATGCCAGTTGCAGGCCGTTGCGGCCGTCGGCGGCGAAATCGACGGCGTGGCCGTGCTGTTCGAACATCGCCGCCATGGCCGTGCGCAGGGCCAGGTGGTCTTCGATCACGAGGATGCGCAAGCGGTCGTGCATCAGCGCTCAGCCGTCGATCCGTTCGAGAAGGCGCTTAGCATCGGCCATGTCCGGGTGACTGACCAGCACCTCGCCGATCATCGCCCGCGCCTGGGCCTCGTCGCCGAGCCGCCAGTGCGCTTCCGCCATGCCCAGGCGCAATTGCGGTTCGGGCATGTACGGCGCCGCCAGCTGCATGATCTCCAGAGCGGCGCGGGTGCGGGCCGGCTCAGGATGCGCCTGCAACTGGTAATAACCGATCAGCCCGATCAACTGCACGTGGTAGGCGTCCGGGGCGTCGGCGAGCGCTTTGTGCGCGGCCTCGCGTTCGCCGGCGAGCAAGCGCTCGACCAGGGCCAGGCTGCGTTCGTCGCGCCAGGGCGTGCGCGCGACCGGCGTGCGCCCGAGTGCGGCGACGATGGCTTCGGCGACGGCCGGGGTGGAGTAGGGGTTCTGACCGGTGATCAGGCGGCCGTCGACGGCCAGCCCCGGCATCATCAAGGGCGCTTCCCGCCAGCGTGCGCCGCGTTCGCGCAGGGCGTCTTCGAGCCGGAAGCGGAATTCCTTGGCCCAGCGTTTGCCGAAGATGGCTTCCTCCTCGTTGCTGAAACCGGTCAGTGCGCGGCCGGCGACCAGATAGGAGCCATCGTCGAGACGCACATCGACCAGCGCCGCCGGACCGTGGCAGACCGCCGCGACCACGCCGCCGCGCTCGTAGACCTCGGCGAGCAATTTCTTCAGCGCCGGATCGTCCGGCAGATCGAACATCGCGCCCTTGCCGCCGACCACGTAGACCGCGGCGTAGTCCTCGGCGCGCGCGGCCGACGTGGCCAGGGTCGTGTTCAACTGGTTCAGGCCGTGGCGTTCTTCGAGCAGGCGCGCGTTAAAGGCCAGCTTCGGGTCGTACTTGTCGGCCTCGGCGCCGCCGCCGCGCGGGCTGGCGACGTCCACCGCCAGGCCGTTGTCGCGGAAGATCAGATAGGCCTGGGCGAACTCGTCCATCTCGTAGCCGGGCCGGGTCTTGCCCTGGTCGCGGCCCTCGCTGCTGACCACGATCAAGACCTTGTCGGCGGCCTGGGCGATGCTGGTGGCGGAGTACGCCAGCAGCAGGCCCAGGGCCAACTGGCGCAAATGAGGGAATCGGAGGTTCATGGCGAGGACTGCGTGTGAAGGACGGCCAGTCTCGCGGGCGCCTGTGAAGCAAACTTCAAACGGCATCGAAGCGAGGCCCGCCATACGCAGCCGCGAGCGCACAGCTTGCGGCCACGCCTGGCGGCGGGGGACCGACATGGGGAAGTCCGTCCTATCTGCGTGGCGCGCGACAGGGCACAATGACGGCATGCCTGACCGTGATGCCGACCCGTTGATCGTCGCGATTTCCTCGCGCACCCTGTTCGACATGGAAGAGAGCCATACGCTGTTCGAGCGTGAGGGCATCGACGCCTACGCCGACTTCCAGCGCGAGCACGAGGACGATTTTCTGCGTCCCGGCGTCGCCTTCCCGCTGGTGCGCAAACTGCTTGCGCTCAACCAAGGCGCGCCGCCGGAGGCGCCGCGGGTCGAGGTGATCCTGATCTCGCGCAACTCCGCCGACAGCGGCCTGCGCATCTTCAATTCGATCGCCCATCACGGCCTGTCGATCAAGCGAGCGGCGTTCAGCAACGGCGCGCCGCCGTTTCCGTACATCCGTCCGTTCGGCGCCGACCTGTTCCTCTCGGCCAATGCCGAGGACGTCAGCGCCGCGCTCGCTGCCGGCGTCGCCGCGGCGACCCTGTTGCCGGCGATTCCGCCGTCGCGGCTGGCGCCGCATCTGCGCCCGGACCAACTGCGTATCGCCTTCGACGGCGACGCGGTGATCTTCGACGACGAGGGCGAGCGTGTCTCGCGCGAAGGCGGCCTGGCCGCGTTCGCCGAGCACGAGCGCAGCCATGCCGGCGAACCGCTCTCCGGCGGCCCGTTCCGTGGCTTCCTCGACGCCCTGCATCGCTTGCAGAAGGCCTTCCCGGTCGGCCAGGACGCACCGATCCGCACCGCCCTGGTCACCGCACGCTCGGTGCCGGCGCACGAGCGGGTGATCCGCACCCTGCGCGAGTGGGGCATCCGTCTCGACGAGGCCCTGTTCCTCGGCGGCCGCCCCAAGGGGCCGTTCCTGGAAGCCTTCGGCGCCGACATCTTCTTCGACGATTCCGAGCACAACATCCTGTCGGCGCGCGACCACGTCGCCGCGGGGCATGTCCCGCACGGGGTCGCGAACCGCTGATTTCGATCATCCGGGTCGAGGCTTCGACGAATATGCACTCGTTCCAGGCTGCGATTTGCGAGCGATGCGGCGGAACATTGGAGGCAGGTCCGAGAGTGGGGCAGGTGGACCTGTTCCACTGCGTGCATTGCCGAGCCAAGTCTTACGTGCACTTTTCATTGCCGATCGAAGAGATCCTCGCCGTTCGGGAAACAACGGTCGAAGTGGTGATCGACTGGCCGCTCGACCCTGCGCCCAAGCATGCGATGAAGCTCAAGCGAGCGATTTCCGCTTTTCTGGACCTGCCTCTAGACGAAATCCGCAACAGCTTCGCGAGCGGCCGACTCTGCTTGGGGCGGTACTCTCCAATGCGGGCGTTGGAGGTCGCGACGCTATTGCGCGTCGAGGGCTGGTCCGTCAGGGTGTGCGACTGACCGGCGCGCCAATGGCGCGTCAGTCGTCGTGCCGATGGCCCAGTTGGCTGCGTACCTCGCCGCCCGGGAATTTGCTGGTGTGCACGTTCGCATAGGCGTTGCCGCCACGCAGCGCACGCAGCAATTCATCGAACTCGCCGGCGGCGATGCCCTGGCCGGCCGGGCCGACCACGTCGGCGGCCATGATCACGCCCTGGATGGTCGCCGGCGGCGGCGGACACGGCTGCACGCCCGCAGGCGTCGGCGGGCTGGCCAGGTTCGAACACAGCCACACGGCGATGCCGCCGTTGACGCTGCGTTGGCCCACATGGATATGCGCCTGGGTGACGTCACCTTCGAGATCGGAATACGAAAGCTGGTAGTGGATCGCGCCGCCGTCGCCGATGCGGGCGCGGAACCCGCCGCTGGCGCCGGTGGAGACCAGCGGAACTTCCTGGCTGCCTTCCAGGACTGCGCGGAACTCGCGGTGTTCGGCCTGCGCTGAAACAAGCGGAAGCAACGCGACCATCGCGAACGCAGCGATACGTTTCATGTCGTCGTCCTCGTGAATCGTTCCCGCATTGCGGGCGGACGCGAGACGCGTCCGAACGGACGCTGCTCCCTGCGCCGTTAGCCGCGGGTGAAAGCATTCCCGGCATCAAACGTGCCAGAAATCC
The DNA here is from genome assembly GCF_001442535.1 of Lysobacter antibioticus. Taxonomy (NCBI): domain Bacteria; kingdom Pseudomonadati; phylum Pseudomonadota; class Gammaproteobacteria; order Lysobacterales; family Lysobacteraceae; genus Lysobacter; species Lysobacter antibioticus. The sequence continues at coordinate 1,159,358 of NZ_CP013141.1, read as the reverse complement.
CCGGATTTTTGGCTCGATTCGTGCGAGCGCAGCGGCCGGACGAAGGCCTCGCAAGGCCTTCGGTGAGCGGTGCCTGTTCGAAGTCGTCGCAATCCGGTCGCCCGACGCCGTCGCCGCCGGCGTTTTTGTTTCACGGCAGCATCTTTTCCAGGGGCAGGCGCACGTCGGTCACCCGCCACTTCAGGCCGTCGCGGGTCAGCACGAACACCACCGGATCGCCGTCGGCGTTGTTGACCGTAGCGGTGAAGCGCGATGGCGACTCGAAGCGATAGCTCGCGTGCTTGAGTGGTTCCGCCGGTGGCACCTGCGCATAGGCGTCGCGGCGCGGCGCGGACGGGTCGAGGCGGCGCAGCAGATTGCGGCCTTCGAGCACGGCGCCGATACCGACCGGCGTGGCGATCGCATCGACCGCGGTGCCGGCGACGCCGCTGGCCAGGCTCAGGCCGAGCGCGCCGAACAGACTGGACTGCGCCTGCGGACCGGCGCGGCGGACGATGTAGTCGTCGACCTGGGCCTTCAGGCTCAGGCGCAGCGCGGCGAAGTCGACGTGCTTGCTGAGTTCGCCGGCGTTGCGCTCCTTGACCGCGGTGCGGATGGCGTCGACGGTGAGGAACGGCCCGGCGGCGACGTAGCCGAGCAACAGGACCAGGGCCAGGACCAACAGAGCTATCCATTTCTTCATCGCGGCGATCCAGGTGACGGACCGCCAGAGTAACGGCGTTGGCCTTACGCTGGCTTAAGAGACCTGGAGGTGCCGGAACTAACTGCTTCTCCGGGCGGTGGGAGAACGTCTTAAATCTTCATCCCGACCCTCTCGGTGAATGGGATAAGGGCGCTCGGCTCAGGCGGTCTCGACCGGGCGCGGGTCGCGCGCGTAGCGTTGCGCGGCCAGATGCAGCGCCAGTGCGGCCACCGAGCAGACCGAGCCGGCCATGAACGCCGCGGTGCCGCCGCCGTGCTGCCAGGCCAGTGCGGCCATGCCGGCGCCGAGCACGCCGCCGATGCCGCCGCTGAAGCCGGACAACATGCCTTGCGCCGAAGCCATGTCGCGGCGCGCCGGGAACAGCTCGGCCATGCGCCGCATGCAGCCGGCGTGGAACGCGGCGAAGCTCAACGAGTGGCCGGTCTGGGCCAGCGCCATCCAGGCGAAGGAATCGGCGAACCAGGCCACCAACACCCAGCGCAGCGCGGTCGCGAAGATGCAGGCCGCGATCAGGCGATGCGCACCGAAGCGCTGCACCAGCCGCGGCGCCTGCCAGAACATCAGGATCTCGCACACCACCCCGATCGCCCACAGCAGGCCGACCGCGAAACCGTCGTGGCCGTGCGCCTGCAGTTGCAGGGTGTAGAACACGTAGAAGGGGCCGAAGCTCAGCTGCACCAGCAAGACCGTGCCCAGCAGCCGGCGCGTGCCCGGTCGCCGCCACAGACGCTCGCGCGGCGTGCCTTCGAGCGGCGCCGGCGAGGGCGGATCGGCGCGGTGCAGCCAGGCTGCGGCGGCGGTCAGTACCAGCCAAGGCAGGCTCAACCAGACGAAGGCGTCGTTGCCGAGCCGGTCGAGCAACCAGCCGTAGCTTGCCGCAACGATCAGGAAGCCGACCGAGCCCCACATGCGGATCTTGCCGTAGTCGTGATTGCGCGTGCCCAGCGCGTTCAGGGTCATCGCCTCGAACTGCGGCATGACCGCGTTGAAGAACAGCGCGAACGCGCCCATCACCACGAACAGCATCACCCCGCCGTCGAAGCGGGCGAAGCCGGCGAACATCGCCAGCGCCAGCAGGCAGCCGGCGACCAGCCAATGCCCCGGCGCCTGGCTGCGCGCGACCTGCCGCGCCCAGGTCGGCGGCGCCAGGATCCGCCCGCCGTACCACAGCGCCAGCATTGCCCCGACCGCATAACCGCCATGACCGTTGGCGCTGACCCAGCGCCCGATGTAGGGCGTATAGGCGCCGAGCATGCCGAAGTAGCCGAGGTAGAACAGGGCGTAGCGGCGGAATTCGGCGGTGGACAAGTGAGGCTCGGCGAGGCGCGGCGGATGCCGCTCACGATACCGGAAGCGGTGTGGGATTCGGTTGCCGTGGGGCGCGGTTTCGGGAGTTTTTTCGATCGCTCCGGCCGGGCGATGCGGTGTCGGATCGGTAGGCCGGACCTTAGGGGCGGCGAGCGTCCGAGGTATCGCAGTTTCTCCGGTCGCGGCTCGCGCCGCTCCTACCCAAGAGCAGCGACGCTAAGGATTTTGTCGTTGTCGTTGTCGTTGTCGTTGTCGTTGCCGTTGCTGTGCGTAGCCGAGCACTCGCGAAGGCAATAGAAGACCCGGAGGGCGGCGCGCAGGGATGCGCGCCGTTTTTCATCGGGACAGGGATGTCCCGTATGAAAAATCCCCGCGTCGGCACCGAACGTGCGGGCCTGTAATTCAAAAAGAAGCATTTTTCTTTGGTTACCTTTCTTTTGTTGCTTATGACAAAAGAAAGTAACCCGCCGCTTTAGTGGCGGAAGCTTTAGGCGTTTTATCTTGCTTCGCAAGAAGCTACAAGCCACAAGCAAGTGCAAAGCTTCCGTCCGCTGACGCGGCCGGGTTACTTTCTTTTGCTAAGCCCAAAAGTCCGTCTGGATTCCCTTCGGTCAAAGGTAACCAAAGAAAAGGGCTCTCCTTGCAAGGGCACAGGCCACGAGTGCGATGCCCGCGCCGGGATTTTTCGATAGGACATCCTTGTCCTATCGAAAAACGGCGCACGTCCTGTGCGCCGCCCTCCAGGTCTCCACTTGGCCGGCACAGCGGCAAAGCAGATCAAAATCTCGGCAACGGCAACGGCAACGGCAACGGCAACGGCAACGGCAACGGCAACGGCCGTGCTCTGCGGCAAGAAGCACAGCAAAACAGTTCGAATCTTCGATCCCTCACGACGGCGGTGCGGATTCTCCCTGTCCCTTGGTCGCGGCTCGCGCCGCTCCTACCCAGGTGCAACTGCAACCCTAGCGGGTAGGAGCGGCGCAAGCCGCGACCGCGCCGCCCCACACCACGGCGCAGCTATAAAAAACGATCGGACTCGAAGATCAGAATTCCAGATCCAGCGCCGCGCACAGGTAATCGGTGAACGGCGCCAGCCCGGCCAGATCCTTCTCCAGCGTCTTCAACAATCGCGGCCCGGTCATGGTCTCGTCGTCGATCGCCCGCAAGGCGACGAAATTCTTGCGGCGCAGGTCGTCGGCGAACTCGAAATCGGCGGGGAAACCGCGCGGGGCGCGGGTCAGCATTTCGCTGTCGTCGAGGTCGTAGCGTCTGCGGAATTTCGGATCGTGCGCAGCGGCTTTCCAACTGCCCGGGTTGTCGAGCACGAAGTGGCGGATCTTGCGCAGCGAATCGGGCTGCGGGTGCCATACGCCGGAGGCGATGAAGCAGTTGCCGCCTTCCAGGTGGATGTAGAACGACGGCGCCTCGATCTGGCGGCCGCGCTCGTGGAACAGGCGCGCGCCCTGGTGGGTCTTGTACGGCGCCTTGTCGTTGGCGAAACGGGTGTCGCGCTGGATGCGGAACAGCGAGCCGCCGACGTTCTTCGGCTCGGAGCGGTAATGCGGGCTGACTTCGGCCAGGACCGGCTGCAGGTCGGTCAGCAGGCGCAGGAAGGGTTCGCGCACATGGCTCTCGAAATCGGGCTTGTGGGCATGAAACCATTCGCGGTTGTTGTGACGCGCCAGCGAACGCAGGAACTTGAAGCTGGCTTCGGAAAAATAGCGGCTCATGCGGCGGGCTCTTGGGCAGGCTCGTAGCGGGGGACGGGCAGTATTACAGGGCGGACTTCAAGCCGGCGTCGATATCGCCGGCCCAGGCTTCCAGGCGGTCGAGCAAAGCCTGCTTGCCGCCGTCGGCGCCGGCGAGCGCGCGGGTCTGCGCCAGCTCGGCGCGGAAGCGCTCGAAGCTGTACTCGGACAGGCCGGCCTCGTCGTACAGACGGCGGCGGCGGTAGTCGTCCCAGCGTCCGCGTTCTTGCGCGTCCAGGGTCTGCGGCCAATTGCGGGCGCGATAACGGAACAGCAGTTCCGGCAGGCGGGCGTCGCGGAAATCGAAGGCGGCCTGGGCCAGCGCTTGTGGCGGGGTGGTGCGCACCTGGCGGAACAGGCGCTTGTCGCCGTCGCCGATGAAGGCGTCGTACAGCGAAGCGTCGACGTCGGAGGGTTCGCGGGCACGGTCGTTGGCGTAGACACGGCGGACTTTCTCGACCAGTTCCGGACCGGCTTCGCGGATCTGCGCGGCGCGATACTCGACCTGGGCCGGGTCGATCGATAAACGTTCGAAATCGGCTGGGCGCAGGTGGTTCCAGGCGATCAGTGCCGGGCAGCGGTTCAGATGCACTTCCTTGAGCGCGACGCGTTCCTCGCCTTCGGGCAGGTCGGCGGTCGGCGTGTACAGGCGGTCGGCGATCTCGTCCGGCGCCAGCCGCAACAGCGCCGCCGGGTCCTGCACCAGGTCGAACACCAGCACGCGGTTGTCGATGCGCGGATGCCGCGCCAGTGGGATCACCGGCGCCGCGCACAGGCGGCTGGCCGGGTAGCGCTGCGAGACGTGCAGGGCCGGGGTCATCGCGATGGTGTCGAGCAAGGTCGCGGCGAAGCGCTTGTCGCGCAGGCGCAGGGCGTACTCCCATAGCTTCGGCTGCGCGGTCTTGAACTTGCGCGCGATGCCGATCAGGGCGCGCACGTCCGACAGTGCTTCGTGGGCATCGCCTTCGCGCACGCCGTTGGCTTCGGCCAGGTGTTCGAGTTTGAACGAGGTGGTGCCGTCTTCGCGTTGCGGCCAGACCACGCCCTCGGGGCGCAAGGCGTGGGCCAGGCGCATCACGTCGAGCAAGTCCCAGCGCGAATTGCCGCCGCGCCATTCGCGTTCGTAAGGGTCGTAGAAATTGCGGAACAGACCGTAGCGGACGAACTCGTCGTCGAAGCGCAGCGAGTTGTAGCCGGCGCTGCAGGTCTCCGGCCGCGACATCTCGTCGGAGATCAGGGCGAAGATCTCGGCCTCGCTGACACCGTCGCGCAGGGCGTCCTGCGGCGCGATCCCGGTGATCAGGGTCGCCACCGGCGAGGGCAGCAGATCGTCGGCGGGCTTGACGAAGACGCTGATCGGCTCCTCGATCGGATTCAGATCGGCGTCGGTGCGGATCGCCGCGAACTGGGCGATGCGGGTCGTGCGCGGGTCGGCGCCGAAGGTTTCGAGGTCGTAGAACAGAAAACTGGCGGGCATGGGATCACTCGTCCGCCGGCAAGGGCGACAAACGCTCGCGCACCAGCGCATCGACCGCCGGCCAGTCGAGGCTGGCCAGGCTGTCGTGGCCGCGGGTCAGTTCGACCAGCAGCTCGCGTTGTTGCAGGCCGCGGGCATAGGCCACTTCGTAAGGCATGCGGTGGAAGGTCACCATCGCGTAGCGCGGCATGAAGCGCTCGGGATGGCGTTCGGCGAGTTCGTGTTCGAGGGCGCGTTGCAGCAGGTAGTCGTCGTTGTCGACGCGGTCGCGCATTTCCAGATAGTTTTCCAGCGCCATCGCCTGGATCGCGCGCGCGCTCGGCAGGCGCTCGGCCTGGAACGCGGCGAAGGCGGCGGCGCGATCGTCGTCGGCGAGCAGGCGCTCGGCCAGGGCGACGCAATCCTCGAAGGCGCAGTTCATGCCCTGGCCATGGAACGGCACCATCGCGTGGGCGGCGTCGCCGAGCAGCACGGCGCGGTCGTCCAGGTGCCAGCGGTCGAGGTACAAGGTGGCGAGCAGGCCGGCCGGGTTGCGCTCGAAGTCTTGTTCGAGTTGCGGGATCAAGGGCACCGCATCGGCGAAGTCGCGCTCGAACAGGGCGCGCGCATCGGCGCCGTTGCGCACGGTCTCGAAGCTGGGGTCGCCTTCGTTGGGCAGGAACAGGGTAACGGTGAAGGTGCGTTCGTCGTTCGGCAGGGCGATGCACATGTAGCGGCCGCGCGGCCAGATGTGCAGGGCGTTCGGCTCGATGCTGAAACCGCCGTCGGGCGAGGGCGGGATCTCCAGTTCCTTGTAGGAATGGCCGAGGAATTCGGTGCGTTCGCCCAATTCCACCGCTTGTTTCATCGCCCCGCGCAGGGCCGAGCCGGCGCCGTCGGCACCGACCAGACTGTCGAACACGATCTCGTGCGCGCTGTCGTCGCGGTCGTCGTGGAACACCGCCAGCCGGCCGTCGAAATCGACCGATTGCAGGCCGCGGTGGAAGTGCAACTGGGCGCCGGCGTCCTCGGCGATCTGCAGCAGGATCAGATTCAACTCGCCGCGGTGCACCGACCAGATCACTTCGCTGTCGTCGCGTCCGTAGCGCTGCAGGTCGGTGCGGCCGTCGAGGAAATGCACCATGCGCCCGCGCATCATCACCGCCTGCGCCATGACCGCATCGTCGGCCCCGGCCAGGCGCAGCGCATGGCGGCCGCGTTCGGCCAGGGCGAGATTGATCGATCGCCCGCCCTGATAGCCCTTCAGGCGCGGGTCGCCGCGCTTCTCGTAGACATCGACCTCCCAACCGCGCCGCGCCAGCAGGGTGGCGAGCAAGGCGCCGGCGAGGCCGGCGCCGATGATGGTGATGTGCTTGGGGTTTGCAGTGTCGTTCAAGGAGTCGGGTCCTTGCTGGCGGCGATGAGGGACGGTGGGCGATGCAGGTTCAAGCCGTGTCCCTCCAGGCTTCCACCGCCCGTGCGAAGCGCAGCACGTCGGCGTGGGTGTTGTACAAGGGCGCCGGCGAGATCCGGATCACGTCGGGCTCGCGCCAGTCGCCGAGCACGCCGTTGCCGGCGAGGTAGTCGAACAGGTCGCGGCCGGCGGCGCGGCCGCGCAGGCCGCGACCGCCGATCACCCGCAACGACAGCTGGCAGCCGCGTTGCGCCGGGTCGGCGGGAGTGACGATGTCGAGCGTATCGGCGAGGCGCTCGCGGATCAGCGCTTCCAGGTAACCGGTCAGGCGCCGGGACTTCTCGCGCAGGGCGGGCATGCCGACCCGGTCGAACAGGTCCAGCGACGCGCGCAGCGGGGCGAGGCCGAGGATCGGCGGGTTGCTCAGCTGCCAGCCTTCGGCGCCGGCGGTCGGAACGAAATCGGGGCCCATGCGGAAGCGGGTCGAGGTTTCGTGGCCCCACCAGCCGGCGAAGCGCGGTCGGTCGGTGCGGGCGTGATGTGCGTGGACGAAACAGCCGGCGACCGCGCCGGGACCGGAGTTCAGGTACTTGTAGTGGCACCATACCGCGAAGTCGACGCCGCTGTCGTGCAACTGCAGTTCGAGGTTGCCGACGCCGTGGGCGAGGTCGAAGCCGCACAGCGCGCCCTGCGCATGCGCCAGGCGCACGATCGCCGGCAAGTCGAAGGCCTGGCCGCTGCGGTACTGCACGCCGGGCCACAGCACCAGGGCCAGGCGCGGGCCGTGCTCGGCGATGGCGCGTTCGATGGTGGCCATCGAGATCAGCCCGCCGGGTTCGTCGGGCTCGACCTCGATCAGGTCGGTGACCGGGTCGAAACCGTGGAAGGCGATCTGCGAAGCGACGGCGTAGCGGTCCGACGGAAACGAACCGGCTTCGATCAGGATCGCCGGGCGTTCGCGGGTCGGCCGGTAGAAGCTGACCATCATCAGGTGCAGGTTGGCGGTCAGCGAGTTCATCGCGATCACTTCGCCCGGGTGGGCGCCGACCAGCCGCGCGAGCGGGTCGCGCACCAGTTCGTGATACGGCATCCACTGCGCCTGACCGGTGAAGTGGCCTTCGACCGCTTCCATCGCCCACTTGTCCAGCACCTCTTCGACGTGTGCGCGTGCGCCGCGCGGCTGCAGGCCGAGCGAGTTGCCGACGAAATAGGCCTGCTCGTCGTCGCCGTGGCGGGGAATCAGGAATTCGCTGCGCAGGGTCGGCAGCGGGTCGGCGGCGTCGAGCGCGGCGGCATGGGCGGGGGACGACAGATCGGTCACGGGAACGGCCTGGGAACGTGGAGCGGTGATGAGAGACGAGGGTTCACGCGTACGCGTGGCGGCGTCGGCGACGAGCGCTCACTCGAAGCGCGACTTCGACAGCCCGAGCCATTCCAGCGCGGTGCCGTGATACAGCCGGGCCTGATCGGCCGGCGGCAGGTCGAGCGAGGCGATGCCGGCGCCGGGCGTCTGTTCGCCGAGCGGGAACGGGTAGTCGGTGCCGAGCATCACCCGCGACACGCCGCAGGTGTCGAGCAGGTATTCCAGCGCGCGCGGATCGGCGACCCAGGAATCGAAGTAGAACTGGTTGAGGTAATCGCGCGGGTTGCGCGGGTTGTCGGTCGCGACCAGGTCGGGACGCATGTTGAAGCCGTGTTCGATGCGGCCGATGGTGTAGGGGAAACTGCCGCCGCCGTGGGCCAGGCAGATCTTCAGCTTCGGCAGGCGTTCGAGTACGCCGCCGAACACCAGGCAGCAGGCCGCGCGCGATTGCTCGGCCGGCATGCCGACCAGCCACGGCAGCCAGTACTTCGGCATGCTCGGCGTGCCCATCATGTCCCAGGGATGCACCAGGATCGCCGCGCCGAGGTCGCTGGCCGCCTGGAAGAACTCGAACAGCTCCGGTGCGTCGAGGTTCCAGTCGTTGACGTGACTGCCGATCTGGCAGCCCTGCAGGCCGAGCTGGTCCATGCAGCGTTCCAACTCCTGCACCGCCAGGCGCGGCGACTGCAGCGGCACCGTGCCGATGCCGGCGTAGTGGCGCGGGTAGTCGCGGCAGGCCTGCGCCATGTGGTCGTTGAGCGCCTGGTGCAGGTCGAGGGCCTGGTTGGCCTTGGCCCAATAGCTGAACATCACCGGCACGGTGCTGATGACCTGCACCTGCACGCCGAAGCGCGCGTAGTCGTCGATGCGCTCCTGCGGGTCCCAGGTCTTCGACCAGATCTCGCGGAAGAACTTGCCGTCCTTGTAGATGCGATGGCGGCCGTCGTCGGTGTGGTGGATCACCGGGAAGCGCTCGTCGCCGTACTTGCGCGCCAGGTCGGGCCAGTCGCGCGGCAGGTAGTGAGCGTGGGTGTCGATCTTGAGCATCGTCGCCTCAGGTGTCGGGCATCACGTAGCGGCCCGGCGCCGGGTTCAGATGGCCGCAGTCCATGCAGGTCCGATGTTCGCGCGAGGAATAGAAACGCTCGAACACCGGCGGGAAATCGGCTTCGATGTCGTGCAAATGGAAGAACTCTTCGTACAGCTTGTGATTGCAGCGCTCGCAGTACCACATCAGACCGTCGTCTTCGTGCTCCAGGCGCTTGCGCTCGATCACCAGGCCGATCGAGTCGGGCATGCGCTGCGGCGAATGCGGCACGCGCGGCGGCAGCAGGAAGGTCTCGCCGGCGCGGATCGGGATGTCGCGCACAGCCCCATCCTCCTGGATCCGCAGAACCATCTCGCCCTCGAGCTGGTAGAACCATTCCGGGCCTTCGTCCCAGTGATAGTCGGTGCGCTGGTTAGGGCCGCCGACCACCATGACGATGAAGTCGCCGAGGTGGATCACCTTGTTGCCGACCGGCGGCTTGAGCAGGTGCCGGTGTTCGTCGATCCATTGATTGAGGTTGATCGGTCCAGGAAGCATTCACGTGCCCTCGGGCGGTGCGCCGTTCCGCTGCGGGGCGAAGGCGGCGATGCATTTGAGTTCGATGGCGATCGGCGTCGGCAGCGCGGTGATGCCGAGCGTGGTACGGCACGGCGCGCGTTCGAGGTCGGGGAAATACTCGGCCCAGACCGCGTTATAGGCGGTGAAATCGCGGGCCATGTCGGTCAGGTACACGGTCACGTCGACCAGGTCGTCCCAGCCGGCGCCGCTGGCTTCGAGCACGGCGCGGACGTTGGCGAACACCGAGCGGCATTGCAGCTCGATGTCGTAGGCGATCAGGCGGCCTTCGGCGTCGTGGACGTTGCCGGGGATGGCGTTGCTGGCGGCATCGCGCGGGCCGATCCCGGACAGGAACAGCAGCTCGCCGACCCGGCGCGCATGCGGGTACAGGCCGACCGGCCGCGGCGCCTTGGCGGCGCTGATGCCGCCGCCGCTCATCGCGGCGAACCGCCGTGGGTGGAGTGCACCGTGGCGACGGCGCGCTCGTAGGTGTCCTGCAGCGCTTCGAAGCTGTCGATGTTCATGCCGGTGTCGTGGACGCGGCCGTTGCGCAGGCTATAGACCCAGCCGTGCACGGCGAGCGGCTGCTGGCGCGCCCAGGCATCGCGGACGATGGTGGTCAGGCTGAGGTTCTGCACCTGCTCGATCACGTTGAGTTCGCACAAACGGTCGTGTCGCTCCTCGGCATGGGCATGCGAGATGCAGGCCACGTGCTTGTCGGCGACGTCGCCGACGTGGCGGATCCAGTTGTCGGCCAGGCCGAGACGGTGCCCGTGCAACGCGGCATGGACGCCGCCGCAGCCGTAGTGACCGACGACGAGGATGTGCTTGACCTTGAGCACGTCGACCGCGAACTGGATCACCGACAGGCAGTTGAGATCGGTATGGACCACGACGTTGGCGATGTTGCGATGGACGAAGACCTCGCCCGGGGCCATGTCGATGATCTGGTTGGCCGGCACGCGCGAATCCGAGCAGCCGATCCAAAGGTATTCGGGCGCCTGTTGGCGCGAGAGGCGGGCAAAGAACTCCGGGTCCTCGGCGCTGATGCGCTCGGACCATTCGCGGTTTCGTTCAAGCAGGTCGTGCAACGGGGTCATACAACGGTCATCCCAGGTGAAGGCCGACGTTCTTGGCGTCGGTGAAGAAACGCATGGCCTCGGCGCCGCCTTCGCGGCCGAGGCCCGACGCGCCGACGCCGCCGAACGGCGTGCGCAGGTCGCGTTGCAGCCAGGTGTTGACCCAGACCATGCCGACGCGCAATTGCGCGGCGAGGCGATGGGCGCGGTTGAGGTCGCGGGTCCAGACCGACGCAGACAGGCCGTAGTCGCCGGCATTGGCCAGGGCCAGAGCCTGGGCGTCGTCGTCGAACGCTTGAAGCGTCACGACCGGGCCGAAGATCTCTTCGCGGTTGCTCGCGCAATCCGGGCCGAGGCCTTCGATCAGGGTCGGCGCCACGTACCAGCCGGGTCGGTCCAGGGCATGGCCGCCGCACAGCACGCGGCCGCCTTCGCCGCGCGCGCGTTCGAGCGCGGCCAGGACCTTGTCGTAATGCGCCTGGGAGACCAGCGGGCCGAGCGAGGTGGCTTCGTCGGCGGGCTCGCCGATCTTCAGCGCCTGGGCGCGTTCGACCAGGGCGTCGCGGACTTCGTCGTAGATCGAGCGCTCGATCAGCAGGCGCGAGCCGCACAGGCAGATTTGCCCGGAATTCTGGAACGCCGAGCGCATCAGGGTGTCGAGATTGGCGCGCCAATCGCTGTCGGCGAACACCAGGGTCGGGTTCTTGCCGCCGAGCTCCAGCGAGACCTTGCGCAACAGCGGCGCGGCAATGCCGGCGATGCGCTGGCCGACCGCGGTGCTGCCGGTGAAGGAGATCGCGCGCACGGCCGGGTGCCGGACCAGGGTTTCGCCGACCTCGGGGCCGAGGCCGTGGACGATGTTGAGCACGCCGCGCGGGAAGCCGATCTGCGCGGCCAGCTCGCCGAGCAGGCTGGCGGTGGCCGGGGTCACTTCGGACGGTTTGGCGACCACGGTGTTGCCGGCCGCGAGCGCCGGGGCGATCTTCCAGGTGAACAGATACAGCGGCAGGTTCCACGGCGAGATCGTCGCGACCACCCCGAGCGGCGCGCGCAAGGTGTAGTTGAGCCCGGCCTGGCCGTGGTGGGATTCGCTGGCGAACTGGGTTGCGGCATGGGCGAAGAAGCGCAGGTTCGAGACCGCACGCGGGATCTCGGCCTCGCGGGCGAGCCGGATCGGCTTGCCGGCATCGCGCGATTCGGCTTGGGCGAAGTCTTCCAGGCGCGTTTCCAACGCGCTGGCCAATGCTTCGAGCCAGCGCGCGCGTTCGCTATGCGGCAGAGCCGACCAGGCCGGGAACGCAGCCTGGGCCGCGGCGACCGCGAGCTCGACGTCGGCGGCGTCGCCGGCTGCGACCTGCGCATACGCTTGCGCATTGGCGGGGTCGTGGACATCGAGCCAACGACCGCCGGCCGCATCGCGCGCCTGGCCGTCGATCCAGTGCCGGAATCTGTGCATGCGCCAAGCTTAACGCGTGGGCGCGGCAGCGCCCATAGCGCCGGGCGGCGGCAGGTCGCGGTTCCGTGACGGCGGCGTCCGGATGGCGTGCGCTTTCGGGGTAGGAGCGGCGCGAGCCGCGACCTCGCAGGGGCGTCGCAGGCCGGATGGCGCGGTCGCGGCTCGCGCCGCTCCTAGTCTGAAGACCCTCGCGAACGAATAACGATGCCTCCGACTTTGCCGATCCGGTCCGTGGCGCACGGACATGACCAAAGTCATGCATGACTGTTGGCCCAGGTGCACTGCAGCAATGTCGCCTCGCGCAGTCGCGACGACACGCAAGGGCGGTCGGCAACGGACGCGAAATACCGCGAAATAAGATGAATCGCTGCGCCAAGCGTCTCGTATCGGCAACCCCGATCGGCGCAACGGCGGCATCGCGAGTCACTGTCTCCCGGCACTTGACTGCCCGTGCAAGCACTGCGCACATTCCGAGAGGTGACTTTCATCCATGCCTTGCGGCGGCAACCAGCACTGCCGATCGGGCCCACAACGGCGGAACAATCTCGTGGATAGACGCAACTTCCTGACCATGTCGGGGCTCGGCATCGCCGGGCTGATGATTCCCTACGGCAGCGCGATCGCCGCCGAAGCCCTGTTGACGCCGCTGGACGTGGCCAAGAAGAAAGTACTCGCCGACACCGCGCTGACCGCGGCGAAAGGCGCGGGCGCGAGCTACTGCGATGTGCGCATCGGCCGTTATCTGCGCCAGTTCGTCATCACCCGCGAGGACAAGGTCCAGAACGTGGTCAATACCGAGTCGACCGGCATCGGCATCCGTGTGCTGGTCAACGGTGCCTGGGGCTTCGCCGCGACCAACCAGCTGAACGCCAAGAGCGTGGCCGAGGCGGCGCAACAGGCCGCCGCGATCGCGCGCGCGAACTCCAAGACCCAGACCCAGCCGGTGGTGTTGGCCAAGACCCCGGGCGTGGGCGAGGTGGCGTGGAAGACGCCGATTCGCAAGAACGCCATGGAAGTGCCGATCAAGGACAAGGTCGACCTATTGCTCGGCGTCAACGCCGCCGCGGTCAAGGCCGGCGCCGACTTCGTCAACTCGATGCTGTTCCTGGTCAACGAGCAGAAATACTTCGCCTCGACCGACGGCTCCTACATCGACCAGGACGTGCACCGCATCTGGACGCCGATGACGATCACCGCGATCGACAAGGCCAGCGGCAAGTTCCGCACCCGCGAAGGCCTGTCCTCGCCGATGGGCATGGGCTTCGAATACCTCGACGGCGCCGCCTCGGGCAAGACCGTATCGCCGAACGGCGTAGTCAACTACAGCAATTCCTACGACATGCTCGAAGACGCGGTCGCCGCCGCCAAGCAGGCGCGGCAGAAGCTCACCGCGCCCTCGGTCAAGCCGGGCAAGTACGACCTGGTGCTGGACCCCTCGCACACCTGGCTGACCATCCACGAATCGATCGGCCATCCGCTCGAACTCGACCGCGTGCTCGGCTACGAGGCCAACTTCGCCGGCACCAGTTTCGCCACCGTCGACAAGGTCAAGAGCGGTTTCAAGTACGGCAGCGACCAGGTCACCGTGTTCGCCGACAAGACCCAGCAGGGCAGCCTCGGCGCGGTCGGCTTCGACGACGAGGGCGTCAAGACCAAGCGCTGGAACCTGATCAAGGACGGCATCCTGGTCGACTACCAGACCATCCGCGACCAGGCCCACATCCTGGGCAAGAGCGAATCCGACGGCTGCTGCTACGCCGACTCCTGGTCGAGCGTGCAGTTCCAGCGCATGGCCAACGTGTCGCTGGCGCCGGGCAAGAACAAGCTCAGCGTCGCCGACATGATCAAGGACGTCGAGAACGGCATCTACATCGTCGGCGACGGCTCCTTCTCGATCGACCAGCAGCGCTACAACGCCCAGTTCGGCGGCCAACTGTTCTACGAGATCAAGAACGGCAAGATCACCGGCATGCTCGAAGACGTGGCCTACCAGATCCGCACCCCGGAATTCTGGAATTCCTGCGTCGCGGTCTGCGACGAAAGCGACTACCGCCTCGGCGGCTCGTTCTTCGACGGCAAGGGCCAGCCGGGCCAGGTCTCGGCGGTCTCGCACGGTTCCAGCACGGCGCGCTTCAACGGCGTCAACGTCATCAACACCGCCCGCAAGCTCGGCTGACCGGCGCAGGAGAATCCACCCATGAGCATCTTCACCGAAGCCGAAGCCAAGGCCATCCTCGACAAGGTCCTGGCGCTGTCCAAGGCCGACGAGTGCACCGCGACCCTGACCGGTTCCATCGCCGGCAACATCCGTTTCGCCCTCAACAACGTGTCGACCAGCGGCATCGTCAGCAACAGCAACCTGGCCGTGCAATCGGCCTTCGGCAACCGCGTCGGCACCGCCAGCATCAACGAGTTCGACGATGCCGCGCTAGAACGCGTGGTTCGCCGCGCCGAAGACCTGGCCAGGCTGGCGCCGGAAAACCCGGAGTTCATGCCGGCGATCGACAAGCAGAGCTATAAGCCGAGCCCGACCTTCAGCGCCTCGACCGCGGCGATCACGCCCGAGTTCCGCGCCCAGGTCGCAGCCGACTCGATCGCGCCGTGCCGCGCCGACAAGCTCACGGCCGCCGGTTTTCTCGAAGACGGCCAGAGCTTCGTCGCGGTGGCCAACAGCAAGGGCAATTTCGGTTACCAGCAGGCCACCAACTTCGATTACACCTGCACCGTTCGCACCGACGATGGCCGCGGTTCCGGCTGGGTCGGGCGTAACCTCAAGGATGCCAGCGAGTTCAAGGCCGACAACGAAGTGCGCATCGCCATGCGCAAGGCCACCGAGTCGGCCGAAGCCAAGGCGCTGGAGCCGGGCAAGTACACGGTGATCCTGGAGCCGGCCGCGGCCGCCGGGCTGATCTCGTTCATGATGAATTTCTTCGATGCGCGCCAGGCCGACGAAGGCCGCAGCTTCCTGTCGAAGAAGGGCGGCGGCAACAAACTCGGCGAGCAGGTCTACGACCCGCGCGTCAACATCAGCGCCGATCCCTGGGACCCGCGCGCCCCGGTATTGCCGTGGGATGCGCAGGGCCTGGCGCGCGAGAAGATGGCGGTGGTCGAGAACGGCAAGGTCACCGCGTTGGACTACTCGCGCTTCTGGGCCAAGAAGCAGGGCAAGCGTGCGGTCGGCACGCCCGGCAACCTGCTCATGGCCGGCGGCGACAAGTCGACCGCCGAGCTGATCAAGGGCACCCAGAAGGGCATCCTGGTCACCCGCACCTGGTACATACGGATGGTCGACCCGCAGACCGTGCTGCTGACCGGCCTGACCCGCGACGGCACCTTCTACATCGAGAACGGGGTGATCAAGCACCCGGTGAAGAATTTCCGCTTCAACGAGTCGCCGGTGATCATGCTCAACAACATCGAGGAACTCGGCCGGCCGGTGCGCGTGGCCGGCGACGAGTCCTCGTTCGTGATGATGATCCCGCCGATGAAGTTGCGCGATTTCACCTTCACCTCGTTGTCGGACGCGGTCTGACGACACTTGAACGCGCCGCTTGAGTGCGGCGTTTGAGGGGCGGCGCCGCCGGCGATCCGGCGCGCCGCCCGCATCGGTTCGCTGCAGCAGTGTCCCGCCGATTCTGCCCAACGTGATCTGCCCAACGCGATCTGCCGAACCCGACCCGCCGAACCCGAGCCGCCCGATGCAACGACGCGATTTCCTGAGTTTCACCGGCCTGGGTCTGGCCGGCCTGGCGCTTCCCTACGGCCGCGCGATCGCCGCCGAAGCCTTGCTGGAACCGGCCGACGTGGCGCACTGGCGGCGCCTGGCCGACACCGCGCTGAACGCCGCGCGCGAGGGCGGGGCGGACTATTGCGACGTGCGCATCGGCCGCTACCTGCGCCAATCGGTGGTGACCCGCGAAGCGCAGGTCCGCAACATCGTCAACGGCGAATCCGCCGGCGTCGGCATCCGCGTGCTGAGCCAGGGCGCATGGGGCTTCGCCGCCACCGACGCCTCGACCCCGGACGCCGTCGCGATCGCCACGCGCCAGGCGCTGGCGATCGCCCGCGCCAACGCGCGTGTGCAGAGCCGCAAGGTCGAACTGGCGCCGGTCGCCGGCGTTGGCGAAACGCGCTGGGCGACGCCGCTGCGCAAGAACGCGATGGCGGTGCCGATCAAGGAGAAAGTCGACCTGCTGCTCGGCGTCAACGCCGCCGCGCTCAAGGCCGGCGCCGACTACGTCAACTCGACCCTGTTCGTGATCAACGAACAGAAGTATTTCGCTTCCAGCGACGGCAGCTACATCGACCAGGACATCCATCGCATCTGGCTGCCGCTGACCGCGACCGCGGTCGACAAGGTCAGCGGCAAGTTCCGCACCCGCGACGGCCTGTCGGCGCCGATGGGCATGGGCTACGAATACCTCGACGCCGACCCGGCCGGCAAGGTCGCGCTGCCCGGCGGCTTGACCGGTTACGGACGCTCCTACGACGTGATGGAAGACGCGGTCGCCGCCGCCAAGCACGCCCGCGCCAAGCTCAAGGCGCCGTCGGTGAAGCCGGGCAAGTACGACCTGGTACTGGACCCGTCCAACCTGTTCCTGACCATCCACGAGAACGTCGGCCACCCGCTCGAACTCGACCGCGTGCTCGGCTACGAGGCCAATTACGCAGGCACCAGTTTCGCCACCCTGGACAAGCGCGAGCAGGGCTATCGCTACGGCAGCGAGTTGGTCAACTTCGTCGCCGACAAGACCCGTCCCGGCAGCCTCGGCGCGGTCGGCTACGACGACGAAGGCGTCAAGACCCGCGAGTGGGACTTGATCCGCGACGGCATCCTGGTCGACTACCAGGCCACCCGCGACGAGGCGCATCTGCTCGGTCACAAGCAATCGCACGGCTGCAGCTATGCCGATTCCTGGTCGAGCGTGCAGTTCCAGCGCATGGCCAATGTTTCGCTGAAGCCGGGCAAGCAGCCATTGAGCGTGGCCGAGATGATCAAGGGCGTCGAACGCGGCCTGTACGTGCACGGCCGCGGCTCGTATTCGATCGACCAGCAACGTTACAACGCCCAATTCGGCGGCCAGTTGTTCTACGAGATCAAGAACGGCCAGGTCACCGGCATGGTCGAGGATGCCGCTTACCAGATCCGCACCCCGGAGTTCTGGAGCGCCTGCGTGGCGGTCTGCGACGAACGCGACTTCCGCCTCGGCGGCTCGTTCTTCGACGGCAAGGGCCAGCCGAGCCAAGTCTCGGCGGTGTCGCACGGGTCGAGCACCACGCGCTTCAACGGCGTCAACATCATCAACACCGCGCGTGCGCTCTAGCCGATGGGGTTGAGGCAGGGCATGGCGGTTCCAGGCATCCAGACCGACGCAGGCAGGGCCCGGTGAACCGGGCGCAGTTCCTGCGGCTGATGCTCGGCGGTGCCGCCGGCGCCTGGCTGGCGCGTTCGCCGCTGGCCCAGGCCGCCCGCGCCGATTACGACTTCTGGTTCACCCGGCTCAAATACGACTCCGGCGACTGGGACGTCGACCAGCGCATGCCGGCCAACCTGATCACCTCGCTGATCGATTACACCAACCTGCGGGTCGACCCGAAAGAGCATGTGCTGGCGCTGGCCGACCCGAAGATGCTCGGCGCGCCGTTCTGCTACCTGGCCGGGCACAAGCTGGTCGAGTTCAACCCCGACGAACGCCGCAACTTCGAGCGCTATGTGCGCAATGGCGGCTTCGTCTTCGTCGACGACTGCAACCACGACATCGACGGTCTGTTCGCCAAGTCCTTCGAGGAACAGATGGCGAGGATTTTCGGCGCCAAGGCCTTGCGCCGGCTGCCGAAGAAGCACCCCATTTACCGCAGCTTCTTCGTCTTCGACGGCCCGCCCGCGACCGGCTTCGAGCTCAACGGCTGGGGCGACGACCTGGTCCACGACTACCTGCAAGGCATCGAGATCGACGGTCGCCTGGGCGTGCTGTACAGCAACAAAGACTACGGCTGCGAATGGGACTACGACTGGCGCAACAAACGCTTCCTGGCCGAGGACAACACCAAGTTCGCGGTCAACATCGTCATGTATGCGTTGAATTCTTGATGCTCGGGATTCGGGATTCGGGACTCGGGACTCGGGACTCGGCAGAGCACGGTGGTGGGCTCGCTTTTGCCCCCTTAGAAAAAGGGGGCGGCGATCGCGCAGCGGGCGCGGGGGATTTGCTGTTGCTGTTGCTTGCTTGAACGAATGTTGGCTTTCGGGATGACGAAATGAATACGAACGTGGCAACCGGCGGCAACGAAGCCGAACTGAAAATGCAGCTCGATCGCTTGGGCGCGCTGCGCGAAGCGATCGCCCAGGCGATCGTCGGCCAGCACGAAGTGGTCGAACAGTTGCTGATCGGCCTGCTGGCCGGCGGCCACTGCCTGCTCGAAGGCGTGCCCGGCCTCGGCAAGACCCTGCTGGTGCGCTCGCTCGGACAGGCCCTGGAGCTGCAGTTCCGGCGCGTGCAGTTCACCCCCGACCTGATGCCCAGCGACATCCTCGGCACCGAGCTGCTCGAAGAAGACCACGGCACCGGCCATCGCCATTTCCGCTTCCAGCCCGGGCCGATCTTCACGAATCTGTTGCTGGCCGACGAGCTCAACCGCACGCCGCCCAAGACCCAGGCCGCGCTACTCGAAGCGATGCAGGAGCGCACGGTCAGCTATGCCGGCGTGACCCACGCCTTGCCGGCGCCGTTCTTCGTCCTGGCGACCCAGAACCCACTCGAACAGGCCGGCACCTATCCCTTGCCGGAAGCGCAGCTCGACCGCTTCCTGCTGCATATCCGGGTCGGCTATCCGAGCGAGCGCGAAGAGCACGACATCCTGCTGCAGACCACCGGCAGCCACAGCGCCGAGGTGCCGCGGGTGATGGGCGGCGAAGAAATGATCGCCTTGCAGGCGCGGGTGCGCGAAGTGCACCTGGCCGACGATCTGCTGGTCTGGATCACCCGACTGGTGCGCGCCAGCCGCCCCGACGACAGCGCCTTGCCGGAAGTGCGGCAATGGGTGAAGTGGGGCGCCGGCCCGCGGGCCGGGCAGTCGCTGGTGTTGGCGGCGAAGGCGAGGGCGCTGCTGCACGGGCGCTATGCCGCGACCCGCGAGGACATCGTCGCTTTGGCCGCGCCGGTGATGCGTCACCGCCTGCTGCTGTCGTTCGCCGCCGAGGCCGAGCTGAAGAGCGCCGACGACGTCATCGCCGCGCTGCTGCGCGGCGTGCCGTTCCCCGGCGCTTGAGCACGCTCGGCGAGGCCTCGTGAAGGATTTCATTCCACCGCCGGTACGAGCGCGGCTGCGCAGCCTGCGGCTGTTGTCGCGGCGCGCGGTCGGCACCCACGGTATCGGCCTGCACAACAGCCGCAGCCGCGGCGCCGGGCTCGAATTCGCCCAGTACCGTGCTTACGAGCCCGGCGACGAACTGCGCCAGGTCGACTGGAAGTTGTATGCGCGCTCGGACCGCTTCTTCGTGCGCGAAGCCGAGCGCGAAAGCCCGCTCGCGGTCTGGTTGCTGGTCGACGCCACCGCCTCGATGAATCAGTGCGACGCGGCGCGCCCGGATTGGTCGCGGCTCGACGCGGCCAAGGCCCTGGCCGCCTGCGTCGCCGAGCTGGCACTGCGCCAGGGCGACCGTTTCGGTTTGATCGCCTTGCGTGAGGACGGCGTGCGTCTGGTCGCCCCGGCGACCGGTGCGCGCCAACGCGACCGCTTGTGGCTGGAGCTGCATGCCTTGTCGGCGCAGGGCGCCTGGCCGGCCGCGCAACGGCTGCGGCCGCTGTGGGAGCGCATCGCCGCCGGCGACCTGGTGCTGATGCTCGGCGACGGTTTCGACGACGGCAGCGATGAGGGCGCGGTCGCGATCGCCGAGCGGCTCGCCTCGGCGCGACGCGAAGTGCTGAGCATTCGCATCCTGACCGCCGAGGAACGCGACTTCCCGTTCCGCGGCGGTTACCACTTCCGCGACCCGGAAACCGGCGAAGAATTGCTCGGCGACGGCGCGGCCTTGCGCGACGAGTTTCTCGTCCGATTCGCTGCCGCGCGCAAGGCACTCGATGCCCGCCTGGACGCCAGCGGCATCCGCCACACCGAATACGTGCTCGACGAAGCGCTGGATCTGCCGCTGCGGCGGCTGTTCGGCGCGCGCGACATGGCGGAGCCGGCGTGAACCTTAGCCTGCTTCTGCCTGCCGCGCTGGCCGCATTGGCCGCGTTGCTCCTGCCGCTGTTGATCCATCTGGCGCGGCGCAGCGAACAGCGCCCGACCGATTTCGCCGCCCTGCGTTGGCTGCGGCAGCGGCCGAAGCCGCGGCACCGCATCCGCTTCGACGAATGGCCGTTGTTGTTGCTGCGTCTGTTGCTGCTGGCCCTGCTGGCGCTGTGGTTGGCGCGGCCGGTGCTGTTCGGCGCTGAGAGTGCGCGGCCGTGGATCGTGGTCGCACCGGGCGTCGACACCCAGGCCGCACGTGCCCAAGCTGCCGCATCCGATGCGCGCCTGCACTGGCTCGCGCCGGGTTTTCCACGTCTCGATGACGCCGCACCCGATCGGCCCGTGCCGCTGTCGAGTATGTTGCGCGAGCTCGATGCCAGCCTGCCGGCGGCAGCGGCGCTGACCGTGTTCGTGCCCGAGCGCATGGGCGGCGCCGACGGACAACGGCCACGGTTGTCGCGGCCGGTCGAATGGCGGGTCGTGCCCGGCACGATGCCGGTTGCGACCCCGACCAGCGCCATCGCCGCGCCGTCGCCGGTGGTCCGCTATGCCGACGATCGTGCAGCGGCCCTGCCGTATCTGCGCGCGGCGATCGCCGCCTGGCGCGATCCGGCGGCCGGCAGTCGCTCAACCGAATCGGTCGCGCCGAGCACCGAGGCGTGGCCGGCCGACAGCCGCGAGTTGATCTGGCTCGCGCCTGGTGCGGTGCCGAACGAAGTGGGCGAGTTCGCCCGCAACGGCGGGCGCGTGCTGCTCGATGCCGGCAGCGAATGGCCGCGCGACGCCTCATCGCCGCGTGCGCCATTGTGGCGCGACGGGTCCGGTGCGGCCCTGGTCGAGGGCGTCGCGTTCGGCCGTGGCCGGCTCATGCGCTTGACCCGTGCGCTGGTGCCGCAGGTCATGCCCGAGTTGCTCGAACCGGGTTTCCCGCAACGCGTACGCGGCTTGTTCGAGCCAACCGCTCCCGCGCCTTCTCGGGTCTCGGCTAAAGACCATGCGCCGGCGATCGGCGCTGCGGCCTATGCCTTGCCGCCGCGCGATCTGCGCTTGTGGCTGGCGCTGTTGATCGCGTTGGTGTTCGTGCTCGAACGCTGGCTGGCGACGCGCGCCCGACGCGGAGCGACGCCATGACCGCGGCGGCGATCCTCGCAGACAAGCTGCATTCGGCGCGCACCCGGCGCGCCCTCGATCTGGCCCTGTGCCTGCTGCCGTGGGCGCTGGTTGCGGCGGCATGGGCGTGGCGAATGCAGGGTCTCGTCATTGCGTTGGCGGTTGCGGCCGCGGTCGGCATTGCGGTCATCGTCGTCGCCTGGCGTAGCGCCCGGCGCCTCGACCATGCTTGGCTCGCGCGTCGCCTCAACGCCACCCGCAGCGACATGGACGACAGCGCCGATCTGTTGTTCGTATCGGGCGAGAGCTTGAACGGCTTGCAGCGCTTGCAGCAGGCGCGCCTGCGCGAACGTATCGAAACCGCAAACGGTCCCGAGCTGCGCCCGGCGTGGTCGGCACGGCGCCTGCTCCTGTCCGCGCTTGCTGCGGCGCTGGCCTTGATCGCGATCGGTCTGTGGCCACGCGCGCAGAGCGGCGCGCGCGATCTCGAAGCCTTGTCGCCGGCGCCCCAGGTCGCGGCCTTGCCCGGGCAGCCTCGCCTGATCGAACAAGGCCTGCGCATCGATCCACCGGCCTATACCCACTTGCCGTCGCGCAGCGAGCCCACCCTCGAAGGGCGCGTGCCCGAGAACGCGCGCCTGCGCTGGAATCTGCGTTTCGAGCCGCAGCCGAGCGCGGTCGAGCTGGTCTTCCACGACGGCCAGCGCTTAGCGCTGGCGCGCCAGAGCGACGGACGCTGGAGCGCCGAGCGGGTGCTGGCCAAGCCGGCCTTGTATCGCATCGTCGCCAGCGGCGCGCCGGAAGCGCAGACGCGCCGTCTGTACCGCCTCGACGTCACCGCCGACCGTGCACCGCAGTTGCGCATGCTCGAACCCGATCGCGGCCTGAGCCTGATGAGCGCGGGCCAGCGCGGCTGGCCGCTGGAATTCGAGGCCAGCGACGACTACGGCCTGGCCGCGAACGCGCAGCTGCGCATCACCCTGGCCCAGGGCAGCGGCGAGAACATCACCTTCCGCGAGCAGCGCCTCAGTCTGCGCGGCACGGGTACGACGACCCAGAAGCGCTATGCGCAGCGTCTCGACCTGGCCAGCCTCGGCTTCGCCAGCGGCGACGACCTCATCGTCCAGCTCAGCGTCGACGACAACCGCTCGCCTAAGGCGCAGACGGCGCTGAGCCCGAGCCTGATCCTGCGCTGGCCGGCCGACTTGGGCAGCGAGGCGACCGGCCTGGACGGCATGGTCAAGACCACCTTGCCGGCGTATTTCCGCAGCCAGCGCCAGATCATCATCGACGCCGAGGCCTTGATCGCGCAGCGGCGCAAACTCGACGAGGCGCGGTTTATCGAACGTTCCGACGCGATCGGCGTCGACCAGCGCCTGCTGCGCCTGCGCTACGGCCAGTTCCTCGGCGAAGAATCCGAAGGCGCGCCGCAACTGCCGACCAACGATCGCGACGAACCCGAGCCGCACGACGAACCCGGCCAGGCCCATGACCAGCATGCGCCCGCGGAAAAGGGGCAAGCCGCGAGTTCGGCGCCCGAGCAGCACGATGAGCATGCGCACACACCGAAGCCGGCCGCGCCGAGCTTCGGCGAGGAAGGTCCGGTGCTGGAGCAGTTCGGCCATACCCACGATCATGCCGAGGCCGCGACCTTGCTCGATCCGGACACGCGCAAGCTGCTCAAGGCCGCGCTCGACGAGATGTGGCAGTCGGAGCTGCATCTTCGACAGGGCCACCCGCAGCAGGCACTGCCGTATGCATACAAGGCGTTGGGCTTCATCAAGAAAGTGCAGCAGGCCACGCGCATTTATCTGGCCCGGGTCGGCCCCGAGCTGCCGCCGATCGACGAGAGCCGCCGCCTGAGCGGCGAGCGCGCCGGTCTGGCGCGACGCGGCGAGAGGCTAGCCGCAGCGAACGCGACCGACCCCTTGCTCGAATCGCTGTGGCGCGATCTGGAGCAAAGCACGCGCACGACCGAGCCGCCCCCGATCGACTACACCGGCCTGCAGCGTTGGTTGCGCGAGCACGAGTCGCGGGTGCCCGATCCCTTGGCCTTCGCCGCTGCCTTCGATGCCTTGCGCAACGAACCCGAATGCCGACGCTGCCGCGCCGAGTTGCGGCGCCTGCTGTGGCCGCTGCTGACGCGGCCGCCGGCGAGCGTGCCGCGGCGCGGGCAGGGCGATGCGGTCGACCGGCGTTATTTCGAGGCCTTGCAGCAGGAGGCCCGGCGATGATCGGCGCCATCGATCTCGATACCGGTCTGCAAAGCGGCCTTGAAACCGCGGTCGCCGGATTGCTCGGGTTCGCCGCCGTGCTGGCGATGGCGAGCCTGATCCTGCGCCAGTACCGCAGCGGGACCGGGGCGCGTGCGCGCGGCTGGCGGCTGGCGTTGTTGCTGATCGCGCAGCCATTGATGGCGGCCTTGCTGTATCTCGCGCTGTTCCCGCCGCTGGTCTACAGCGAAGCCGGCACCTTGGTGGTGGCGACGGCCGGTGCGAGCGCAAGCGATGCCACGATCGCCGGCGAGACCGGTATCGCTTTGCCCGAGGCCGTGGTCTCGGCCGACAGCGAACGCGTACCCGACCTCGCCACTGCACTGCGTCGACATCCCGGCACGCAACGGCTGCGCCTGCTCGGCGCCGGCTTGGAGCCGCGCGATCGCGATGCGGCACGCGGCTTGACGGTCGAATGGCAGCCGACCTCGTCGCCGCGCGGATTGGGCGGTTTGTGGGCACCACGCGAGGTCGCGGCCGGCGCCGAGTTCAGCGTGAGCGGACGAGTCGAAGCGATGCCTGGTGCGCTGGTCGAATTGCTCGACCCGGGTCTGCAACGGGTCGACCGCAGCATCTTGGCGGCGGACGGCGGTTTCCGCGTCGGCGCCATCGCACGCATTCCGGGCCTGATGAACTTCAGGCTGCGCTTGCGCGACGTGCGTCAGAACGTTGCCGAAGAGATCGAACTGCCCTTGTCGGTAGTCGCCGACACTCCGCCGCGAGTGCTGGTGTTGGCCGGCGCGCCGAGTCCGGAGTTGAAGTACCTGCGACGCTGGGCCTTGGACGCCGGAATCAAGTTGCACACCCAGATCGATGTCGGCGCTGGGCTGCAACTCGGCGATGCACCGCTGAGTTTGAATGCCCCGACCTTGGCGGGTTTCGACCTGGTCGTGCTAGATGAACGCGTCTGGGAGGGCCTGGGCGAATCGCAGCGTGCGGCCTTGCTCGGCGCCATGCGCGACGGCCTCGGCGTACTGCTGCGCATCGGCGGCCCTTTGTCGCCACGCACGCGCACGCAACTGCGGGCGCTGGGCTTCGAGCTCGGCGCCGGTGCGGACTCGGTCGAAGTGCGCTTACCGCCATCGAGCGCGGATGAAGAAGCGACCCGTGCGCGCATCGGCCCGGGCACGATCGACGCGCCGCGCGCCCGCGATGAGGCGATGGCCGAATTGCCGGTATTGAACCGCCGTGCGCTCACACTCGATGGCGCCGGTGCCCACAGCCTGCTGCGCGGCAAGGACGGCAAGGCTTTTGCGAGCTGGCGCAGCACTGGGCGCGGCCGGCTTGGCTTGTGGACCCTGAGCGACAGCTTCCGCCTGACCCTGGTCGGCCGCGACGATCTGCATGGGCAATGGTGGAGTGCCGCTTTTGGCGCACTGGCGCGGGCCCAGCCGAAGCCGGTACTGCGGATCGATGGTGAGGCGCGGCAGGGCCGGCGCGTATCGCTGTGCGGCTTGAGCGATGGGGCGCTGGTGCGTACGCCGCAAGGCCAGAACATTCATCTGTTGATCGATCCGGCCAGCGGCAGCGAACGCTGCGCCGCGTTCTGGCCGACCGAAGCGGGCTGGCATCTGTTGCGCCAGGGCGAGTACTCGCAGCCCTTCGCGGTGCGCGGACGCGACGAGGCGCCGGGCTTGCGGGCGAGCGAAATGCGTGAAGCGACATTGAACTTGATGGCGCAAGCGCGAGCGCCGACCGCTGCGGCCTCGTCGCTGGCGAATTCGGTCGCGTCTGCGCAGGTTCAGCGCGGCGCGTCGTGGCCGTGGTTCCTGGGCTGGTTGTTGGTCAGCGCGGGCGTGTGGTGGCTGGAGCGTTCGCGGCGCGGGCGTGTCGCGCAGGGTGAATAGCGGTAGCGACGAATCAGAGGGTAGGAGCGGCGTCCCACAGGGATTTCCTTCGGTCACAAGCCGCGACCGCGTTGTTGCGGTCTCGCAACGCCGCCTCCCGAAGCCGTTAGGGTAGGAGCGGCGCGAGCCGCGACCGCGCAACTGGTGGTTGCGGCGTTTCTTGCCGCAGAGCCGTAAGCAACATCTAAAGCTTCCGTCCGCTAAAGCGGCCGGGTTACTTTCTTTTGCTGGCCCAAAAGTCCGTCTGGATTCCCTTCGGTCAAAGATAACCAAAGAAAAGGCCTTCCTTGCAAGGGCACAGGCCACGAGTGCGATGCTGTCGCCGGGATTTTCCGATAAGACGTCCCTGTCTTATCGGAAAACGCCGCACGTCCTGTGCGGCGCCCTCCGGGTCTCCAGTTGACCGGAAAAGCGGCAAAGCAGATCAAAATCTCGGCAACGGCAACGGCAACGGCAACGGCAACGGCAACGGCAACGGCAACGGCAACGGTTGAACGTCGCTGTGCTGTTGCTGTGCGCCATCGCGCACTAGCGAAGGCAATCGAAGACCCGGAGGGCGGCGCGCAGGGATGCGCGTCGTTTTTCATCGGGACAGGGATGTCCCGTATGAAAAATCCCTGCGTCGGCATCGAACGTGCGGGCCTGCGATTCAAAGAAAAGCATTTTTCTTTGGTTACCTTTCTTTTGTTGCTTATGACAAAAGAAAGTAACCCGCCGCTTTAGTGGCGGAAGCTTTTGGCGTTTGATCTGGATCTGGATCTGGATCTTGATCTTGATGTTGATGTTGATCTTGATCTTGATCTTGATGTTGATGTTGATGTTGCTTGAGCGTCTCGCCGCGAGACCGATGCGGCGCGGTCGCGGCTCGCGCCGCTCCTACCCTTGCGACAGGACGCCGCTTCGATGCAAGGCATCGGCGTTGTTGCTACTACGCGTCCCGCGGTCGCGGCTCACGCCGCTCCTACAGTGGGACAACGCCGGATTCGGCGCGAGATCGTTTCCCCTCGCGACAGGACGCCCCTTCGATGAATGACATCGGCGTTGTTGCCACTACGCGTCCCGCGATCGCGGCTCACGCCGCTTCTACAGTGAGACAACGCCAGACTCGGCGCGAGATCGTTCCCTTAGGGCGAAGGCACACGCCCAAGCATCAAATCGACTGCATGCGCCCGCCATCGACGGCGAGACTCACGCCGTTGACGTAAGCCGCGGCCGGCGAACACAGGAAGGCGATGCAGGCGGCGATCTCGCCCGGTTCGGCGAAGCGGTTCGCCGGCACGGTCTTGCGCATGGCCTCGATCACCGCTTCCTGCGACTGGCCGCTGTTGCGGGCGCGGTCGCCGATGATCTGTTCGATGCGCGCGGTCTGGGTGTAGCCGGGCAGGACGTTGTTGACGGTGATGCCGTCGGCGCCGAGTTCGCGCGAGAGGGTCTTGGCCCAGCTCGCAACGGCGCCGCGGATGGTGTTGGACACGCCGAGGCCGACGATCGGTTCCTTGACCGAGGTCGAGATCACGTTGACCACGCGGCCCCATTGCGCCGAACGCATGCCGGGCAGCACCGCGCGCACCAGGGTCTGGTTGGCGAGCAGGTGACGCTGGAAGGCGTCCAGATAGGCGTCGTCGAGCGCGGTATGCGCCGGGCCGCCAGGCGGGCCGCCGGTGTTGTTGACCAGGATCTGCACCGGCTTGCCGGCCGCGAGCGCTTCGACCTGGGCGGCGAGGGCGGCCGTGTCGGCGACGTCGGCGGCGATCCAGCCGTGCGCCTGCGCGCCGCTGCGCGGCAAGGCCTGCGCGACCGCGGCCAGGGCGTCGGCGCGGCGCGCCAGTACGGTCACGTCGCAGCCCAGCAGGGCCAGCTCGTGCGCGGCGGCGCGGCCGATGCCTTCGGAGGCGCCGCAGACCAGGGCGTGCTTGCCGCTCAAGTTCAGATCCATATCAGTCTCCGCTACTCGGTAAGGCCATGCGCTCGCGCATCAGGGCGGCGACCGCGCGGCTGTCGTCGCGGTCCTGCGCCTGCAACTGGGTCGCGACGTTCTCGCGATTGGCCAGGGGATGGTTCTGGCTGAGCTTGAACTTCAGGGCGATGCGCTCGACCTTGAAGCGAAAACCGACGATGCCGCGCAATTGCCGGCGCAGTTCTTCGCGTTCGACTTCGAAGCGCCAGTCGCTGCCGATGCGGCCTTCGTGACGGGCGCTGAGGTCGTCGACGAGCTGGGCGAGGCCGTCCTCGTCTTCGAAAGTGTGCAGCTCGCCGTGCAGATGGGCGATGGCGTAGTTCCAGGTCGGCACTCGCGCCGCGCTTTCCTTGTCGGTGTACCAACCTGGGGACACGTAGGCGTGCGGGCCTTGCAGGATCGCCAGGGCCGGGCCGGCATGACGCGCTTGCGGGTTGGGGCGCGCCCAATGGCCGCGCAGTTCGACCTGCTCGCCGTCGCGTCGGTACAACAGCGGCAGGTGGCTGACCGTCGGCGCGTCGTCGCGCACGGTGATCAGGGTGGCGAAGTCGTAGGCGTCGGCCAGGCGATCGAGCGCGCCCAGGTCGGTTTCGGCGAAGGCGCGCGGCAGGTACATGGCGTCGGGCTCAGTGGCGCTGCGGCAGTTTCTGGATCATCAGCGTGCCCAGCGTCTGGTCGTCCTGGGCCTGCGGCGGTACCAGTTCGTCGAGAGCGAAGCCGCGCGCTTGCGCGTCCTCTTCGTCCAGGCCTTCGAGCTCGACGAACTCGGCGTCCATCAGCGCCGCACGGGCGGTGTCTTCGCTGTCGTAGGACAAAGTGTTGGCGTCGCTGTCGAAGACTTCGGCGGTGCCGGCCTCGCGCACGCGCAAACGCGCCCAGACCACGGTGCGGCCGAGCGTGGCCAGCCACCATTGGCCTTCGCCGGGAGCCGGCGCGGAGTGGGTGTCGTATTCGTTTTCGGTCATCAGGGCACCATCATGGAAAGCAGCCAGAGCAGGCCCGCGCAGGCCAGCGAGGCGAACACGATCAGTAACGAAACCCGCGCCGGCGTGGCCAGGCCGTCGAGGTTGCGGTCGCTCGCGGCGCGATAACGCTGGCGCAGCAGCCAGCCCCATGCGGACGGATTGGCGAAGGCGGCCTCGCCGAGTTCGCCGCGCAAGACCGGATGGCGGTCGCGCAGGTGGACCAGGGCCAGCGGCCAGAAGATCGCGAACGCGCAGAACGCGGAGATCGCGATGCCGACGAAGGTCAGGGCCAGGAACAGGATCACGTACTCTTACCTCTGTGGCCCAGGGGCCGGAATTAACGCCGACATCAATCATGTGCCGCGTGCGCGGCGGGGTAAAGCGGCCCGAGGTCGCGAGCGCTGCGCCTGTCCATGCGCTTTCACACCGTCATCCCCGCCTGCGCGGGGATAACGAACACGGAGCGAACCGAGCGACGGGATGGCGCACACGGCCGCGCCGCGCGAGGCGGGTGCGGATCAGAACTCGGCGCTGCCCGGTGCGCGCGGGTAGGCGATCGCGTCGCGGATGTTGCTCAGGCCGCAGACGTAGACCACCAGGCGCTCGAAGCCGAGGCCGAAACCGGCGTGCGGCACGGTGCCGTAGCGGCGGAAATCGCGGTACCAGTCGTAATGCGCCGGGTCCAGGCCGAACTGCGCCATGCGCGTGTCGAGCACGTCGAGGCGTTCTTCGCGCTGGCTGCCGCCGATGATCTCGCCGATGCCGGGCGCCAGCACGTCCATCGCCGCGACGGTCTTGCCGTCGTCGTTGAGGCGCATGTAGAAGGCCTTGAAGTGCTCGGGGTAGTTCAGCACCACCACCGGGCGGCCGACGTGCTGCTCGGTCAGCCAGCGCTCGTGCTCGGTCTGCAGGTCCAGGCCCCATTCGACCGGGAACTCGAACTTCTGCCCCGACTTCTGCAGCAGCGAGATCGCATCGGTGTAGTCGATGCGCTCGAACGGCGAGTTGACGAAGGTCTCCAGGCGGGTGATCGCATCGGGCTGGACGCGCTCGGCGATGAAGGCCATGTCGTCGCCGCGCTCGTCGAGCACTGCGCGGAACAGGTACTTGAGGAAATCCTCGGCGACCCGCGCGTTCTCCATCAGGTCGGCGAAGGCGATCTCCGGCTCGATCATCCAGAACTCGGCCAGATGGCGGGTGGTGTTGCTGTTCTCGGCGCGGAAGGTCGGGCCGAAGGTGTAGACCTTGCTCAGCGCCAGGCAGTAGGCCTCGACGTTGAGCTGGCCGGACACGGTCAGGAAGGTTTCCTTGCCGAAGAAGTCGCGCGAGAAATCGATCGCACCGTCCTTCTCGCGCGGCAGGTTGGCCAGGTCCAGGGTGGAGACCCGGAACATCTGGCCGGCGCCCTCGGCGTCGGAGGTGGTGATGATCGGCGTGCTGATCCAGTAATAGCCGTTCTCGTGGAAGTAACGGTGCACGGCCTGCGACAGGCAATGACGGATGCGCGTCACCGCGCCGAACAGGTTGGTGCGCGGGCGCAGGTGGGCGAACTCGCGCAGGTACTCCAACGTGTGCGCCTTGGGCTGCATGGGGTAGGTGAGCGGGTTTTCGACCCAGCCGACCACTTCCAGCTTCGAGGCCTGGATCTCGAAGTTCTGGCCCTGGCCCTGCGAGGCGACCAGGATGCCGGTGGCGATCACCGAGCAACCGGCGGTGAGGTGTTTGACCTCCTCGTCGTAGTTGGACAGCGTATTCGGCGCCACGACCTGGATCGGTGCGAAGCAGGAGCCGTCGCTGACGTTGACGAAGCTCAGTCCGGCCTTGGAATCGCGACGGGTACGCACCCAGCCGCGTACCGTGACTTCGCCGCCCGCCGGAATCTTGCCCGCGAGTGCCTGTTCGACGCTAACCACCGTCATGTGATGCCGCCCCAGCGCGTTGAAAAGTAAAGGACGGCGATGATAACGGATGCCGCCGGCACAGGGCGTGCCGGTCGCCGCGGCCTTAGACTGCGCTTTGGATCACGGGGGGGCGAGGCGCGGCATGAATCGGGTTTGGCGATGGCTCGGACGATGGGGACGCGGGTGGGCCGGCTGGATGCTCGCCATGGCGGCGGCAGCGACATGCGCGCAGGCGGCCGCAGCGGCGCCGGTGCCGGAGCCCTTGCCGGTGGTCGTGCTCGACGAGGCGCGCGCCGGCCATTTCGCCGGCCTCGCACTCAGCTGCGTCGGCCGCGAATACCCGAACAAGATCAGCCATCGCCTCGAAGGCGCCAAGGACGTGGCCGCGCCGAGCAAGCTGTATCCGGCCTTCTACGGCTGCTACGACTGGCATTCGTCGGTGCACGGGCACTGGCTGCTGGCGCGGCTGGTCGAGCGTTTCCCGCAGGCGCCGTTCGCCGCGCCGGCGCGGGCCGCGCTGGCGCGCAACCTGACCAGCGAGAACATCGCCGGCGAACTGGCGTATCTGCGCCGCAGCAGCGACGAGACCTTCGAACGCCCCTACGGCCTGGCCTGGTTGTTGCAACTGGGCTCGCAGTTGCGCGGCTGGGACGACCCGCAGGCGCGGCAATGGGCGGCGGCGCTGGAGCCCCTGGAACGCGAAGCCGCGGCGCGGCTGCTGCGCTGGCTGCCGAAACTGACCCGGCCGATCCGCGTCGGCGAACACAGCCAGACCGCATTCGCCTTCGGTCTGGCCCTGGACTGGACCCGCCGCAGCGGCGACCAGGCGCTGCGCGACGCCCTGGTCGCACGTTCGCGCTTTTTCTATCAGGGCGACCGCGACTGCCCCTTGGCCTACGAGCCCTCCGGGCAAGATTTCCTCTCGCCGTGTCTGGCCGAAGCCGACCTGATGCGGCGGGTGCTGGCGCCGGACGAATACGCCCGCTGGCTGCGCGAGTTCCTGCCGCAGGTGCCGCGCCGCGCGCGCGCCGACTGGCTGGTGCCGGCGCTGGTGCTCGACCCCGAGGACGGCAAGCTGGCCCATCTCGACGGCCTCAACCTGAGCCGGGCCTGGATGCTGGAAGGCATCGCCGCCGGATTGCCGCCGCGCGACCGCCGCATCCGCGCCCTGCGCGCCGCCGCCGCCGTGCATCGCGAACTCGGCCTGATCGCGGTCGGCGACAGCCATTACGCCGGCGCCCATTGGCTGGGCAGTTTCGCCACCTATCTGATGGCGCCGCCGGATGCGGCGCCGGCACCGGCACCGTCCGCGGCGACCGGGGCTGGGCGCAGCGACTGAGGCGTTCAGGCCCGAAGCAGCGTCTTTGCCGGCGCTGCGACAGGCTGCCCCGGCGGGTAGCGACCAGCCGCCTGCTTGAACGCCATCGCAATGCCGCCATATCGGGTACAGCCCGCCGATTCCAGGCTGCTACCATTCCGGTAGCGCCGATCCGGCCGCCGCCTTCCCGGTCGCAGCCGGCATCGAGTCAACATTCTTACGAGTACCGCCATGTCCGTGACCCTCGCCCCCGCCGCGCTCGCCCGTGTCCAGCATTTCCTGACCGAGACGCCGACCGCGCTGGGCCTGCGTTTCGGCGTGACCCGCACCGGTTGCTCGGGCTGGCAGCACATCGCCGACCTGGCCCGCGACGAACGCGAAGGCGACACCGTGTTCGAGCAGGACGGCGTGCGCATCTACGTCGATCCGATCAGCCTGCCGCTGGTCGACGGCACCCGCATCGATTTCCTCAAGCAGGGCCTGGGCGAGATGTTCGTGTTCCAGAACCCGAACGCGGCCGCCGAATGCGGTTGCGGCGAAAGCTTCACCACCCAGGCCGACGCGGCCTGAGGTCGACCGGGGCAGGGCGGCGCAAGCCGGGTACGGCTCCCGTCCGTATCGAGATTGCGCCTCGCAGCGGTCTGCCGCGTCGCGTTCTATCCAGCTCGCTCTAAGGGCTATGCCGGTTGAGGCCGGCGCGGCGTTGCCGCCAACTTTCGACATGCGGCAGCGGCGTTGGGCCGGGCTAGACTCGGCCGCTGGTCTCCTGG
Source organism: Lysobacter antibioticus (assembly GCF_001442535.1). Taxonomy (NCBI): domain Bacteria; kingdom Pseudomonadati; phylum Pseudomonadota; class Gammaproteobacteria; order Lysobacterales; family Lysobacteraceae; genus Lysobacter; species Lysobacter antibioticus. The sequence goes on along the minus strand of NZ_CP013141.1, from coordinate 1,126,849 downwards.
GGAAACGCACCATGCTCCGTCCCGTTCTGCTCGCCGCGGCCATCGCCGTGGGCCTGGCCGCGCCGCTGGCCTCGATGGCCGCTGCCGCGCCCGGCACTGCCGCATCCGCCACGCGCAACGCCAACGCCGCCACCGAGGCGCTGCACCGTTTGTTCGACGATGAGTGGGAACGCGGCCTGCGCGAGAACCCCGAAGGCGCCAGCTTCAACGGCGACAAGCGCTATAACGACCGCTGGACCGACGCCAGCCTCAGCGCGATCCAGGCGCGCCAGGAAAGCGACCGCCAGGCGCTGGCCAAGCTCAAGAGCATCGACCGCAGCCAGCTGTCGGAAGCCGATCAGCTCAACTACGACGTGTTCGGCTGGAACCTCGGCAAGAGCATCGAGCGGCAGAAGTACCGCGAATACCTGGCGCCGGTCGGGCAGAGCGGCGGCGTGCAGACCGCCGATGGCCTGGTCGAAGGCCTCTCGTTCGAGCAGGTCAAGGACTATCGCGACTGGCTCGCGCGCATGCGCGCCTTGCCGGTGCTGATCGAGCAGAACCAGGCCCTGCTGCGCGAGGGCGCCAAGGCCGGCATCACCCCGCCGCGCGTGCTGATGCAGCGCGTGCCCGGCCAGATCGCCAAGCAGATCGTCGAGGACCCCAGTAAGAGCCCGTTCTACAAGCCGTTCAACCGCTTCCCCGACAGCGTGCCGGCGGCCGAGCGCAAGGCGCTGCAGGCCGAAGCGAAGAAGGTCATCGCCGAGACCATCGTGCCGGCCTACCGCGAGTTCGGCAGCTTCTTCGAGAAGGAATACCTGGCCGCGGCGCGCACCAGCATCGCCGCCAGCGACCTGCCCGACGGCAAGGCTTATTACGATTTCCTCGCCGCCGATTTCACCACCACCAATCTGAGCGCCGATGCGATCCACAAGATCGGCCTCAAGGAAGTCGCGCGCATCCGCGCCGACATGGAGAAGGTCAAGGCCGAGGTCGGCTTCAAGGGCACCCTGGCGGAGTTCTTCACCTATCTGCGCAGCGACCCGAAGTTCTTCCACAAGACCCCGGCGGCGTTGCTCGAGGCCTACCAGGCGATCTCCAAGCGGATCGACCCGGAACTGGTCAAGATTTCCAAGCTGATCCCGCGCCAGCCCTACGGCGTGCGCCCGATCCCGGACAACGTCGCCCCGGACACGACCACCGCCTACTACTTGCCGGGCGCGGTCGACGGCACCCGCGCCGGTTATTACTACGTCAACCTGTACAAGCCCGAGGTCCGCCCGACCTGGGAAATGATGCCGCTGTCGCTGCACGAGGCGGTGCCGGGCCATCATTTCCAGTTCGCCCGCGGCCTGGAGCTGCCGGACGCGCCGATGTTCCGCCGCACCGGTTATTTCGTCGCCTACGGCGAGGGCTGGGGCCTGTACGCCGAGCGCCTGGGCTACGACATGGGCCTGTACGACGACCCCTACGACCGCATGGGCCAGCTGTCCTACGACATGTGGCGCGCGGTCCGGCTGGTGGTCGACACCGGCATGCACAGCAAGGGCTGGAGCCGCGACAAGGCGATCAAGTTCTTCATGGACAACGCCCCCAAGACCGAGCAGGACGTGGTCAACGAGATCGACCGCTACATCGGTTGGCCGGGCCAGGCGCTGGCCTACAAGATCGGCCAGCTGAAGATCTCCGAGCTGCGCGAGCGCTCGCGCAAGGCGCTCGGCCCGGCCTTCGACCTGCGCGACTTCAACGACGAAGTGCTGTCGACCGGCTCGGTGCCGCTGCAGGTGCTGGAGAAGCACATCGATACTTGGATCGCGGCGAAGAAGCCGGCGCCGGCGCCGAAATCGGCCGGCAAGCCGAAGAAGCGCTGATCTCCGAAAGCGGTGAGATGTACCGGGGTAGGAGCGGCGCAAGCCGCGACCGCGCCACCTCGGCCACCGTGGCATTCGCCGCCGCCCGCGTTCTCGCGGTCGCGGCTTGCGCCGCTCCTACCCAAGCCGGGGCGGGCGCCCTTGGCCGACCCATCCGCATCGATTTGCACCTAAGCCCTTGCCCTGCCATACTTTCCGGCTCTCGAACGGCCCAAGGCCGGTCGGGACCTTGCTCCACCGCGTCCGCATCCGGACCCCGGGGGGCTGAACCGGGTCGCCGTCGGCGATCCATCATCCACAAGGAAACACACCCATGCGTCATTACGAAGTCGTGTTCCTGGTCCATCCGGACCAGAGCGAGCAGGTGCCGGCCATGATCGAGCGCTACAAGTCGCTGATCGAAGGCGGCGAAGGCAAGATCCACCGTCTCGAAGACTGGGGCCGCCGTCAGCTGGCCTACCCGATCGAGAACCTGGTCAAGGCCCACTACGTCCTGCTGAACATCGAAGTCACCCAGACGGTGCTCAACGAGCTCGTCGACGGTTTCCGTTTCAACGACGCCGTGCTGCGTCACCTGGTCATGAAGCGCGACGATGCCGACACCGAGCAGTCGCTGATCATGAAGTTCAAGGACGAGAAGGGCGACAAGCCCGAGCGCGGTGAGCGCGGTGAGCGTCGTCGTCGTGACGACGATAGCGAAACCGCCGTCGGCACCGCCGACAACGCCGACGACAACGCCGAAGCCGCCTGAGGATTGCCCCCATGTCCAAGTTTTTCCGCCGCCGCAAGTTCTGCAAATTCACCGCCGAAGGCGTCAAAGAGATCGACTACAAGGATCTCAACACCCTGCGCCAGTACCTGACCGAGACCGGCAAGATCGTGCCGAGCCGCGTCACCGGCACCAAGTCGAAGTACCAGCGCCAGCTGGCCACGGCGGTCAAGCGCGCTCGTTTCCTCGCGCTGATCCCGTACACCGACAATCACAACGCCTGACGGCGTTAGGAACGAGTGGCGGCTGTGCCGCCTTGGAAGAGTGAGAAACGAGAGAGAGCTTTTCGCTTTCACTCATTCTCACTCCTCCGAACTCGTTCCTCGCTTCATCGGACAGCGAATCCCGCTGCGGACCTATAGGCCCGCTAACGAACACGGAGCAAGACCATGCAACTGATTCTCCTGCAGAAAGTCACCAACCTCGGCAACCTCGGCGACAAGGTCAACGTCAAGCCGGGCTACGGCCGCAACTACCTCGTGCCGCAGGGCAAGGCCGTTCCGGCCACCGCCAGCAACCTGGCCGACTTCGAAACCCGCCGTGCGGAGTACGAAGCCAAGGCCAAGTCGCTGCTGGAAGGCGCCGAAGGCCGCAAGGCCCGTCTGGAAGGCGCTTCGGTGACCGTCCACGCCAACGCCGCGACCGAAGGCAAGCTGTACGGCTCGGTGACCCCGCGCGACATCGCCGAGGCGCTGACCAAGGCCGGCTTCGAAGTCGGCAAGTCGGAAGTGATCATGGGCGAAGGCCCGATCCGCCGCACCGGCGAATACGACGTGCTGATCCACCTGCACGCCGACGTCGAAATCACGGTCAAGGTCATCGTCGCTGGCGAAGCCGCTTAATCGCGACCGCCCGATCGTAAGACTGCGAAGGGCGCCGAAAGGCGCCCTTCGTTTTTTCTGAAGGTGTCGGAGTTCCGGGCAGGACCCTGCCGTCGCAGTCTGTGCGACGCGCTCGTGACATAGAAAGGGCGAGTTGTCCCCTTCTTATCCACAGGGTTATCTGCAACGGGCATGGCCCGATCGAGACTACGATGCGTGTCCGGCCTCCTTCCTGCGACGTCGACCGACACCCATCGACGCCGATCCCCGGATCGCCGGCGCCCTCACCAGCCCCTGAGCCTTGATCGGCTCGATTGGCCGCACACGCGGCCGAACGACGAGGATCGTCTTTCCCGATGAGCGCACGTGGCGGATTCCGTAGCGAAAAACGTTTCGAGACCCGCGCCGAACAGCGCGTGGACCAGCTTCGGGTGCCGCCGCAATCGATCGAGGCCGAACAGGCCGTGCTCGGCGGCCTCATGCTCGCGCCCGACGCCTACGACCGCGTCGCCGACCAGATCGTCGAGGAAGATTTCTATCGTCGCGATCACCAGCTGATCTACCGCGCCATCCGCGAACTGGCCGAGAAGAGCCGGCCGTTCGACGCGGTGACCCTGGGCGAATGGTTCGACTCGCAAGGCCTGTCCGAACAAGTCGCCGGCGGCGCCTATCTGATCGAACTGGCCAGCACCACGCCCTCGGCGGCCAACATCACCGCCTACGCCGAAATCGTTCGCGACAAGGCGGTGATGCGCAAACTGATCGAGGTCGGCACCGAGATCGTCAACGACGGCTTCCAGCCCGACGGCCGCGACAGCGGCGAGATCCTGGCCAAGGCCGAGCAGCAGGTGTTCGCGATCGCCGAAGCCGGCGCCCGCGGCCGCACCGACTTCACCCCGGTCACCAAGGCGCTGTCGGAAGCCTTCGACGTGCTGCAGACGCGCTACGCCAGCGGCGGCGCGGTCACCGGCCTGGCCACCGGCTACACCGAATTCGACGAGATGACCGCCGGTCTGCAACCGACCGACCTGTTGATCCTGGCCGCGCGTCCGGCGATGGGCAAGACCACGCTCGCGCTGAACATGGCCGAGTACGCCGCGTTCCGCAGCAAGAAGGCGGTGGCGATCTTCTCGATGGAAATGTCGGCAAGCCAGCTCGCCCTGCGCTTGATCTCCTCGGTCGGCCGCGTCAACGCTCAGCGCCTGCGTTCGGGCCAGCTCGAGGACGAAGACTGGAGCCGCGTGACCAGCGCGATCCGCCAACTGCGCGAAGCCAAGATCTTCATCGACGACACCCCGGGCCTGTCGCCGGAGGTGCTGCGCGCCAAGTCGCGCCGCCTCAAGCGCGAGCACGACCTCGGCCTGATCGTGATCGACTACCTGCAGCTGATGTCGGTGCCGGGCAACAGCGAGAACCGAGCGACCGAAATCTCCGAGATCTCGCGTTCGCTCAAGCACCTGGCCAAGGAACTCAACCTGCCGGTGATCGCGCTGTCGCAGCTCAACCGCTCGTTGGAGCAGCGCGCCGACAAGCGCCCGGTGATGGCCGACTTGCGCGAATCCGGCGCTATCGAGCAGGACGCCGACGTGATCATCTTCATTTACCGCGACGACTACTACAACAAAGAGACCTCGCCGGACAAAGGCCTGGCCGAGGTCATCATCGGCAAGCAGCGTAGCGGCCCGACCGGCTCGCTCAAGCTGAAGTTCTTCGGCGAATACACCCGCTTCGACAACCTCGCCCACGACAGCATCGGCTCGTTCGAGTAATCCTCGGGCGTCGGGCCAGGGCTTAAAGCAAGACACGACGACGGCGCCTCGAGGGCGCCGTCGTCGTTTACGGCCGTCGCTGCTTGCGGCCAGCGCGGTTTACAACGCAATCTCGATCTGCGCCCGCAGTAACAACGAGGTCGGGCGCCGGCGCTGGGTGCCTTGCCAGCCTTCCTCATCGAAGTATTCCGCGCCGCTGACGAGATCCTGTTCGAGCAGGTTGCTCAGGCTCAGGCGCAACTTGCTGCGCTTGGCCAACTTCATCGAGGCATAGGCGTCGAGCTCGCGTCGCGGCGATTCGCTTTCGATCTCGTGCACGCCGGTTCGCACCGGGCCGCCGCTGCGATGGCTGTAGCTCGCGCCGACCGTCCAGACCGGGTTGACGACATAGTCGGCGGCCAGGGCCGCGGTCAGGCGCGGTTGGCTGTCGATGCGGTTGTGCGGGCCGGGCACGTCGTCGACTTGCGACCAGTTGCGGGTGAGGTTGAAGCGCAGGTCGACCGGCAGCGCGGCGAACCAGCGCGCCAGCGAGAGCTTGCTTTCCAGCTCGACGCCCCAGGTTCTGGCGCGTCCGCCGTTGGCCGGCAAGGCCACCCAGCGATCATCGATCAGCCGGGTCTCGGTGCGGATCAGTCCGTCGATCTCGCGCAGGTAGACGCCGAGACTGAGCATGGCGCCCTGGTCCCAGTACTTCTCGTAGGCCAGGTCGAGGCCGGTCGCGAGTTCCGGGCGCAGGTCGGGATTGCCTTGTTGATCGGGGTTGAGCGCGCGGTTGTTGGTCGAGGTGTAAGGGCGCGGGATCAGCGAACGCAATTCCGGCGCGCGGTAGCTGCGGCTCAGGCCCAGGCGGACCTGGTCGTTGCGGGTCTTGGAGAGTTTCCACAAGGACTGCAGCACCGGCGAGAGCACGCTCGCATCGTTGCGCACCGTCGCAATGCGGTTGCCTTCGCTGCGGGTGTCGATGCGCTCCCAGCGTGCGCCGAGATACAGCGACCAGCCCGGGCTCAGCGTCCATTCGTCTTGCGCGTACAGCGCCAGCCGCCGGAGGGTGGCGTCGAAGGAAAGGTCGCTGATCGTTTCCGGCTGGCCGGCGATGGCGCGCAGATGCTGCAGGCGCGATTCGCGGCGGCGTTCCAGGCCGGTCTCCCAGCCGAGTTCGAGCGCGTGCCGGCCACTGTCGCTCGCATCGGGCCCCGACAGCGGCAAGGCGTACTTGCCGCTGGAGCTCAAGCCATGCACGCGCAGTCGGCCGTCGGTGACGTCGTCGAGGTTCTGGTTGGCGTCGATCGCATAGCCCTGCTCGCGGAAACGCGAACGCTCGCGATTGCCGCTGAGGCCGAGTTTGCTGCTGAGCTTGCCGGCCTGGGCGAACTCATGGCTCCAATGCAGGTCGGTGCGCAATTGCACGACATCGGTGCCGGTGAACTGGCGGTAGCGGACATGATCGAGCTGCGGGCCCAGCGAGGTGGTCCAGCCGATGTCGGCGTATTTGCGCGCATGCCCGGCGTCGAGCCAGGACTGCAGGGCCAGGGTGTCGCCGTTGCGCAGGGTCAGGTCGAAACGCGGCGCGATCGCCAACGCGTCGCGATAGCCGTCGACGCGCAGGCGGGTGTCGCGTTGTGAAGCCAGCACGCCATCGCGGTCGCGTGCGATTTCGCTGCCGGTTTCCTCGACCAGGTATTCGCGCCGTGTCAATGAGGTTTCAAGCGAATGGCTGCGGTATTCGTCGCGGCGCGAATGGCTCCAATGCAGGCTCGGCAGGTGTCGGCCGTTCGACACGCCCAAGGCCAGCTTGAGTTCGTCGCTGTCGCGGCGTGCCTGCCGGGCGAGCACGATGTTGATGGTTCCGGCGATGGCGGCGCTGCGCAGGTCGGCGGTCGTGGTGCGCAGGATTTCGATCCGTTCGATCATCTCCGGCGACAGCGCGCCGAGGTCGAAACCGGGCGCGACCGCTTGTCCGTCGACCAGCAACTGGGTGTAGCCGCTGCCCATGCCGCGCAGCGAAATCGCGCCCGAGCTGCCGGGCGCACCGGTGCCGATGCTGACGCCCGGCAAGCGCTTCATCGCTTCGGCGAGACTGCCGTCGCCGAATGCGAGCAATTCGGCGCGCGTGACCACGGTGCGCGAGGCGGTGTCGTCGCGGCGCGCGTCGTGGCGGACCACGACGCTGTCGAGTTCGGCGACGGCGGCCGCAGCAGCAGGGGGCGAGGGCGCGGCCTGGGGCGGCTTGGCGCCGGCTGGGATCCAGGCCAGCACCGCGTGGGCGAGCAAGGCCAGGCGGCATGCCTTATGCAGCGGGGTCGGGGTGGGCGACGGCGTTGATTTCATAGGGACCGGGATAGAGGGCGCACTCGCGCGGCCGTCGCGCCTGGCGGCGCCGGAGCGGGCGAAGATCGCGGGCAAAGGCCGGCCCTCCCCGTGAGCGGGGCGTTCGAATCAGGCAGGCCGGGTAGGGCGGCGGCGCGGCTGGCGCGTCGCCGGGGGATGGCTCAGTGGCTCATCGCATCGGACTCACCGCAGCAGCGGTTCCGGGTCGACGCGTTGGCCGTTGTGCAGCATCTCGACGTGGACGTGCGGACCGGTGACTTTGCCGGTGGTGCCGACGCGGCCGATGCGCTCGCCGCTCGCGACCTGTTGGCCGACCTGCACCTCGTAAGCGTCGAGATGGGCGTACAGCGACTGCCAGCCGCCGCCGTGATCGAGCACGACCACGGTGCCGTAATTCGGCGCGTTGTCGTAGCGTTCGGTGGCCGCGACCACGACGCCGGCGGCCGGCGCATGCACGGGCGTGCCGCGTGCCGCGGTGAAATCGAGGCCGCGATGCGGGTTGCTGCGCGGCGGCCCGATCTCGCCGAAGTGGCCGCTGATCTTCGGCTTGCGCATCGGCGAGGAGAAGTCGATCTCCACGCTGGCCGTGGCAACGGCGGCGGCCGGGCCGGGTGCCGGCTTGGGCGCTGCGCTCGTCGGAGCGATCGTGGCGGCCTGCGTGGTCGTCGCCGGCGTCGCGGCGATCTGCACCGAGGCGATCGCCGCGCCGGCGACCAGCGCCGTCGCCGCCAGCAGCCAACGCAAGGCCGGAGGCACGCGGCGACGCCGGTCGCCTTCGATCATGTGGGCGATGCGCAGCCGGTGATGGCCGGGGTCCTTGCGCGAGAACGCCGCGGCCGAGGCCGGCAGAGACAGGCCGGCGGACAGGCGCAAGGTCTGCAGATAGGCCTGGGCATAGCTGCGGCGGCGGTCGGCGCGGTCGGCGATGGCCGCGGCGTCGCAGCGCAGCTCGGCGGCGATCTGCACGCGTTGGGCGATCAGGCGCAGGAAGGGATCGAACCACAGCAGGACCTGGACCAGCCGCATCCCGGCGGCGCGCTGCGGGTCGCGCCGGGCGAGGTGGGCCGCCTCGTGGCCCAGCACCATGCGCAGCTGTTCATCGCTCATCTGCGCGCTCAACGCGGCCGGGACCAGGATGGTCGGCCGCGGCAGGCAGACCGCGAACGGGCTGGTCGCATCGTCGATACTGCGCACCTCGATGCCGGCCTCGCCCAGGCGCCGGCATTCGGCGGCGACCGAACTGTCGTCGAGCGCGCCGCCGAGCGTGCCGTAGAAGGGGCGCGAAGCCGCGACGATGCGGCGCACCGCACGCAGCCCCGCCCACCAGCGCAGCGCGGCGACGATCGCGCCGCTGAGATACAAGGCGGCCAGCAGCGGTTCGAGCCAATCGCGCAGCGCGGCTGCTGCGGTCGGCGTCGCCGGCGACTCGGCGGCCACGCCCGACCAGGCGCCTGCATCGCTCAACATCGGCAGCGGCAGGGCGGGCGTGATCGGCCAGGACGAGGTCTCCGGCCCGAGCCAACGCAATGCGAGGGCGGCGGCGGTCGGCAAGGCCGCCAGCGTCCACACCCCGAGCCAGTAAGCGCGTGAGGCATGCGACAGGCGCAGGGTGCGATGCAGGCCGAGCCCTACGCCCCAGGCCAGCGCGCCGGTCGCCAGGCAGGCGCCCAGGTGCAGCGACCAGAATTCGAGGCTGGGCAATGTCATGCCTGCGACTCCGGTTCGCCATCGCGCAGCATCGCTTCGAGCTGGTCGATCTCGGCTTCGTTGAGCAGCCGGCTGTCGGCGAAGGCCTGGGTCGGCAGCGGCCCGTCGATTTCGAGCACGCGCTTGGCGAAGTCGCTGCTCAGCGCGGCCAGCACCGCGACCTTGCCGACCGCGGCACGGTAGACGTTGAGCCCGTGCTCGCCGATTTCCTCGACCAGGCCCTTGTCGACCATGCGTTCGAGGGTCTTGCGCGTCGACGAATACGACCAGTCCAGCAGCGGCGCGACGCGCTCGTGCAACTCGCGTGCGCTGCAAGCGTTCTCGCGCCACAGGCATTTCAGCAATTCCAGTTCGGCATTCGACGGGCGGATCATCGCAGGGCTCCAAGCGTCAGATGTCGTAAACATGCGACAAGTGTCGCAAGGTGTCAAGCCGAGTGGATCACATCGTCGGTCGAAGGGACTCGGTAGTCAGGTTGCGCTGCCGACGCAGCGACGTGGCGACGCAGCGTTCGCGCGCCGCGAAGCGCAGTTTCCGTCGATGGCCGATCGCGACCGTGCCGGGATCGAATCGGCGACCGCATCTCTCATCGCGCATCTCGATTCGAAGCCGCCATTGCATCGCGAATCGACGCGGCACTATCGCTGCGCGTCATACGCGCAGCGCGTCGCAGATTCGTCGAGCGACCGTGTCGAGACGCATACATGCTTGCGCGCGTTCAGCATCGCGACGTTAGCCTTGCGAACATGCGCGGCAGCGGCGTTGCGACTGGGTTGACGCAGTCGTGACGGATGCTGGCGCATCGTGCATCCCGTCCATATTCCTATCGGTGAGTCCATGAACCGCAAGCTCAAATCCACGATCGCCGTCGCCCTGATGTCCTGCGTCATGGCGACCGGCGCGGCTACCGCGCAGACCAAGTCCAAGTCCAAGGCGCACCAGCCGCGTTGCTACGACGTCGAAGTGCAGCGTCCGAAGCAGATCAAGGATCAACACAAGATCGCCGGCACCGCCATCGGTGCGGTCGCGGGCGGTCTGTTGGGCAACCAGGTCGGCGGCGGCAGCGGCAAGAAGCTGGCGACCGCGGCCGGTGCGGTCGGCGGCGCCTTCGCCGGTCGCAAGATCCAGGAAAACCAGCAGAACAAGACCGAGACCGTGATCGAGCGCCGCTGCGACTGAGCCGCGCCGGCCCCGATCCGACGGGGCCCGGCCGGTCCGATCCGATCGGTCTCGACCCAAAGCCGCGCAGGGTTCGCCCCGCGCGGTTTTTTCTTGGGCGAGGTTTTGCCGGTCGCGTCGTTTGCGCGGGATCGTTGCGGCGACTCGCGAGCGAGCGCTCTGGCGCGCATCGGCGCCCGCTAGAATATGCGTATGGCACGACCGACTTCCGCAAGCATCCACACCGACGCGCTGCGTCATAACCTCGCCCAGGCGCGCAGCATGGCGCCGCACAGCCGGGTCATGGCGGTGGTCAAGGCCGACGGCTACGGCCACGGTCTGGAGCGCGTGGCGCGGGCGCTCGAAGGCGCCGATGCCTTCGGCGTTGCGGCCTTGTCCGACGCCGACCGCCTGCGCGCGGCCGGCCTGTCGCAGCCGATCGTGTTGCTGTCCGGCTTCGACGAAGCCGACGACCTGCCGCAGTTGCGCCGGCTCGGCGTCGAGACCGTGGTCCACCACATCAGCCAGGTCGAGATGCTCGAGCAGGCCGGCGCCGGCGAGCCGATCCGTTGCTGGCTCAAGGTCGACAGCGGCATGCACCGGCTCGGCTTCGCGCCGCAGGATGTGCGCGAGGCGCATGCGCGCCTGGCCGCGGCGTCGAGCGTGGCCGAGGGCATCGTGCTGATGAATCATTTCGCCAGCTCCGACGAATTCGACAAGCCGCAGACGCGCCAGCAACTGCAGGCCTTCGCCGCGGCCACTAGCGGCCTGCCGGGCTCGCGGTCGCTGGCCAATTCCGCGGCCGTGCTCGGCTGGCCGGACTCGTACGCCGACTGGATCCGCCCGGGCGGCCTGCTGTACGGCATCAGCGCGGTCGAAGGGCGCACCGGCGCCGACTTCGGCCTGCGTCCGGCGATGACCCTGTCGACCCGCCTGATCGCGGTCAACCGGGTCGGCAAGGGCGAACGCATCGGCTACGCAGCGACCTGGGAATGCCCCGAAGACATGCTGGTCGGAGTGGCCGCGATCGGCTACGGCGACGGTTACCCGCGTGCGGCGCCTTCGGGCACGCCGGTGCGGGTCGCGGGCCACGACACCCAGGTCATCGGCCGGGTCTCGATGGACCTGATGACGATCGACCTGCGCGGCGTCCCCGAAGCCAAGGTCGGCGATCCGGTGGTGCTGTGGGGGCCGGAACTGCCGGTCGAACGCATCGCCGAGGCCAGCGGCACCATCGGTTACGAGCTGACCTGCTCGATCACCCGACGGGTGCGCTTCGTCGAAGCGTGAGCGCGTCGGCGCGGCTGCGACCCTGATCGAGGGCAGGGCAGACCCGCCTCGCGGGTGCTGGCTCGCGGATGCTGGCCACCCCGGTTCCGGCAGGCGTCGCGAGGCCGCGGATCGGCCGCCGAACCGTCTCCTGCAGGGGCTCCGAAAGGCGCAACGCACAAACGGGATGACCTCCCTACAGGCCGCAAAAAGTGTCATTCATCAGTGTAAATTTGTGATGTACATCACAAATTAATGATTCGCCTGGGCGATTTCTCCCATTCCCAGCCGATCCCCGAGCGCGCTAGCGTCGCTGGAGCGTCGCGGCCAAGACCGCACGCGGCTAACCGGCCCGGACCGCGTCCGGGCCGCAATCTATCTCGGGGAGTCACGAATGAAGCAACGCAATTTGGTGAGCGCACTGGGTCTGGGCCTGGCGATGATGGTCGCTTCGAGCATGGCCAATGCCGAAGGCCCGAACCCGAACCGGGTCTGGGTCAAGTTCAAGTCCGGTGCCGGTGCGGGCGCCGCCAACCGCGGCCTGGTCCAGGCCAACGTGCAGCAGAAGGTGCAGGCGTTGCGTACCCGGCTGGCCGCCGCCCACGGCGGCGACGCCACGGTCAACTTCCAGTTCGACAAGCTCAACGCCGCCGTGCTGACCCTGCCGTCGGCCGATGCGGTCAAGGCCCTGCGCGACAACCCCGATGTCGAATCGGTCGAGATCGACCAGCCGCGCTATCCGATGGCGCAGAGCGTTCCCTACGGTATCGACCAGGTCCAGGCCCGCGACGTGTGGGACGCCAATCGCGACGGCGTCATCGACACCGGCGCGGCCACCGGCGAAGGCATCAAGGTCTGCGTAATCGACTCGGGCATCAACTCGGGCCACGAGGATTTCGCCGGCATCGCCATGACCGGTTATCCGGCCGGCTGGAACACCGACACGTGCGGGCACGGCACCCACGTCGCCGGCACCATCGCCGCGGCCAACAACAGCACCGGCGTGGTCGGCGTCAGCCCGGGCAAGGTCTCGCTGCACATCGTCAAGATCTTCGGCAGCAACGGCTACAACGGCAGCAGCCACGGCCAGTGCTCGTGGACCTATAGCTCGACCCTGGTCGACGCGGCCAACCGCTGCGCCGCGGCCGGCGCCAAGATCATCAACATGAGCCTGGGCGGCGGCGGCAGCTCGACCACCGAGAGCAACGCCTTCCAGACCCTGGCCAACAACGGCGTGCTCAGCATCGCCGCGGCCGGCAACGACGGCAACGCCACCCTGAGCTATCCCGCTTCGTACGCGAGCGTGGTGTCGGTGGCCGCGGTCGACCAGAACAACGCCAAGGCCGACTTCTCGCAGTTCAACAGCGAAGTCGAACTCGCCGCGCCGGGCGTGGACACCTACAGCACCACGCCGCTGGCCAACGATCCGCTGGTGGTCGGCAACAGCCAGTTCGCCGCCAACCCCATCAGCGGCTCCAGGCAGACCACCGCCAGCGCCGGCTGGGTCAACGGCGGCCAGTGCACGGCCTCGTCGAACACCTGGCGCAACAAGGTCGTGCTGTGCCAGCGCGGCACCAACACCTTCACCGACAAGGCGAGCAAGGTGAAGACCGGCCGTGGCCTGGCCATGGTGGTCTACAACAACGTCGACGGCCCGCTGCAGGCCGGTCTGTACAGCTCGGCCACGCCGCCGCAGCCGGTGACCAGCACGCTGCCGGCGGTGGGCATCAGCAAGGCCGACGGCGAAACCATCATCGCCACCCTGGCCGGGCAGACCGCCACCGTCGATGCGACCCCGTCGGTCAGCAACGTCGCCTATGAGAACAAGAGCGGTACCTCGATGGCGACCCCGCACGTCGCGGGCGTGGCGGCGGTGGTGTGGAGCGCCAAGCCGACCGCGACCGCGCAGCAGGTCCGCGACGCCTTGGCGACCACCGCGGTCGACCTGGATGCCGCCGGCCGCGACAACAACACCGGCTGGGGCCTGGTCCAGACCCAGGCCGCGATCACGGAACTGCAGTCCCAGTAAGCGGGGATCGCACGGACGGGGTTCGAGCATGAACCCCGTCCGTTCCGGACGCCGGGGGACGCGGCATACTGCCGCCTCCTCGACCTTGCGGCTGCCGCAATGCCCGAAGCCAACGCGACCGCACTGATCTGGTTCCGCAACGATTTGCGCCTGGCCGATCATCCCGCGTTGCGTGCCGCGCTGGAGGCCGGCTACACCCCGATCCCGATCTACATCCATGCCCCCGACGAGCACGCCAGCTGGCGTCCCGGTGCGGCGTCGGATGCCTGGCGGCAGCGCTCGCTCGCCGCGCTCGATCGCGACCTGCGCCGACGCGGCTCGCACCTGCGCCATTTCTTCGGTCCCAGCCTGGCCACGCTGCAGTCGCTGATCCTCGCCACCGACGCCCAGGCGGTGTTCTGGAACCGCCGCTACGAGCCGCACATCGAACGCCGCGACACCAAGATCAAACAGACCCTGCGCGGCATGGGCCTGGAGGTCGAGAGCTTCAACAGCGCGTTGATGTTCGAGCCGTGGAGCTTGCGGACCAAGCAAGGCGGGCCGTTCAAAGTGTTCACGCCGTACTGGCGCTCGGCCCTGGCGAACTGGAAAGAGGAACCCTCGTGGGAGCCGCCGACCTCGCTGCCGAGCACCCGCGAAGGGCCGGACGGCGTGCCGCTGGCCTCGCTCAAGCTGGCGCCGGAACGCGACTGGGCCGAACCGTTCTGGAGCCATTGGACGCCGGGCGAGGCCGGTGCCGAGGCGGCGCTGCAGACCTTCGTCGACGGCGCCTTGCGCGGCTACACCGAGCAACGCGACCGCCCCGACCGGGTCGGCACCTCGCGGCTGTCGCCGCATCTGCATTTCGGCGAGATCGCGCCGTGGCGAGTGGCGAGCGCGCTGCGCGAGCATCGCAACGCCGGCAATGCCCGCGATGTCGACTCGGCGGTGCGCGAGCTGGGCTGGCGCGAGTTCGCTCATCACCTGTTGCATCACTTCCCCGAGACGCCGGAGCAGAACTTCAATCCGCGCTTCGCCGATTTCGACTGGGCGCGCTTGTCGCAGCCGCGGCTGGAGGCCTGGCAGCAGGGGCGCACCGGCATCCCGATCGTCGACGCGGGCATGCGCGAGCTGTGGGCCACCGGCTGGATGCACAACCGGGTGCGCATGATCGTGGCCAGCTATCTGACCAAGCACCTGCGCTATCACTGGCGCCACGGCGCTCGCTGGTTCTGGGACACCCTGGTCGATGCCGACTTGGCCAACAACAGCCTGGGCTGGCAATGGGTCGCCGGCACCGGCGCCGATGCCGCGCCGTATTTCCGCGTGTTCAATCCGGTGACGCAGTCGGAGAAGTTCGATCCCGACGGCGACTACATCGCGCGCTGGGTGCCCGAGCTCGCCGGCCTGCCGGTGCCGCTGCGCTTCGCGCCCTGGCACGATGCGGCGCAGCTGCGCAAACACGCGCCCGACTATCCGCCGCATCCGCTGGTCGACCTGGCGGCGGGCCGCGACGACGCGCTCGAGGCCTACCGCAAGTTGCGCGACTAGGGCGACGGCGTTGCGACGTGCCTGGCGTCGCAAGCCGCGCTCGCCGGGCGCGTGCAGCGCCCGCTTCGACGCGGCTCGCGTTGACGCCGCTCGCGGCAGCGTGATTCACTCGACGCTGACGCTTGGGAGGGCGCATGGCCAAAGCAGAAGCGGGGGCAACATCGCGCAAGCGCGCGCGTCGCGAGCCGATGTCGCGGGTCGACACGGCCTGGTTGCGAATGGAACGCTCGACCAATCCGATGATGATTACCGGCGTGCTGATGTTCGCCGAGCCGATGTCGTTGGATGCCCTCAAGCGCGTGGTCAAGCAGCGTTTCCTGGCCTATACGCGTTTCAGCCAGAAGGCCGTGGACACCGCCGCGGGCGCTTATTGGCAGACCGACGAAGATTTCGACCTGGACTGGCACGTCCAGCACACGGCCTTGCCTGGGCGCGGCGGCAAGCGCGGCCTGGAACGTTTCGTCAGCCAACTGGCGTCCAGTCCGCTCGACGGCAGTCGGCCGCTTTGGCAATTCCATCTGGTCGAGCGCTACAACGGCGGCTCGGCGCTGATCGCGCGCATCCACCACAGCTACGCCGACGGCATCGCCCTGGTCCAGGTGCTGTTGTCGTTGACCGACACCACCGCCGAGCCGGCCAAGGGCAGCGACCTCGCTCACGCCTGGCTCAAGCAGGACGGCGTCGAAGTCGCGCGCCGCGTCGGTGCGGTCGACCGCTACATGAAGCTCGGCAGCAAGGTGGTCGAGAAGAGCATGGAGATGTATCGCGACCCGACCCTCGCCGCGATGTTGGCGAAGGAGGGCGGCGAGATCGCCCGCGAATTGCTGCATGCCTTGTCGCTGCCGGACGACCCGCCGTCGCTGCTGCGCGGCAAGCTCGGCGTCAGCAAGCGCGTGGCCTGGGCCGAGCCGCTGGACCTGGAAGAGGTCAAGGCGGTCGGTCGCGCCTGCGACTGCACCGTCAACGACGTGTTGATGGCGACCGCGGCCGGTGCGCTGCGCAGCTACATGATCGAGCGCGGCGACAACGTCGACGGCCTGACCCTGCGCGCGACCGTGCCGGTGAACCTGCGCCCGCTCGAACACGCGCGCAAGCTCGGCAATCACTTCGGTCTGGTCTTCCTCGACCTGCCGGTCGGCGAGGACAACCCGATCCGCCGCGTGGAGCGTGTCGCCGAGTGCATGAATAATCTCAAGAATTCTCGCCAAGCCATTGTTGCATTTGGTCTTTTGGCTGCGCTCGGGATGGCGCCGGCGCAAGTGCAGGGGCTGGCGTTGGAGCTTTTCAGCCGCAAGGCCACGGCGGTGGCGACCAACGTGCCGGGCCCGCAGCAACCCTTGTACCTGGCCGGTTGCCGCCTCGACGAGATGATGTTCTGGGTGCCGCAGACCGGCTCGATCGGCATCGGCATCTCGATCCTGAGCTACAACGGGCGCGTGCATTTCGGCCTGATCGCCGACGGCAAGCTGATCCCCGATCCGGATGCGGTGATCCAGCGTTTCGGCAGCGAGTTCGACAAGCTGCTGTACCTGGCGCTGATGGGCAATTGGGACGTCACCCTCAATGCCGATGCCGCCGACGCCTTGATGCCGGCGCTTTGACGGTCGGCTGATCGACGGCAGCGGTCCGCGGCGCGCGGGCCGCTCCCGACCGCGACCTGAATGTGGATTTCCCTCGTCACTCGTCCACGACGGCGGCGTGATTAGCTTGTCTGCGCCCCGCAACACAGACGAGGAATTCCCATGAACACCCAGATCAAGCTCGCCCTGGCCGCTGCCAGCATGACCGTGTTGCTCGCCGGTTGCGCCACCGGCGGTGGCGGCTACTACGGTGGTCAGCAGCAACCGTACCCGGGCCAGAACCCGCCGCCGGAACAGCAGGGCGGCATGAACCGCACCCAGAAGGGCGCCCTGATCGGCGCGCTCGCCGGTGTCGCGGCCGGCCTGCTCAGCGGCGACGACGCCACCGAACGCCGCCAGCGCGCCCTGATCGGCGCCGGTGTCGGCGGCCTCGCCGGCGGCGCCATCGGCAACTACCAGGACCGCCAGGAACGCGCGCTGCGCGACCGCATGGCCGGCACCGGCGTCGACGTGGTCCGCCAGGGCGACAACATCACCCTGAACATGCCGAGCAACATCACCTTCGCCTTCAACAGCGCCAGCCTCGACCCGCAGTTCTATTCGGTGCTCGATAACGTCGCCAGCACCCTGACCGAGTACAACCAGACCATCGTCGAGGTCGCCGGCCACACCGACAGCATCGGCACCGACGCGGTCAACCAGCGCCTGTCCGAGCAGCGCGCCGCGAGCGTCGGCAATTACCTGATGTCGAAGGGCCTGGTGCGCGATCGCTTCATCCTGACCGGCGCCGGCAAGACCCGGCCGATCGCCAGCAACGACACCGAGGCCGGCCGCGCCCAGAACCGCCGCGTCGAGATCACCCTGGTGCCGGTGCGCTCCTGAGCGTCGTCGGATCGCGAAGCGGCGGCCATCGTTGAGGCGGTCGCTGCCTCGCCTTATCTAACGTCTTACGAGAACGGGCCGCATCGCGGCCCGTTCGTTTCTTTACGCGACCCGACGAGTTCGCTTCAGCCTGCGCGCTCGAACGAGAACAGCCGCGCCAGCGGATGCGACCGGCGTTCGATCGCCGCCCGCAACAGGCCGGCGCCGATCATGCTGTAGGTGATGCCGTTGCCGCCGTAGGCCATGGCGAACTGCACGCGCCGGCCGTACTGCGGATGCGCGCCGAACCAAGGCAGGCCGTCGGCGGTTTCGGCGAAGGTGCCGGCCCAGGCGAAGGCCGGTTGCAGTCGCAGGCCGGGGAAGCGCTCGCCGATCTTGCGTACCAGCTTGCGTGCGCGCGACTCGACCCGGCGGTCGCGCCGCGCGGGCACGTCGACGGCATCGTCGCAGCCGCCGACGATCAGCCGGCCGTCGCCGGTGGCGCGCAGATACAGATACGGCCGCGCCGATTCCCAGACCAAGGTCTTGCCGAGCCGTCCCAATTGCCCGGCTTCGAGCGGATCGGTAACGAAGGCATAGCTGCTGCGATTGCGCGCCAGGCGTTGATCGATCCATTGCTGTCCGGCGTAACCGGCGGCGATCACCGCATGCTCGGCGCGGATCCGGATACCTTCGCCGGTGCGCAGTTCGACCGAACGCGAAGTTGCACGCAGTTGTTCGATATGAGTGCGATCGAACACGCCGACGCCGCGCCGCTGCAACCGCGCCAACAGCCGCAAGGTCAATCGATACGGGTCGACCGTCGCGGCGCAGGCACTGAGGATCGCGCCCGGTGCTGTCAGTCCGTAGTCCTGCGCCAGTTCCTGCCCGTCGAGCCAACGCAGCTTCAGGCCGTGGCGCCGGCGCAGTGCGGCCTCGTTGCGCAGCACCGGCAGGTGCGTCGGCTTGCTCGCGAAATACAGGCTGGAGCAGCGCTGGAAATCCGTGCCGCGCAGTTCGCGCGCGACCGCCTGCAAGGCCGGAATCGCGTCTGCGCAGGTGCGGTAGGCGAGGGCGGCCTGGTCTTCGCCGTATTGCCGGCACAGATCGGCCAGGTGGGTGTCGATTTCGTACTGCAGCAAGGCCGTGCTCGCGGCCGTGCTGCCCCAGCCGATGTCGCGTTGTTCGACGACGGCGACGTCGTGGCCGTGCGCGGCGAGTTCGTCGGCGATCAGCGCGCCGCTGATGCCGCCGCCGATCACTGCCACCTCGCAGCGCAGGTCTTCGCTCAAACGCGGAAACGCATGCATGAGGCCGCTGCGGATCGGCCAGAACGGGTAGCCGCTTTTCAGGTCCATGCACGGGCGAGCCATGACGAGATGCGCCCAGCAGAACCGTTGCGACGTCGTCGCAGGGTGATCGCGTGGAGCCCCAGGCCCCGCGGCGAGTCGTCAGTGACGGACTTCGCTGGCTTCGTGCAAACCACCGAGGCCGGGCTGCGGTTCGACCGCGAGTTCTTTTTCCAATTCGACCCGGAACTCCTCGAAGCTCAGGCCGCGTTCGGCGACTTCGGTCTGCGCCGCGGTGCGCAGCGCGGCCGAACAGCCCAGGCTGACCTCGCGGCCTTCGCCGCGGTGCAACGATGCGGCGCGTTCGAGCAGGGCGAGGACCCGCGCCGCGCTTTCCGAGCCGCCGACGATGCGGCCGCCGAGACCGAGCGTCCATTCGCCTTCGCGGCGCACGATGCCGCCGAGCAAACGCCCCTGGGCGTCGCGCAACTCGGCATGCGGCTCGATGCTCGGGCCGGGCAGGGGCGCGTTGCGGGCCTTGGCGATCTTGCGTTTCTTGGCGTCGCGGCGGGCCTTGGAATTGATCGACATATGTTCCTCGGCTCAGCCGGTTCGTCCTGGAAAGATCATAGCCTGTCGGGGTGATGGGGCCATAGCGTCGGGCCGGGCAGAGGCCCGGCCCGCTTCAGTTCGCAGCCAGATTGCGGGCTGTAGCCCGCCCTGCGCAGCCGGCTGCGATAGCGCCCGGCGGACATGGCCGGGCGCGTTCGAAGTTTCAAAGGCGGTGCATCCTCAAGATCGGTGCGGATTCAGAACCACAGCCGCAGGCCGGCGACCAGACGGGTGTCCTCGACGCTTTCGCCCGCGTCGCGGCGGTAGTCCGCGGTGCCGCCGAATGCCCGCTCCCAGGTCACGCCGACATAGGGCGCGAACCGGCGGGTGATCTCGTAGCGCAGACGCAGCCCGGCCTCGACGCTGCTGAGGCCCGAACCGATGCCGCGCTGCGGATCGTCGCGACCGGACAGGTCGATCTCGACCAGCGGTTGCAGGATCAGGCGATTGGTCAGCAGCAGTTCGTACTCGGCCTCCAGGTTCAGCGCCGTGCGTCCCGACTCGCCGATATACGCCGTCGCGGCGACCTCGAACTTGTACGGCGACAGGCCTTGCACGCCGATCGCCGCCCAGGTCTGCGAACCCGCCGGTGCGAAGTCGTGTTTGACGCCGGCGACGAGGTCCCACCACGGCGATATCGCGCGGCCGTACAGGACTTCCAGGTCGGCCGATTCGGTCCGCCCGTGTTCGCGTTCGCCTTCGCTGCGCAGCCACAGTCGATCGGTATCGGTGCCGATCCAGCCCTGGCCTTCCCAGGCCTGGGCGCTGCCGTGTTCGACCTCGACCGCTTCCAGGCGGTTGATCAGCAGATAGCTGTTGACCGCCGGGGCATGACGCATGTGATGCGACAGCGGTGGGAACGCCGCCGCGCGATCGGCCTCGGTCGGGGGCGGGATCGGCTCGCGCGGCTCGCTTGCGGGCGGCGGGCTGGTGGTGGCGCGCTGCCTGCCCGAAGGATCCATGCCCGAGTGGCCCATCTTCGAATGGTCCATCTGCGAGTGGTTCATCTTCGAATGATCCATCTGCGGATGATCATTCTGCGAATGATCCATCTTCGAATGATCATTCTGCGAATGATCCTGGGGCTGCGACGCGGCCGGCGCCTGCATGCGCAGCGGATCCTGCATCGTCGCGTGATCCATCTGCGAGTGATCCATCGCCGAATGCTCCGATGCCTTCGCATCGGCCGCAGCCGGTGGGGCGGCGGGCTTGCCGGCGGTCGGTTGCGCGGCGTGCGCGGCGTGATCGGTTGTCTGCGCGGCGACGCCGCCGGCCCACAGCAAGGCGAGCGTCAGTGCGGAGCGATGCAAAGTCGGTGAGGTCTTCATTCTTCGACCCTCACTTCGCGCATCATCCCGGCTTCCATGTGGTACAGCAGATGGCAGTGATAGGCCCAACGCCCGAGCGCGTCGGCGCGCACGCGGTAGCTGCGTCGGGTGCCCGGCGGCATGTCGATGGTGTGTTT
Source organism: Lysobacter antibioticus (assembly GCF_001442535.1). Taxonomy (NCBI): domain Bacteria; kingdom Pseudomonadati; phylum Pseudomonadota; class Gammaproteobacteria; order Lysobacterales; family Lysobacteraceae; genus Lysobacter; species Lysobacter antibioticus. The sequence continues at coordinate 1,105,812 of NZ_CP013141.1, read as the reverse complement.
GCGCACCTGGAACTCGCCTTGCTCGTTCTCCAGGTCGCTCCACAGGCCGTGCAGATGGATCGGGTGGGTCATCATGGTGTCGTTGACCAGGACGATGCGCAGGCGTTCGCCGTAGGTCATCCGGATCGGTTCGGCGCCCTCGAATTTCTGGCCGTCGAAGGACCAGGCGAATTTCTCCATGTGGCCGGTGAGGTGCAGCTCGATCTCGCGGCTCGGCTCGCGTCCGTCGGGGTCGTCGAACAGGCTGCGCAGGTCGGCATAGGCCAGCACCTTGCGGCCGTTGTCGCGCAGGCCGACGCCGGGGTCGTCGAGCTTGGCCGAGGTCGACATCGTGCGCATGTCGATCAGGCGTTCGTCGCCCGCCGTCGGCTTGGATGCCGCCGCGCTGGCCTGCATAGCCGAATGATCCATGCCGGCCATGTTCTGCATGCCCATGTTCGCGCCGCAGCCGCCTTCCATGCCTTTCATCTGCGACATGTCGTGGCCGCCGCCATGCGACATACCGCCGTGGCCCATGTCGTCCATCGTCAGCAGCGGGCGCGGGTCGTGGCGCGGCACTTCGGCCTGCAGGCCTTCGCGCACGGCGAGGGTGCCGCGGGCATGGCCGGTGCGGGCATTGTCCTGCGCAAAGATCGTGTAGGCGTCCTGGCCCGAAGGCTCGACCAGCACGTCGAAGGTCTCGGCGACGGCGATGCGGAACTCGTCGACGCTGACCGGATGAATGTACTGGCCGTCGGCGGCGACCACGGTCATCTTCAGGCCGGGGATGCGCACATCGAAATAAGTCATCGCCGAGCCGTTGACGAAGCGCAGCAGCACTTTCTCGCCAGGACGGAACAGGCCGGTCCAGTTGCCCGCGGGCGCGACGCCGTTGAGCAGATAGGTATAGGTGTGGCCGTTGACGTCGGACAGGTCGGTCGGGGTCATGCGCATGCGTCCCCAGTCGCCGCGGTCGCGCAGGGTCGCGGCGAGGCCGCGCTCGCGCGCATCGCGCATGAAGTCGCCGACCGTGCGCTTGTAGTAGTTGTCGTAGCTCGACATCTTCTTCAAACGCCGGAACAGCGCGCCCGGGTCGAGGTCGGTCCAATCCGACAGCAGCACGACGTGCTCGCGGTCGAAATGGAAGGGCGCGGTCTCGCGTGGATCGATCACGATGGCGCCGTACAGGCCGGCCTGTTCCTGGAACAGCGAGTGGCTGTGATACCAGTAGGTGCCCGACTGGCCGACGCGGAAGCGATAGGTGTAGGTCTCGCCCGGATGGATGCCCTCGAAGCTGAAACCCGGCACGCCGTCCATGTTGGACGGCAGGATCAGGCCGTGCCAATGGATCGAGGACATGCCCTCGGCCAGGCGGTTGGCGACGCGCAAGGTCACGGTGTCGCCCTCGCGCCAGCGCAGGATCGGCGCCGGCAAGGTGCCGTTGACGGTGATCGCCGGGCGCGTGCGGCCGGTGAAGTTGACCTGCGCGGCGCCGATCGAGAGGTCGAACTCGGTGCCGCGCAGGGTCTGCGCCGTGCCGGCCAGGCCGGTCGAGGCGAATGCGGAATGCCACAGGCCGGTGCCTGCGGCGAGGCCGCCCACGGCCAGGCCGGTGACGAAGCGGCGGCGGCCGGCATCGATCGGCGCGGCGCCGTCGAAGCGGTTGAATCGGTTCATGAGGTTCTTCCTGTTGGCGGAAGAGTCGCAACGGTGTGCGAAGCGCGCAGTCCGCAACGGCCGGTCGAGCCGGCGTACGAAGCTTGCGCGGTCGGGCGGCGCAGGGCTCGGTATGAGCGCCTTAGCCGCGGGCCGGGCGCGAAGCCCCGGCCTGACGGATCTCAGGCGATGGGAGGCCGGATCGGCAGGCTCGATACGCCGCTGGGTGCGGCGGCCTCGACGGGCAAAGCGAGCAAAGTGTTCGACAACTGCGGCGGCAACGGCAGGGCGATGCGGACGATCGCGACCGCCTGCAGGCAGTCGCATTGGCAGCGGAACTTGCCGCAGCAATCGTCGGCGGCCTCCTCCTGGTCCGGTTCGGCAGGCGATTGCGGCTGCGCGGCGAGGGCAGGGGCCTCGTCCATCGCATGACAATCTGCGCTCATTGCCGCATCAGGCTTGTCTTCCATCGCCATCTCGGCCGACCGAAGCGCGGCCTTCGTCGTCATGGCGGCGTGCATGGCATGGGCGCCGCCCACCGACATCGTCGCCGCGGCGTAGCCATTGAGGCTGATCGCCACGATCAACAGCACGCGCAGCAGGAGCGGGAAATAGGCCATGGAGCGTCGGATCGGAGACGGCACAGGATGCGGCAGGAGACGGGACAGTTTCAACGGTTTCCGGATTCGCCGCGTTAACCGTTCGTGAGAGGCGCTGTCGACACGATGGGAAGGTTGCCCCGCTTGGCGGCGAACTCAGCGGGCGAGGTCGCCATATTCGGTATACAGCGCGCGCTCGACCACGGCGCCGCCGATACGGTCGCCGGGCTTGAGCTCGCCGCTGCCCGTTGCCGCTGTGGTTTCGGCGAAGACGCGCTCGCCTTCGCCATGCGCCGCCGACATCTGCACGACCTGGTCCATGTCGGGCGGGCCTTCGAGGCGATGGGCGAGGAAATGCTCGCGGCCGCGGCCGAAGGCGATCCATTGCCGCGGCTCGGGCTTGCGAGCGGCTTCGAAGCGGCGGAAGTGCACGATCCGCCCGACCTTCACCTCGATGCCGGTGGCGATGGGCGTGCCGCCACGCTCGAAGTGACCGCGGTACAGATCGGCCTTGAAGCGGCCGTCGGGCCGGATCGTTTCCGGCAACACCCACTGCTCGCTCGGCGCCAGCGTGTAGTACTCGCGCGGATGCGATTTCGCGTCGGCGCGGTACTGCGCCAAGGCGTCGGCGGACAGGGCGGCTTCGAAGATCAGCTGGTAATCGTGCGGACGATGGAACATCGGCTGATGCGAGAGGTAGACCGCGTCGGTGCCGGCAACCAGCATGCCGTGCGTGTTCGGCTTGTCGGCGAACTCGCCGGGCTGGGCGATGCGCGCCAGTACGAACTCGTCGCGTGATTCCTCGTGGAGGAAATCGCCGAGCTCGGCGCAGGTCTTCTGCCATAGCGCCAGACTCGACGCGTCGAGGGCGAGGGCGTGCTCGTTGGGTTGGTAAGCGCTGCCCAGCGGATAGAGTTGGCCGGCGCGCGCACTCATCTCGATGTGCGCGCCGAGCACGCGCTCGACCGGGTGGCGCTCGGCGAACGAGGCCAGGCGCGCCGCGCTGGCGCGATAGGCCGGCCAGTCGCGCACTGTCAGCAGGCCGGGGTACAGGCTGTCGCCGCTGAACAGGCTTGCCGTCTGCGCATCGTAGATCGCGATATGTGCGGGCTCATGCCCCGGTAACGGCAACACGGTAAGCGCGCGACCGCCGAGATCGAACCGCGCCTCGCCCTCGGGCCAGCGGTCGAGGCCGAAGAACGCGGCGACTTGTTGCGGCTGGGTGCCGACGATCCGGGTGTCGGGGCGATCGCGGAACTGGGTATCGCCATGGACGTGGTCGCGATGGCCGTGGCTGTGCGCGACCACCAGCGGCAAGGCGTCGAGCTTGTGCTGGCGCTGCCACTCGCCGAGCAGACGATCGACCGTCGCACGCAGCGGCAGGTCGCTGCCGGCGGAAGGTTCGGCGCCCGAGTCGAGCAACAGGGCGCGCCGCTCGCCCGCCAACAGGTAAAGGAACGGCGCCTCGAAATTGCTGGCCTTGGACTGGCGCAGGATCCACAACCCGGGCGCGGCCTCATGCACCTGCAGGCTCGCTTCACCGGGCGCGCCATGGACCCAACGCTCCGGCAGGGTAACGGCGCGCAGAGAGGCGGCGCCGGCCGGGCTGGCGGTGGCGAGGACGAAGAGCAGCAGCAGACGGTGCAATGCGGTCATACGCAGACGGCGGAACGACGAACGGGCAGGGATTATCCGGCATTGCCGCGCTTCGTGTCGTCAGCTCGGGCCGTCATCCCCGCCTTCGCGGGGACGACGAAACAAGAACGGGAGATGGTGGCGGTGCGCGCAGGCACGCAGCCGCGATCCCGCCTGCTGTCTTGCAGCATGCCGCCATCGCGCATCCGCGCTTACTACCAACCAGCCCACATGCATTGTGTGAACCCGTCCCGGCAAAAGGAAAGGCGGAAAAAACAGTCGTTGACAGCGCTGTCATCAAGTTCGAGCTTGGCCCCGGACCTGCCACCGGCAGGCGCTACGCTCATCACCGGAGCCGATCATGAACCTCGCACGCGCGTTCGCTTTCTCCACCGCGGCCCTGATCGCCGCGGGCCTCGCCATGACGCCGCAGGCGGCGCAGGCGCAGACCCTGGTCTGGGAAGACAACTTCAACGGCCCATCCATCGACGGCAACAAATGGATCTACGACGTCGGCGACGGCTGCCAGATCGGCCTGTGCGGCTGGGGCAACAGCGAGTTGCAGTACTACACCAGCCGCCCCGAGAACGCCCGCATCGAGAACGGACGTCTGGTGATCGAAGCGCGACGCGAGAATTTCGGCAGCCGCGGCTTTACCTCGGCGCGTCTGAAGACCGAAGGCCGCATGCACTTCAAGTACGGCACCCTGGAAGCGCGGATCAAGGTGCCGGACCTGCGCAACGGCCTGTGGCCGGCGTACTGGATGCTCGGTACGGTCGGCAACTGGCCGGCGCGCGGCGAGATCGACCTGATGGAAATGGGCTCGGCCGCGGCCATCGCGGCAGGGCGAACCAATCGCCGCGCCGGCGCCGCGGTGCATTGGGACTATCAGGGCTCGCAGGCCGACTACGGCCGCGACTACGACAGCGCCAGCGACCTCAACGGCGGCTTCCACGTCTACCGCATGACCTGGGACCCGCAGTTCATCCGCGTCGCCATCGACGGCCAGCAGTTCTTCGAGTTCGCCATCTCCAACATCGAAGGCGCCTCGCTGCACGAGTTCCATCATCAGTACTTTCTGTTGCTGAATCTCGCGGTCGGCGGCAGCTACACCGGCATCCTGTCGGGCAACGGCATCACCGCGCCGTTGCCGGCGAAGATGGAGATCGATTACATCCGCCTGTACCAGAACCCCGGCAGCGAGCTCTATACCGGTGCCTCGGCGCCGAGCGGCAAATTCGGCGTGTTCACCGAACGCAGCGACATGAACGACCGCCTGCGCTACGACGGCGATGCCAATCTGTACCTGTGGAACAACCTCGCGCCGATCTCCGCGTCGGCGTACGAGGGCGGTCAGTTGATGGCGTTTCGGGCCAATGCCGGCGCCTGGTACGGCCTCGGCGTGGCCACCGGCTATCGCAACATGAGCCGCTTCGCTAACGGGCGGCTGAAATTCCATATGCGCACGACCACGCCGTCGACCTTCAAGATCGGCATCAACTCGTCGTTCGGCGACAGTTGGATCGACTTCATCAGCGGCGGCCAGCAATACGGCCTGGTACGCGACGGCCGCTGGCACGAGGTCAGCATTCCGTTCAGCGCCTTCCATGATCTCGACCTGCATGCGGTCAAACAGATGTTCATGCTGGTGTCGGACCCGCCGGCGGCGAACGTCGATGTGCTGATCGATAACGTCTACTACCAAGATCGCTGACGCGCACCGGGTGTGATGCGCGTCGCAGGGCAGCGCTTCCGTCCTGCGGCGCGCAGCCGCGCCGGTTCGTGCGAAAGCCTGCACAGTACGCGGCGCTCGTGTGTCGCACACATCGAAAGTGAACGATGCGAGTGCGAAGCCCAGCTTGCCAAGGCAGGTGGCTCGGCGTACTTTAATCCGCAGCCGGCGACCCGCCGGTGCATGACGATTCCATGACGGGCACGATGCCCGCCATCACTCAGCCAGCCGGCGTTCCTGCCCGCAAGCTCGATCACATCCAGAGCCTGCAGGTAATCACAGTGAACGCATTCCGAGGCGCGGCTTGCGCGTCCCCCCGTGTCCGATCGTCTGCCGCATCGCTGCGGCCCGTTTTCGTTCGTGTCCAGTTCGTTTCGACGCGAGCCGGGGGCGGGCGATGATCGGCGAAACGCATGCCCTGACTGCGGTGGAGTCGCCTAGCCACGGCGTCCGCTCGCCTGCGACTCCGGCCTTGTTGTCGAGCTATCTGGCGCACGACTCGCTGTTCTCGTCGGCTTCGCATCAACTGCATGCGCGCGGCGTGCTGGAAACCCTGGTGCATTCGATCGATACCGATCTGGCCGGCGAATCCGAGCGATTGCTGGCGCGGGTGGCCAACGACAGTGGGCGCTTGCCGCTGATGGGCGCGGTGCCGTTCAGCGCCTCGCAAGCCTCCTGTCTGTGGGTGCCGTCGCAGGCCGCCTTCGCCGCGGGACGTGCGCGTCATCGCGGCGCCACCTTGAGTTCGCTGCCGTCGGATCAGAAGGCCGCGCCCCGGGTCGAGTCGGTGCCCGCGCCGGCGCAGTTCAAGCGCAACGTCGAGCGCTCGCTCGATCGCATTCACGACGGCGGCATCAGCAAGGTGGTGATGTCGCGCAGCCTGCGCATCGCCGCGCGGGTCGACGTGCCGCAGTTGCTCGCGCAGTTGCTGACGCGTGCGCCCGGCGCCTACACCTTCGCTATGGACCTGGCCGGCGCGGCCGGGCCGAAGGCCTGCCTGATCGGTTCCAGCCCGGAACTGTTGCTGTCCAAGCGCGGCGCCCGGGTGGTTTCCAATCCGTTGGCCGGTTCGATTCCGCGTGTCGCCGATGCCGAAGAAGACCAACGCCGGGCACGCGGGCTGCTCGAATCGGCCAAGGACCGCTACGAGCACGCCCTGGTCGTCGATGCGGTCGCCGCCGCCTTGCGTCCGTATTGCCGCGATCTGCGCGTGCCGAAGACGCCGTCGCTGGTGGCCACGCCGACCATGTGGCATCTGTCGAGCGTCGTCGACGGCGAGTTGATCGATCCGAACACGAGCTCGCTGCGTCTGGCGCTGGCCTTGCACCCGACGCCGGCGGTCTGCGGCTATCCGACCGAGCCGGCGCGCGGCGTGATCCACGAGCTGGAAGGTTACGACCGCGGTCTGTTCACCGGCCTGGTCGGCTGGTGCGACGCCGAGGGCGACGGCGAGTGGGCGGTGACGATCCGCTGCGCCATGGTCGAGGAAGACAGCGCGACCGTATTCGCCGGCGCCGGCATCGTCGCCGGCTCCGAACCCGATGCCGAACTCGCCGAGACCACCGCCAAGCTCGGCACCATGCTCAACGCGATGGGGCTGACCCAGGCGGTGGAGGCGAGCGGCGCGGAGGGCAGGGCATGAGCGGTGCGGATCTGCTCGAGGGCTGTACGCCCTGGCCGGAGGAGTTCGCCGAGCGCTATCGCGCGCTCGGCTACTGGGCCGGGGTCGGCCTGTACCAGCGCCTGGCCCAGGTCGTCGCCGAGCACGGCGAACGCGTCGCCGTGGTCTGCGGTGAACGGCGTTGGAGCTATGCGCAGTTCGACGAGAAAATCCGGCGCTTCGCTGCTGGCCTGGCCCGCCTGGGCATCGGCCCGCGCGACCGGGTCGTGTTGCAGCTGCCGAACCTGGGCGAGTATTACGTCGCCTGCTATGCCTTGTTCCGCATCGGCGCCTTGCCGGTGTTCGCCTTGCCGGCGCACCGGCGTTCGGAGATCGCCTACTTCGTCGAGCACACCCAGGCCCGGGCCTGCGTGATCGCCGACCGCGAGGCCGGTTTCGATTACCGCGAGCTGATGCGCGAAGTGCGCGCATCGCAGGACTGCCTGCGCGAAGTCATCGTGGTCGGCGATGCGCAGGAGTTCCACGCTTTCGATTCGCTCTACGATGCGCCGATCGATCGGCCCGGGCCGGATGCCGGCGAAATCGCCTTCCTGCAGTTGTCCGGCGGCAGCACCGGGGTGCCGAAACTGATCCCGCGCAGCCACGACGATTACCTCTACAGCGTCCGCGCCAGCGCCGAGATCTGTGGGCTGGACGAGCGCTGCGTTTACCTGTGCGCGCTGCCGTGCGCGCATAATTTTCCGATGAGTTCGCCCGGTGCGCTCGGCGTGTTCGAAGTCGGCGGCCGCGTCGTGCTCGCACGCCAGGCCGAACCCGATTTCTGTTTCGGCCTGATCGCCGCCGAGCGCGTGACCCTGACTTCGCTGGTGCCCTCGCTGGCCTTGGCCTGGCTGGAATCGCGCGCGCGCGAACGCCATGACCTGTCGAGCCTGCAGACCATCCAGATCGGCGGCGCTCATCTCGCGAACGAGGTCGCACGGCGCGTGCCGGGCGCTTTCGGCTGCCGCCTGCAGCAGGTGTTCGGCATGGCCGAAGGCCTGGTCAACTACACCCGCGACGACGATGCCGAGGAACTGGTGCTCGCCACCCAGGGGCGACCGATCAGCGCCGACGACGAGATACGTATCGTCGACGACGACGACTGTCCCGTAGCCGAGGGCGAAACCGGTCACTTGCTCACGCGCGGTCCGTACACGATCCGCGGCTATTACCGCGCCGAAGCGCATAACGCCCGGGCCTTCACCGTGGACGGTTTCTACCGCACCGGCGATCGGGTACGGCGCCTGGCGTCGGGGCATCTGATCGTCGAAGGCCGCGCCAAGGACCAAGTGAACCGCGGCGGCGAAAAAATCGCCGCCGAGGAAGTTGAGAGCCATCTGCTCGCGCATCCGGCGGTGTTCGATGCTGCCCTGGTGGCGATGCCGGACCGCTGGCTCGGCGAAAAGTCCTGCGCTTTCGTGGTCCTGCGCGAGCCCGCGCCGAGCCCGCGCGAGCTGCAGCGTTTCCTGCGCGAACGCGGTATCGCCGCCTTCAAGATTCCCGACCGCATCGAACCGGTCGAGCGCTTGCCGCGCACTGCGGTCGGCAAGATCGACAAAAAGCTGCTGCGCGCCCGTTTCCTCGCCCCGTCGGCCGATGCCTCGGGGCCCACCCACTCACTTATCGCCGAAACGCTGTCATGACGATTCCGACCATCGCTTCCTATCCCATGCCGGGCGCCGCCCGATTGCCGGCGAACCGCGTCGACTGGCGCCCGGACCCGTCCCGCGCGGTGCTGCTGATCCACGACATGCAGGATTACTTTCTCGCCTTCTACGACCGCGCCCAGGCACCGGTACCGGAATTGCTGGCGAACATCCGCGCCTTGCGCGACGCGTGCGACGATGCCGGCGTGCCGGTGGTATACACCGCGCAACCGACCGAACAGAGTGCGGCGCAGCGCGGCCTGTTGCAGCCCTGGTGGGGACCGGGCATCACCGCCAAACCGGAACTGGCGCCGGTCGCGCTCGAGATCGCGCCGCGCCCGCAGGACGTAGTGCTGACCAAGTGGCGTTACAGCGCCTTCGTCTCCAGCGACCTGCGCGAACGCATGCGCGAGCAAGGCCGCGACCAGCTCATCGTCTGCGGCATCTATGCCCACATCGGCTGCATGATGACTCTGGCCGATGCCTTCATGCACGACATCCAGCCGTTCATGGTCGCCGACGCGGTCGCCGACTTCTCCGCCGAGGAACATGCGATGGCGCTGGACTACGTGTCGCGCCGTTGCGGTGTCGTCATCGATCGTGCTGCCTGCATCGAAGCGCTCGGCACCGGCCTGGGCCTGCCGCGCAGCCTGATCGCCCTGCGCACCGAGTTGGCGCAGATCATGGAAGTGCCGCTCGACGACATCGCGGCCTCGGACAATCCCTTCGAAGCCGGCCTGGACTCGATCCGTTTGATGACCTTGCTGGAGCGCTGGTCGAGCCGCGGCGAACGCATCGGCCTGGTCGAGCTGGCCGAGCGCGGCAGTGTGTCGGAGTGGTGGCAGTTGATCGACTCGCGAAGGGCCGCCTGATGGAGTCGAGCACCGTGGCCTTGCCGCTGACCGGCCCGCAGTACGGCATGTGGGCCGGGCAACAGCTCGATCCCGACAGCCCCTCGTTCTGGACTGCCGAGGCGATCGAACTGAGCGGCCCGCTGGACCTGGCAGCGCTGGAAGCCGCGTTGTGCGACACCTTGTCGGCCTGCGATGCCTTGCACATGCGCTATCGCCTGCAGGGCGAAGAAGTCGTGCAGACACTCGATGCGGCACGGCCGGTGGTGATCGCGCACCAGGACTACTCGAACTGCGAGGATCCGTGGCGCAGCGCCCGCGCCTGGATGGACGAGGACCTGCAGCGCAGCGCCGACCTGGCGCAGCGGCCCTTGTTCGCGACTGCATTGATCCGCCTCGGCGAACACCGCCACCTGTGGTATCTGCGGGCCCACCACATCGCTCTCGACGGCTTCGCTTACCTGCTGTTGATCCACCGCGTCGCCGAACTGTATTCGGCCGGTGTCGGCGGACGCGCGGCGGGGCCTGCGCGCGACTGGTCCCTGGCGGCGACCATCGCCGACGAGGCCGCCTATCGCGCCTCGCCGCGGTTCCTCGCCGACCGCGATTACTGGACGCAGCGTTTCGGCGACGTCGGCGAGCCGGCCACTCTCGGCCCGAAGTGCGCGCCCGACGACAGCTCGCATTCGCAACGCCGTCTGCTGGCGCCGGCCGAGTACGCACGATGGCAGACGGCGGCACGGGGGCTCGGCACCGATTGGGCGACCTGGCTGATCGCTTCGATTTTCGCCTGGCTGCATGCGCGCAGCGGCGCGAGCGATCTCAGCCTGGGCTTGTTGGTGATGAACCGGCTTGGTACGCCGGCACTCGCCGTGCCGTGCATGGCGATGAACGTGGTGCCGCTGCGCCTGCGCATCGACCCGCAGCAGGGGTTCGAAGGCCTGGTACGAACGGTGGCCGGCGGACTGCGCGAACTGCGCAGCCACCAACGCTACAACTACGAGTGGATGCGCCGCGATCTCGGCCTGGCCGACGGCCATGCCCAGCTCTACGGTCCGGTCGTCAACCTCATGCCCTTCGATCGCGGCTTCGTCTTCGAAGGACTGCATAGCCGCGCCCACCCGATCTCGGTCGGTTCGGTCGAAGACCTCGACATCACCGTCTCGCCGATGGCCGAAGGTATCCGTTTCGACATCGAAGCCAATCCCCAGGCCTACGATGCGGCGACGCTGCAAGCGCATCACGCTGCGCTGTGCGAGGTGCTCGACGCGGTGATCGCCGAACCGGCGATTTCGGTCGGCGCGCTGGCCCGGCAGATCTCTTCGCCTCGCACGGCGGAGGCGGCATGAGCGCCGCACGTCCGCGCCCGCGCTTGTTGCGGGTGCTGCGAGTCGCCGACCTGACCCCGCACATGCGCCGCTTCACCCTCGGCGGCGACGACCTGATCGGTTTTCCGAGCGGCAGCGAAGGCGCGCATATCAAGCTGTTGTTTCCGGACCGCGCCGGCGAGACACCGGTATTGCCGAGCCCAGGCGAACGCGGCCCGGTCTGGCCCGAGCATGCGGTGCGACCGCATGTGCGCACCTACACGGTGGTGCGTATCGACCCGGGCGCGAACGAGATCGACGTCGATATCGTCCTGCACGGCGACGATGGCCCGGCCTCGCGCTGGGCCATGCGCGCCGGCGTCGGCGATCCGCTCGGCCTGGCCGGACCGGGAGGGCCCGATCTGTTCCAGGGGCATGCGCAGCGCTTTGTGCTGATCGGCGATCCCAGCAGTTATCCCTTGCTGTACGCGGTGATCGCCAAGCTGCCGGTTTCGGCGCAGGTCGATGTCCTGATCGAGGTGCCGGATGCGAGCGAAGTGCAGCCGCTGCCGCCGCACCCACGCTTGAACGCGCAATGGCTGTCGCGCCATGGCGGTCCCGCCGGCGCGAGCCGCTTGCTGCTCGATGCGGTGCGTAAGCTGCCGTGGAACGAGGCCGAGACCGTGTCGGTCACCTTGGCCGGCGAAAGCGCGCAAGTCGTCGCGATCCGCGATTATCTCGCCGAGGTTCGCGGTGTGCCGCGGCGGATGATGTACGCGGTACCGTACTGGAAAGACCGCTGGGACGAAGACCGCTACCACGACGAACGCCATCGCATTATGGACGCCTTCGACGAGGTTGCGGCTTGAGCGCTGTGGTACTCAAGCCCGGCGAGTTCGCCGGCCGCACCGTGCTGGTGACCGGCGCCGCGCAAGGCATCGGCGCGGCGACCGCGCGGCGTCTGGCGGGGGAGGGCGCGCGAGTGGCCCTGGTCGATCGCGACGCCGACCTGCTCCAGGCCGTAGCCGAAGGGTTGCGCCGCGAGGGCGCGCAGGTCCATGCGATCGTCCTGGACCTCGCCGATGTCGCCGCGGTCGATGCGGCGGTCGCGGAGGTCGAAGCCGGCTTCGGCGCGATCGAACACCTGGCGCATGTCGCCGGCATCTTGCGCGTCGGCGAATCACTCGACCTCGATCCGGAAGATTGGGAGGCTTGCATGGCGGTCAATGCCCGCGGCGTGTTCGCGACCACACGAGCGGTGGCGCGCAGGATGGTCGCCCGCGGCCGCGGCAGCATCGTCCTGGTCGGCTCCAACGCCGCCTCGGCCCCGCGTTTCGGCATGTCGGCTTATGCGGCCTCGAAGGCCGCGGCCACGCAGTATCTGCGTTGCCTGGCACTGGAGCTGGCGCCGAAAGGCGTGCGTTGCAACATCGTCTCGCCGGGCTCGACCGATACCGCGATGCAACGCGCCTTCGTGCGCGACGAAGCGGCACGCCGCGAGATTCTCCATGGCGCCGCCGATCGCTTTCGCCTGGGGATTCCGCTGGGGCGTATCGCCGACCCCGACGATGTCGCCGAGGCGGTCTGCTTCTTGCTGTCGGACCGGGCGCGCCATATCACCTTGCACGACCTGCGCGTCGACGGCGGCGCCACGCTCGACGCCTGAGCGCGCTGCGCAAGGCTGGCGATCGCAGGGCAGGTCGGTACCGTTGCCCGAATCGCGCCGGTCCGGACTCGAACCGGCGCATCGCTCGAAATACGCGGGGATGACCCCGCGCGTCGGCGATCAGGGCACGATGATGCCGCGATCGTCGTTCTCGCCGACCACACCGCTGTTGGTGCTGCCGTTGAAGCTCCACACGATGTACAGATACTTGCGGTCACCCGGTGACGGATCGCCGTAGTCGCCGTTGTTGGCGATGAACTTGCGCTCTCCGTTGGCGTACTGCTGGGTGACTTTGCTGGTGACGTCGTTGGTGTTGTTCCAGACGCCGTAACCGGCGAAGGTGATGGTGGCCATGATCTTGTCCTCACTGTGCAGACGACTCTCGCTCGCATCCGATGCCGGCGAGCCGCGCCGGCGTCGTCCTGGCCGGCGGCAGGACGGAGCATCCACGCTTGCGCCCGGATTCACCTGCCGGGAACCTTACGGTTCGAGCGGCCAATGCAATCAATGGCTTGCACGGACAGGCACGGCCCGGGCGCCGGTCAAAGCATCGAGTCCTGGCCGGCGTCGTCCTGGCCGGCGGCAGGATGGAGCCTCCACGCTTGCACCCGGATTCACCTGCCGGGAACCTTACGGTTTATGTTCGGCGCGCGATCAATGGCTTACGCGGGTTCGCGTGTCGGTCATGTCGCCGTCATGCGGCATGCGCAGGGCATCAATGCGGCGCTTGCATATTCGATGGCAGTCGATCGGAGCCGACCGAGGCGATCGCCGGATGCTTGATAGGCCTTGCTGGTCACTAGTCGACCGCGCAGGATCGCCATCCAGGCGGGGCCTGTTTCGCCGAAGCCCGAATGAGGTATCGTGCCGTCATGTCCGTTTCCGCCGTCGCGCTGCGTTTGCTGCTGAGCGTGGTCCTTATCCTCAACGGGATAGGGACGGCGAACGCGTCGATACGCATGTTGGGCGCAATGGCCATGCCACCCGCTTCGTCGTCCGTTACGGCGATAGCTGAGCAGGGCGCTTCACCCTGCCTGGAGCACCACGCGGCTCATGCAGGAAAGGCAGCGGGTGTAGACGATGCTTCCGGGCCGCCTCCGGATGGTTGCGCCGATCCCGAGCCCGATTGTTGCGAATCCTCCGCATGCGGTTGCGCATGCACGCAGAGCTGCGCGTTCGCGGTGCCGGCCGTCGCGCAGCCCACGGTGGTGATCGCTCGCGATCCGTCGATCCGGGCGATGAGCTTGGGTCACCCCGCACCGGCGCTCCCGCATCTGATTCGACCTCCCATCGTCTGAACGTTCGCCGGCGCCGCAAAGGCGCTTGCCGTCGTGGACGCGGTCTCCGCCGAGCACGACGATCCCGCTCTTTCCCGCGGGCATTCCTGGCGCAGCCAGAACTCGCTCTGCCATTCGATTCCTTCGGCGGCCGCGCCGGCGGATCGCGGTTTCCGTTGCGCGCCGGCTTTGCCGGCCTCGCGCGACGGACCGGCGATCCTGCGCCTCGCCTCGGCCAGGTCCTAGCGCCGAGGCTGCATCCGACTGCGCCACGAGTTCGCCAGGACGCCCGCGCGTTCGCACAGCATTCAAGAGAGACTCCATGAAGACCATTCACACCTCCATGCTCGCGGCGGCAGTCGCGATCGGCCTGCTCGCCGTCGCCGGTACGGTTACCGTGTACTCCGGCGTCTACAACGTCGCCGCCGACGATCCGCATACTCCTGCGGTCTACGCATTATTGGAAACCGCCCGCGCTCGCTCGATCTCCGCACGAGCTAGCGAATTGCAACCGCCTCCCGGTCTCGACGATGAGGCGCGCATCCGACAGGGAGCCGGCAACTACGCCGCGATGTGCGCGGGCTGTCATCTTGCGCCAGGCAGCGAGCCGACCGAACTGAGCAAAGGCCTGTATCCGACACCGCCGGACCTGACCCGGAAAATGGTGTCCGCCGCCGAGGCGTTCTGGGTGATCAAGCACGGCATCAAGGCCAGCGGCATGCCGGCCTGGGGCAAGAGCATGCAAGACGAATACATCTGGAACATGGCCGCGTTCCTGCAAAAATTGCCGAAGCTCGACCGAGCGAAGTACGAGGCCTGGGTCGCCAGCAGCGGCGGGCACTCGCACGGCGGTGGAGAAACCGGCGGGCACGGACATGCTCCCGGCCAGCACGACAGCCAGCAGGAAAGCGGTGAGCCCGCGCATGAACAAGCGCATGTCCAGCAGAGCGGTAAGGGCGGGGCGACAGGAGCGAAGCAGGGCATGACTTCGGAAGACGGAACCCGCCATACCCACGCAGATGGTATGCAGCACCTCCACGCGGCTACGGTAAAACCGCCCGAGCCGAAACCGCCGGCCCCCCTACGGGCCGCCGATCCCCATGCGGACATGGCCATGCCTGCAGCGAAACCCAAGACCGACGCCGATCCGGCCCGCGACGCTGGCCATGGCCACCAACACTGACCGTTCACTCACTCGGGAGAATAAATCGATGCCTTTGCGCTTTCTGACCTGTTTCTGTGCGGCCGCACTGTTCGCGTTGCCGGCACTGGCCCACGAGGGCAAGCACACACCGCCGGCAAACAGCGATGTCCCGGCGGCAGCGAAGCCTGCGCTCGAAACGGTCGAGCGCTTCTCTTCGGCCCTCCAATCAGGAGACCTGGCGCAGGCGGGCTCGTTGCTGGCGAACGAGGTGCTGATTCTGGAAAGCGGCGGCGCCGAGCATTCCCGCGAGCAGTACCTGGGCGGGCATGCTGCGCACGATGCCGCATTCCTGAAAACGGCACGCGTTCGAGTGCTGCGCCGCACCGCCCGCGCCGAAGGCGATCTGGCCTGGGTGGGCACCGAGAACGAAGTGCATTCCAGCGCGGATGAAAAGCCCACGATCTTGCTGAGCACCGAAACGATGGTGCTAAAGCGAACGCAGTCAGGCTGGCGAATCGTGCATGTTCACTGGTCTTCGCGGCCCAAACGCTAAGGAGCGCCGTCATGCGAATGAACAAGCATCAAGCCGGACTGTGGCTGGCCATGGGACTCGGCCTGGCCTTGAGTGCCTGCGCACGCTCGCCCGATAGCGCGACGGCCGGCACCTCTGTCGTGTCGGCCGAAATGAGCCCCGTGGCATTGCCGCCGGTACTAGTGCACAAAGACCCGGCCTGCGGTTGTTGCCATCTGTGGGTCGAGCATCTGCGCAAAGCCGGCTTCCAGGTCGAGGCGCGCGACGAGGACGATCTCAACCCGATCAAGCAACGGCTCGGGGTTCCGCATGGCAAGGGTTCGTGCCACACCGCCGAGATCGATGGCTACGTGATCGAGGGGCATGTGCCGGTGCAGGACATCCATCGTCTGCTGGTCGAACGCCCCCGGGCTCGCGGCCTGGTGCTTGCGGGCATGCCCGCGGGCTCGCCGGGGATGGAACTGCCCGATGACAGCGTATCGCCCTTTACGGTGGAACTCGTCCTGATGGATGGCAGCACGCAGGCCTTCAGCCAGCATGACGGCGAAGCTGCGCCGTAGAGCGGCGACAGTCCGGTCTGATGGCGATGACGGCAGGCCGGGCCGTCATCGTCGTATCCCGTGAGCGTCGGCTCTAGCTGCGGTGTCAGAGCCGCAGTTCCAGACTGAGTTCGTCGCTGAAGCGCGCCGACCAACCGCCCGCCGCCGCCGCGCGCAAGTCGTACAGCCCGGTCGGCGCGACCAGGGCGGCGCGGGTCAATTGGCCGTCGCGGTCGAGCGCGATCACCTGCAGTTTGCGATCGGGCCAGGCTTCGGCCGCATCGAAGTAGCTGCCGAGCGAATTGGCCGCGCTCAGTTGGCCGATGCAACGCCCGTCGACGAGACGGAAGCTGAGCTCGCCGTCGAAGCGGCGTTCGCCGAGGCTGCCGCGATAACGCGTCGCCGCGAGCGGGCAGGGCCGGGGCACCAGGCCTTGCGGCCGCGGACGGTGCGGCGCCGCCAACATCATCGCAGTCTTGTCGATTGCCGAGACCCATTGGGCGTTCGACAGGACGCTGGCGGCGAGACCCTGCTGCGGCCACAGCACCAGAGCGCTGCGGGCGCCGTCGGTGGTGCCCGCGTGATGAGCGATGCCCGCGCCGTCCTCGTCCCTGCCGATGCGCCAACCCAGGCCGAGGCCGTAGTCGCGTTCGCGCACCGGTAGGCCGTTGGCGTAAAGGGTCGGCTGCAACATCGCCTGCCACGTCTTCGGCGAAACGATGCGGCCTTGCAGCAGGCGCCCGCCGAACCGAGCCAATGCCTCGGGCGTGCCGGCCATGCCGCCGCCGGGCCAGGTGTAGCTGAAATCGTTCGGCGGGGCAGGGCGCGGGGCGCCGTCGCCGATCTTGTACAGGCGCGACACGTTCTTGCCGAGCCCGTCGGTATCGGCCTGGATGGCGAGGCCCGGGGTGATCTGTTCGGCGAGATAGTCCAGGTAATGTCGGCCGGAGCGGGCTTCGATCACCGCGCCGATCAAGGTATAGCCCCAGGACGAGTATCGGTAGGTCGTGCCTGGCACCGACAACAGCTTGCGCTCGGAGAAGATGCCGACCGCGTCGCGGCCGGTCGCATAGTGACGCTGGCCGGCGTTTCTGTCTCCGAGCTGGTAATGCGGCATGCCCGAGATATGCGCCGACAGCTGCCGCACGCTGATCGGCTGCCAGTCGTTGCGCAGCCACGGCAGCATGCCGGAGACGGGCGCATCCAGATCGAGCCGGCCTTGTTCGGCGAGCTTCGCCGCGGCGGTGATCGCCAACGGCTTGGACACGCTGGCCAGGCGGAACACGGTATCGCGCTCGACCGGCAGCTTTGCGGCGATGTCGCGCAAGCCGCTGCAACCGGTCCACACGACCTCGCCGTCGCGCCAGACCGCCGCGCCCATGCCGGGTACGCCGTTGGTGGCGATCAGCGCATCGAGTATCAGTTGCGAGGTCTTGGCTTCGGGCGAATTCGACGCGGCGGCGCAGCTGTCGGCCGCGAGCGCGGTATGCCAGGGCGCGATGGCCAGACTCAGCGCCAGCGAAGCGCGCAGGCGAGGGGCTAAACGGAGTGTTCGAGTGCGCGACATGCAGCGGTGCTCCTGGAGCGGTGACGCTACTCTAGTCGCGCGATTCGGGACTGGATCGTCTGCTGCGGCCAGTCGTGCACGGCCTGCGCCGAGTCGGTGCGGACCGGGTCCGCGCCGCATCACGGCAGGTTTACGAACTCGCGCCGTGCAGCC
The DNA here is from genome assembly GCF_001442535.1 of Lysobacter antibioticus. Taxonomy (NCBI): domain Bacteria; kingdom Pseudomonadati; phylum Pseudomonadota; class Gammaproteobacteria; order Lysobacterales; family Lysobacteraceae; genus Lysobacter; species Lysobacter antibioticus. The sequence goes on along the minus strand of NZ_CP013141.1, from coordinate 1,087,869 downwards.
GCGCCAACAGCGTATCGATATACGTGCGGCTTACCCGCAGCGGGGTGCCGTCGTGCAGACGCAGCATCGCATCGCGATTGGTCTGGGCCTGCAGTTCGGCGATCCGATCCACGCGCACGATGGTCGAACGGTGGATGCGTACGAAGCAGGCCGGGTCGAGGCGGGTGGCGAGATGATGCAAGGACTCGCGCAACAGATACACGCGACCGTCGGCATGCAGACTGGCGTAGTCGCCATCGGCCTCGATCCAATCGATGTCGGCGGTGGCCACGAATAACGAACGCCGCCCGACCCGTACCGAAAAACGCGTCGGCCAAGCGGGTTCCGCCACGGCGCCGCCCGGCGTTTGCGCGGCCGTGCCGCCGGCATGCCAGGCGAGCAAGCGGCGCGCGCGTTCGAGCGCCTCGGCGAAACGCAGCTCGTCGACCGGCTTGAGCAGGTAATCCACCGCGTTGAGCGCGAAGGCCTGCACCGCGAAACTGTCGTATGCGGTCAGCAGGATCGCCAACGGCCGGCACGTCGGCGGCAGCGCGGCCAACACTTCCAGACCGGTCATGCCCGGCATCTGCACGTCGATGAACACCAGGTCGGGCCTGCGCTGTTCGAGCCCGATCAGCGCCGAGGGGCCATCGGCGTATTCGCCGTCCACCATCACATCGCTACAACTGGCGAGCCGCGCGATCACGCCGCTGCGCGCCAGGGGCTCATCGTCGACCACCGCCACGCGCATCATGCGGTTGTCTCCGTACGCAGGCGCAAGGGAAACGACAGGTCCACGCGATAACGCCCATCGGCGCCGATGCCGGCACTCAATTGATGGTCACCGGGATACAGGTTGGCCAGCCGTGCGCCGATATTGCCCAGGCCGACGGGCTCTGCCCGCGCGGCGCTACCGTCGTCGGGGCCACGGCCTTGCTCTGCGCACAGATCGTTACTCACCTGTACGCGCAGTCGGCCGGCCTCTTCGCCGATATGGATGTCGAGCCGCCCCGGCGCGGTGCGCGCGGCGATGCCATGGCGGATCGCATTCTCGACCAGAGGCTGCAACAACAGATAAGGCACCTGCGCGGTCAGCAGGCCGGGGCCGAGCTCCCACTTCACCAGCAGGCGCGAACCCAAGCGCGCTTTTTCGATATCCAGATAGGCCTCGGTGAGGGCGACTTCATCGGCCAGGCCGACTTCGTGCCCGTGCGCGCCGTCGAGCGTGGCGCGCAGGAAATCGCCCAGGCAGGCCAACATCTGCTGCGCTTCGCGATTGCGCTCCTCGGCCACGAGGGCGGAGATGGCATTGAGAGTGTTGAAGAGGAAATGCGGCTGCAGTTGATAACGCAGCGCGCGCAGTTCGGCGTCGCGGATCAGCGTCTGCGACTGCAGATGGCGCGCCTGGGCCCGTTGCAATTCCACGTAATACACCGACACCGCATGGATGGCGCAGTAGGCCACCAAGGCCAGCCAAGCGCCCTCGAGACCGCGGAAGATCAGCCCCCAGTTGAAGCCGTCGAGCGAGGCTCCCTTGCTGCAGGCGATCATCAAGACGCTCAGGGCCTTCGTCGCGACCACCATGGCGTAGCTCGCCGGCAGCAACACCGCGGCCATGGCCCAACCGGCCACGCCGCGACGCCACAGACTGCGTTGCAAGGCCGTCAGCGGCAGCATCCACAGCGCCAGCGCCAACAGATACAGCGTGCGCGACGCCGTCGCCGCGCCATGGTCCAGCAACGGCACCGCCATCAACAGCAGCCCCAGCCCCAAGGGCAAGCCGGCCAACAACGGCAGCCAGAACGGCGGTTCGGTGCGGGGCAGGGGGCCTGAACTTGGGCTTGAGTCTGGCTTGGGGCGAGCTTCGGTCGACGCGGTCATGGGTCCTGGGCTGTCGTGGCTCGGCCGGATTGCATCCGATCCGGCGGCGTTTGGCTAGCGCGGCAGCGCGGCCATGCGCCGAACCGGTGGCTGGATGCGTTATGGCGGTGTCCGTCCTCAGGCGGACGAGGGCTCGGACACCGGGTCAGCAGTCGCCGGCCGATGACCAGGTGTTGCCCTTGCGAACGACCAGTTCGCCGTTGATGCAGCGCAGTGAGCTTTTTTCCTGTGGTTGTGCGCTGCGTTCGGCCAAGAGCTCGGTTTCCAACTGCAGCACTCGCTCGCGCAAGGTGTCGCGCTCGGCGATGACGTTCGCCATCCGCAGTTGTATCTGCTGCTGTTGGGCGATGGCCCGGGCGGCCGCTTCGTTGCGTTTCTTGTCGTTCGCGGCGGTCTGTTGCTTGCCGATCTGGAAGGCTGCTGCGCCTGCGGCGGCAACGACGCCGGTGAAGATCAGGATGGCGAGCCCGGTGCTCATCCAGCCCCACGGCCCTCGATCTTCGTCTTTCCTGACGGTGCGTGTGTTCTCGTCCATGACGCTTCCCCCTGGCTAGGCAGGCAGGATAGCCGGTCCCCGAGGCCGTGACGGAAGCCAGGTCCGCTCTTTTGCAAGGCGCTCGACCATGCTGCCCCCGCAGGGAGGGCCCGATAGCGAGACGAGCGAAGCTGGGCCGTGTTCATGCCCCAAGCGGTTGCGTCCAGCCCCTCTCCCGCGAGGGGAGAGGGGCTTTGCCCGCAGCGATGACCGCTTCAATAGTCGAAGCGGACACGCAGGCCGACCGTACGCGGGTCGTTCCAGTAACCGCGGATGAAGCCGCCAGCGTCGTCGGCCCAGTTCTTGGTCATCTTGTCGGTGGCGTTGAGCACATACAGCTCGGCGCGCCAGAACGACGGCGACTGCAGACTCAGGCTGGCATCGACCGTCGTATAGGCCTCTTGCGCGTCGGAGACGTGCGCGTTGTCGAGGTTGCGCAAGGTAAAGTACATCTTGTCCTGCCACTTCAGGCTGAGCCAGGGCACCAGCTCATAGCCATTGCCGAACTTGAAGGTGTGGGAGACGTTGACGCCGGCGGTGAATTTCGGAGTCATCGGCAGGTGATGGCCGGTGATGTCGTAGATCTGGCGGCCGGCCAGGGTGGGGGCGGGGCCGCTGTAGGGCTCCGGGCAAGGCACTGCGCCAAACTCTTCGCGCACGCCGCAGTTCCATTCGTCGCTGAAGGTGGGGTAGTCCTTGATCTTGCTGTCGATGTACGAGAAGAAGCCGCCAATACGGGTGTTGGGCGTGGGCAGGTAGTCCACTTCCACTTCCAGGCCCGGGATGTTGACCGTGCCGACGTTGACGGTCTGCCACTTCTTGATCACGTCGCAGGTCGGGTCCCAGTCCGGGCAGGGTTCGTTGACGTGCACCTTGGCGGCGAAGAAGTCGCCGGTCACCTGCATGTCCTTGTAGCGGCTGTAGAAGGCGGTGACCGACAGGCTCAGGCGCTTGTCCAGCAGCAGGCCCTTGTAGCCGATTTCAAAATTGGTGACGGTTTCCGGCTCGTACGGGAAGAAGGTGTACTGCGGGCCGGGCGGGCCATCGATGCAGACTTTGCCGCCGCAGGCATCGTCCTTGTCGCCGAAGCCGCCGGCCTTGTAGCCGGTCGACAGCGAGGTAAACAGGATCTCGTCATCGGACAGGTCCTTGGTCAGACCCAAGCGCCAGGTGACCTTGCGCCAGGATTCGGAGTGCTCGTTCTCCGCCGGCGGCCCCCACAGCTTGTAGGCATCGATACCGCCGAACGGACCCATTCGCTCGCTCAGGTCGCGGCCGTTGTGGGGACGAAAGCCCGGTTCACCGGGCGTGCCCGGGTTGTACAGGCCGTTGTAATAGGCCGTCGATTCGGCATCCCAACCGCCGTACACCTGGCCGCCGCGGTCGGTCTTTTCGTCGCGGCTGTAGCGTGCGCCCAGGGTTGCCGTCCAGGTCGGAGCGAAGCGCCAGTCGGCCTGGGAGAAGATCGCCTTGGCGTCGATCTGACGGTTGGGCTGATGATAGAACTGGCTGATCGGGTAGCCGAACGGCGCGTTGACCAGCATTTCCTGGGCATAGTCGATCGAGTTCTTCTCGTGCATCCAGAACAGGCCCGACACCAGCTTCAGGCGTTCGCCCTGATGCTTGAACTGCAGTTCATGCACGAACGACTTGTACTTCGAGTCCAGGGTGATGGAGGTGTTGTCGCGCACCGGCCACACCCCCCAGTCGCCTGTCGGTGGTACCGGCAAGGTGGCGGTCACCTGCGAGGGGATCTCGTGGTAGCCGCCATCGTCGTCGGCGATCTGCGAGCGCTTCTGCGTGGCGAAGGCCACGCTGTATTCGATGCTGTTGCTGTCGCTGAGGAACCAGTTGAGGTTGGAGCGCACCGTATCGATCGACATGTCGGTCTTGCCGGGCACGTTGATTTTCACGTCCCACTTACCGCCCTGGCAGGCGAAGCGGGTGCCGGCCGCTTGTTTGCAGTCTTTCAGCCCCACTTGGCCGGCGCCGGAGTTCTGGAATTTCTCGTAGGCCAGCAGCCACTCGACGTTATCGGTGATAGCGAAGCGAGCAGCCAGGCGGACCGCCCATTCGTCGCGGTTGTAGTAATACTCGTCGCGCCCGACCTTGACGTTGCGGCGTTGGTCCACGTCCGGGATGCCGTCGGCGATGAACCCGCGCTCGGGGATATTTACGTCGGTGAAGTCCTGCTGCTGGTCGATCCAGCCGTCGCGCTCGACCTTGGTGGCGGACAGGCGCAGGGCGAAGCGGTCGTTCACCGCGATGTTCTGGATCAGGTTGAGCTGGCGCAGGTTATAGCTGCCCACTTCGAGCTCGGTGCTGCCGAAGCTGGAATCGAAGCGCGGCTTGGCCGGAATGATGTTGATGCTGCCGCCGGTGGAGTTGCGGCCGAACAGCGTGCCCTGCGGGCCGCGCAGCACTTCGACCTGGTCGACGTCGAACATCAGCGCCAGCGCGCCTTGCGGGCGCGGCGAGTACAGGCCGGCCACATGCAGGCCAACGGCCGGGTCGCCGATCTCGGTGAAGTTGTTGGCGCCGATGCCGCGGATGCTGACCTGCACGCCGGAATCCGGGCCGGAGGCGATCTGCAGATTGGGCATGCTGCCGGACAGGCCGCGTACGTCGCGGATGCCTTCGCGGGTCAGGGCTTCCTGGGTGACGGCGGTGACGGTCACCGGCGTCTTCAGCAGGTCCGATTCGATGCGGGTGGCGGAAACGTGCACGGTCTCCAGTGTGGTTCGGGCTTCGCCAGCGTCGGCTTGCCCGGTGTTCACCTGCTTGTCGTCCTCGGCCGTACTGGACTGGGCCATGACCGGCGCGGTTGCGCAGCCGATCAATACCGCGGCCACCGCGACGGCGATGCCGGTCGGTCGAACATCGCTGGGATGCTTTTTCATTCTGGGCTCCTGGTTGTACGGCGACTCGGGCCTACAGACCCGCGCAGCGGTTGGTGCGATTGCCCGATCAGGGCGAGGCGGACGTGTTCGAGGCGGCCGTGTTTTTCGCGGAATACACGGTCTGGTTGCGCACCAGTGGCCTGGCCCAGGCACCGACGCTGAGGATGTAGAGCAGAGGGATGAAGACCAGCGACAGGCCCACGCGCAGGCCCAAGTGGTCGGCGATGACGCCGATCAACAGCGGGACGATGGCGCCGCCGAGGATGCCGGTGCACAAGATTCCCGAGAATGCGCCGTGATGCTGGCGGACCGAGTTCAATCCCAGCGAGAAGATCACCGAGAACATCACCGACAGGAAAAAGCCCGCGGCGGGGAAGGCCAGTAGAGAGACGTTCGCGGGGCCGAACAGAGCGAAGGCCAGGCAGGCGATGGCGAGCGTCGAGAAGATCGCCAGCACCCACTTCGAGTCGATGAGTTTCAGCAGGCCCAGGCCGGCCAGGCAGCCCAGCGACATCAAGCCCCAGAAGCGGCTGACGGCAATCGCACCTTGCTCGGTGGCCGACATGCCGTGGTAGCTGTGCAGGAACTGCGACATCCAGTTGGCGAGGGATTGCTCGGTGCCGACATAGGCGACGATCGCCAGGAAATACAAACGCACATCCAGGCGTCGCAGCAGGCTGCGATAAGCCTCGCGACTGCCCGCGCGCTCGTCTTCCTTCAGCTCCACCGCCGGCAGCGGCAACTTGTAGTTGAGCAGGGCCAGCAGCACGAAGGCGGCGCTGAAGTACCAGTAGAACGTCAGCCAGGCCAGCGGCTGTCCTTCCACACCGGGGCGCTGCATGTACAGCCTGAACACCAGCGGGCTGAGGAAGGAGGCCAGGCCGAACACCAACTGCGCCATTACCGAGAAGAAGGCGAAGTGCTCCTCGCCGGCGGCCGTGCGCATCAGCGGGTTGATCACCACCTGCAGCAGGGCCATGCCCAAGCCGATGACGAACAGCCCGGCCACGACCGAGACGTAACCCGGCATCACGGCGATGGCCAGGGCGCCGATGAAATTCAGCGCGAAGGCGGTAAACAGAGTGAAGCGCGTGCCGCGCACTTCGATCAGGATGCCGCCCGGAATCGAGATCAAGCCATACGCCAGGAAGAACGAGAACGGCATGAAGCCGGCCATGGTCAGGCTGAGCTTGAAATCCTGGATGGCGATGGGCATCAGCGGCCCGATCAGATTGGTGATGAAGGAGATCGCGAACCAGATCAGGAGGATGTAACTGACGATCATCGGCCGCTGCTTCATGGTCGTGGCTCCGGGTCAGGATTGCGGCTGCAGGCAATGGGAGAGCTCGCCGGCGGCGATGCGCTTGCGTGGGAAGCGGGGCAGGATCGCAGTAGCGGTACGGCAGCCGGCCGCGAGCGCGTCGCGCAGGCTGGCCTGGTTGGTGCGGGCCTGACTCAGGCGTGCCGCCAGATAGCCGGTGTTGAAGCTGTCGCCGGCGCCCACGGTGTCGAAGATGTCGTAAACCGCTTCGCTGGCGTAGCGGATGCTCCGGCCATCGACGTGACCCAACGCGCCGGCGGCGCCCAGCTTGACGATCAGATGGGCGCCGGGCTTGAGCAGGCGGGCGACGCGTTGCACGGCAAGCTCGAGGTCCTCGCCGCTGTCGTCGTGGATGCCGGCGATGCTCATCGCCTCCAACTCGTTGACCAGCAGATGGTCGCAATGGACCAGCCAGCCTTCGACTTCCCGGTGCACCTGCGGCGTCCAGCCTTCCGGCGGCCAGCCAGTATCCAGCGCGACCTGATAGCCCTGGTTCGAGGCCTCGGCCAGCAACTGGCTGAAGTGCTCGCGCAGGCCCGGCAGCAGGAAGGGGGCGGTGAACAGGGCGATGCTGCCGGGGGATGCCTGCGGCAGATGTTCGAGTACGAAGTCCGGAGTCAGATGCTGCAGATGCCCGCAGCTGGTGAAGAAGGTGCGTTCGCCATCGGCATGCATCAGCCCGACCGATACGGTGGTGTCGCTGGCGCAGGTCTGCAGTTCGACTCGAATACCCGCCAGCTGCAGCAGCAGCCACTGGGCCAGGTCATCGTCGCCGATGGCGCCGATCAGATGCGGGCTCAGCCCGAGGTGGCGGGCCGCAAGGGCGGAGTTGGCCGCCGAACCGCCGGCCCGCAGCTCGCTGCGCGGCAACAATTGTTCGGTGCCGATCTTGGGCCAGCCGTCCAGCGTGCCCAGGACCAGGTCCACGCTGACATCGCCGACGATGCTGAATTGGGGTGGGCTTAGTTGTGGCGGATCGAGCTTCATGGGGGGCGACTATAGCCACCCCAATTCGGCCCCGTCAATAAAAATATCCAGTGGAAGTATAATTAAATTCGACGCCCCCCGGCCGCCGGGCGGTGACCCAGCAGCTCGGCCGTCTGCAGCTCTCCGAGATCGTCTTTTTGCAGGCCTTCCAGGCGCGGCGAGAGCAGCTCATGGATGGGCAGCACGGCGGCGCCCAGCAACGAACAGTCCTCTTCGCGCTGGGAAATGATTACGCGCGGCCATTCCGGGGCAGGGCGGCCGCGCACCGAGCGGTGCCATGGCTGGGCCAGATCGACCAGGCGCTGCACCAGCTTCTGCGGCGCCGACCCGCCGATGACGATGGTCTGGGGGTCGAGCATGTTCTCGATCATGCAGATGGCATCGCGCAGTCGTTGCGATGCCTGCTGGCACCACTGTTGCAGGGGTTGGTCCGCAGCGTCGTCCAGCCGGTCGAGCAAATCCGACGTACGGATCTGCCCGTCGTCCAGGCCCAGCGCCTCGGCCAGCGAATGCAGCGACAGGTATCGCTCCAGGCAGCCCTGATTGCCGCAATAGCAGGGCGTGCCGCCGGGGACGACCGGCACGTGGCCGATCTCGGTGGCGTTGCCGTCGGCGCCGCGGTAGGTGTTGCGAGCGACGATCAACGAGCCGCCCAGACCCATGCTCAGGTGCAGGTAGAAGAAGTTGTCGAGGTGCCGGGCGACCCCGTACAAAGTCTCGCCCAGCGCGCCCGCCACGCTGTCGACGCTGTGGAACAGGGGCAGGCCGGTGGCTTCCTGCAATTGATCGAGGATGGACAGATCCTTCCAGCCCTCCAGCGCGGTGGGGCCGACGAAACTCAGTTCGGTGTCGCCGAGCGGGCCGGGCAGGGCCACGCCGATGCCCCACAGCCGGGCATTGGCTTGCCGGCGCAGCTTGGCCACCAGTTCCAGCAGGCCGGCCAGCAGCTGCGAGCGATCGCAACCCTGCAGCTGCACCTCGCAGCGAGCATCGATCTGGCCCAATAGATTCACCAGCGCGCCCGAGGCGCGGCCCGGTTCCAGGCTGATGCCGATCGACTGGCCGGCGTCGGGGTTGATCTCGAAGGCGATCGGCGGCTGGCCGCGGGTTTTCAGATCCTTTTGCCGGCGCGAGACGATCAGGCCGATGGATTCCAGCTCATTGGTGATGTTGGCGACCGTCTGCGGACTGAGCGAGACCTTTTCCTGGATGTCCTTGCGCGAAGCCGCACCGTGCTGGCGGATGAAATCCAGCACCAGGCGGCGGTTGTAGGGGGCGCTGGATTGCTGGGTGGCGCCGCGGCCGATATTCATAGGCGTTGAAACCGCTTGAGCGTAGGGGGAGGGGGAGGGGGAGTGCGTATTATTCATACATCCATGTGAAGTATTTATTGACGGCGACCGACTACATGGCTAAGTTGCGGTGGCCAGTCTATCCGGAACCGTGCCGATGACCTGTGTGCCGCATGCCCGCAAGAACGCGATTCAAGCGATGGCCGCGCTGACGATCGCGCTGTCCAGTCTGTTGCAGGTGGCCGGTGCCGCATCGGCCGAGCTAGCGACTACGGCGCCGGCGACCAAGCCGAAGACCTCGGTGTCGGTGAGCCTGCCCAAACAGCCGCTGCTGGTACAGATCAACCAGGTGGCTTTGGAACGGCTGGGGCCGAAGCGGGTGGTCGTCGAATTTGCGGGCGAGGCCGGGGAGGGCAGCTACACCGTGCTGCGCGATGGCCAGCCGATCAAGAAAGGCGATCTGCGCCCGCTGCAGCCCTTTGCCGAATGGGGCCCGCGCAAGCGCTATTTCAGCGTCGACTTTTCCGATGCCGAGGAAGTCGGCAAGTACGAAGTGGAAGTGCGTATCGGCAAGCAGCGCGCAGTGTCGGCCTCGGTCTTGGTGCGCGACAACGCAGTCTTCGCCACGACCGGCACACAGCTGCTGGGCTACTTTAAGCGCAGCCGCCACACCGGTGACGCCGACCGCAACCTGCGCATCTTCCAAACTTCGCGCAGGGTCAACGTCTGGGGCGGCTGGCAGGATGCCGGCGGCGACAAGGGCAAATACCTGTCGCACCTGGGCTACGCCAACCATTTCAATCCGCAGCAGGCCTCGATGGCGGCCTGGGTGCTCGCCTATGGCGCGCATGCGCGCAAAGCGCTGTTCGCCGCCCACGGTCTGCAGACGCAGGTCGAGGACGAAGCGTTCTGGGGCGCGGACTATCTGCATCGCATCCTCGATGCGGAGGGCTATCTCTACACCACCGTGTTCGACCAATGGGGTACCCCCGGCGTCGAGCGCATGGTCACCGGCTATGAAGGCTCGGCCGGTACCTTTACCACGCTGTATCGCTCGGCCTTTCGCGCCGGTGGCGGCATGGCCATCGCGGCGCTGGCGCGCGCTTCGATGCTGGCCAAGCAAGCCGGCCGCCATGGCGAATTCGACGGTGCCCAATATCTGGCCGATGCAGAGCGTGCCTACGCGCACCTGCGCAAGTTCAACCCGCAGTACGGCGCCGACGGCAAAGAAAACATCATCGACGACTACACCGCGTTGATGGCGCTGGTGGAACTGCACAACGCCACCGGCCACTCGCGTTATCTCGACGATGCGCGCGAGCGCGCGGCCAGCCTGATCGCACGACAGCAGGCCGACGGCGGTTTCGTCAGCGACGGCGGCAGCCGCCCGTACTACCACGCGGCCGAGGCCGGCTTGCCGGTGATCAGCCTCTCGGCCTATGTCGATATCGAACCGGAGCGGGGGCGTCGTCAGCGTGTGCTGGAGGCCATCGGCTCGGCGCTCAAGCACGAACTGGCCATCACCAACGCGGTCGCCAACCCCTATGGCTACGCCCGCCAGCGCTTCCAGCTGACCCAGGACGGCAAGGCCGCAGGCGAGATCCTCGAAGGCTTCTTCATTCCGCATCGCAACGAAACCGGCTACTGGTGGCAGGGCGAAAGCGCCCGCCTGGCATCGCTCAGCGCGGCCATGGTCATCGGCGGCCGCAAACTGGCAGACCATGGCACGGCCGGATATGGCCTGTCCGCCGATCGAGCGGCTTATGCGCAGAGCCAGCTCGACTGGACACTGGGCCGCAACCCCTACGGCATCTCGATGCTTTACGGTTTCGGCAAGAAAAATCCGCCGACCGTGCTGGAGAGCGCCGGCGAAATGTTCGTGGGCGGCATCTCCAACGGCATTACCGGTGCACCGGGCAGCGACACCGGTGCCGGCATCAGCTTCGCGCCTGGTCCGGATTCCGAGCAATGGCGCTGGGTGGAGCAGTGGATTCCGCACACCACCTGGATGTTGTTCGCGGTTATGGCGATGACGACGGACGAAGTGGCTGGCGTTGCCGCGGAGCGGCGCTAGCTTAGGCGCAGCGTGCGGATCAGGGCGGAGAGCGCCGCCGATTGATGGCGACGGTCCGGGTAGTAGATGAAGAAGCCGGGAAAAGAGGGCGACCAATCTTCCAGCACTCTGATGAGCTTGCCCTCGTCGATGTAGCCCGCCACCTGATCTTCATAGGCCAGCGCGATGCCCACACCGGCCAAGGCGCCGTGGATGGCGAGGCTCGTGTCATCGACGACGAGTGGCCCGGTGACGGTCGCCGTCACGGGCGTGCCGCCTTTCTCGAATTCCCATCGGTACGGCCCGCCCGGAAGGCGCAACCCGATGCAGTGGTGGTCGCTCAGGTCCCGCGGTTTCAGGGGACGGCTGCGCGTCGCGAAATACCCGGGCGAAGCGACGGCGGCCAGTCGTAGTTCCTGGGTCACGCGCACGGCGATCATGTCCTTCTGAATGAATTCTTCCAGCTGGATGCCGGCATCGAACCCGCCTGCGACCAAATCCACCGGGCCCGTGCAGGTGGACACATCAAGCACCACCTCGGGATAGGCCGCGGCGAACGCCGGCAGTTTGGCCAACAGCACCGACACGGCGGCGGATTTCGAGACGGCAAGACGAAGCCGGCCGGTCGGCCGATCCCGAGCGGTGCGAACCTCGTTGAGCGCCCGATCGATCTGCTCGAGCGCAGGCGAGAGGGTCTTCAAGAGCGCGGCGCCCGCGGAGGTCGGCGCCACGCTCTTGGTCGTGCGGGCGAGCAGTTGCAGTTCCAACCGACGTTCCAGGCCGCGGATCGTGTGGCTCAGCGCGGACTGCGTGACCCCAAGCCGCGCAGCAGCCCTGGTGAAGCTTCGCTCAGTGGCGACGACGGCAAATGCCGCGAGGTCATTCAGTTCGCTCTTCATGAAATCAGCTCATGAGTCCTATATGGGTATTCGCAATTTACTCATATGTGGGCGCGATCTAAAGTCGTTCATGTGGCGACCGGGAGAGCACGCCCCAGAGCGGAAGCGTGGGCCCGTCGTCCTCGCTTCCGCAGCAATCTCCGACATCAGGCAGTTAAATCTATGGAAGACGCTGAAAACACCTTGCGAGCCTTGGCTCAAGTCTATTTCGATGCCGCGTACGACATGGACGCGGAGCAGTTCCGGACGATATTTCACCCCCTCAGTGCCGTAACCAGAATCGGCGACGACGGCGAGGTCAATGTGATGCCGATCGAGACCTGGCTGGCCGGCGTGCGCAATGCGACCGCCCCGCGAAAACTCGGCCTCGAGCGCAAGGACGAGGTCGTCGCGATCGATGTTTCGGAGCATCTCGCCCTGATAAAGCTGAAGCTTCAGATGCCGCCGCGTCACTTCACCGACCTGCTGTCGTGCCTGAAGGTGCAGGGCAGTTGGAAGATCGTTCAGAAGGTGATGTCGGTCGACGTCCGCCAATAGATTCGCCCGGAGCGGATGGAACGTCGCAGCATGAGAAAGGCCTCCGATTGGAGGCCTCCGTTTTGTTGCAGTCGATCCGCCGCGTCCGGAGGTCGTTCGAGCAGATCGCGGCAGACAGAGCTCGACCGCCGCTCATCCGTCCAATCCCGCGCGCAAGCGTCACCCAAGACTTCCACGCCGTTCTGCATAAATCGGTTTCCGGTTCGACTGTAACGAGTCGGGTCGGCATGGCGGGCGAGTGCTCACGGGGACCTCGGGAGCGCGCGCAGCCAACTCAGGAGTCACGATGCCCGCCCGGGAAAATAGCGGTCGACGCAGGCCCTTGATTTGCAAGGAACGCCTAGTACGAGCTTGCGAACAGCCGTAAACATCTTGCATCGCCCCGTCGATTCAGGTTTATGCGCGGTGGCCGCCATGAGTTGCCGCCCGCGTTGTACCCGCTATGGAGTCATGGCCGGGTTCTAGGGAGCGGCGCGCATGAAAAGGGATGCGGCAGTGGTGTTCGTTCACGGGCTCGCAAAGAAGCCCGCGCCAGAGAAGCTCGAGGAGATTTGGATGTGGGCATTGTCCCGCGACAATCCGATGCCAAGCGTCTTCGCACCGCCCAACTCCGGCATCCATTTGGACAACCGCGGCATTCCCAAGCACTTCGGGTACTACGCGGACGTCTTCTACGGTACTGACTACGAAACGGAACTTTCTTCTTACTACGAGTCTGCAACGGATGCGGGGGAGGCTGAGATAGCGGCGGAAGTCGCGGGCATGGAAGATCTGCCCGGAAAAATGCCGTCATTAACCGACGAAGAGCAATTCTTCGTTACCCGTCTGGAAGCGAAATTCAGCGCGCAACTTGCGCTGTCTCCAGTCGCCGTCGCGAATCCGGTTTCATCGTTCGAGGGGGCGTCGGAGTACGAAATCGCGAGTTGGTTGCCGGCCCCTGTCAAGCAGGCCATCGTGCGTGCCGCAGCGATGGAGGCCTACTACTATCTGTTCGACAAGGAATACGTCCGGCAAGACGGACGTCGCTTCAAGGTTCGGGAGGAACTCCGCACGCGGTTGCTTGATAAGCTCAATGCGGCCCGCGAGGAATCAGACCGGGTCATCATCGTTTCGCACAGCATGGGCACGATAGTGGCGTATGACGTTATACGAAACTGCGATAACTGCCCGCACGTCCACACATTACTTACGCTCGGATCGCCCCTGGGAGTAAAGGAGGTTCAGGACGAATTGCGCGCACCGGGAAGCAGCAAGCCGGACTTCCCGCCCTCCCGTCTTGATCGTTGGATCAACATCTACGATCCGCTCGATCCGATTTGCGGCGCGGACCCACGGTTCGCAAATGACTATGCCGGGGCAGGCGGGAAGGGCGTTGAGGATATCAAGGAATCCAATTGGGGGCGTTGGAGACATAGCGCTACGCACTATCTGGCAGGCTCCCGCTTACGCGAACAGCTCATAGCAGCAATGGGCCAATAGCTGATGCACGCGATGGGGGGCCATGCGCTGCTAGAAATCGCCGATTCCCTCGCGGAGGGAAACTGTGGCTCCGCCCCACCATGGGAGCTCGCAGCGGCGGTGGATCTGCTTATCGCCTCATGTGGAAACGGCCAACGGCGCCGTACTGTCGACGAACTAAGGCATGCGATGCGCGCGCTGAACGCGCACCGCCATTTCTACCATGCGCAACGCTTGGGCGAGGCTTGGTACTCGTGCGTCGGCTTGGATCCGACAATCGCCAAACACCACGCTCAGGCACTGATTGACCTCTCCGGGCTCGATGCTGCCGAGCGACTTCTACACAAAGCCCTGTCCGCAGCCGAGGCGCCTGGAGCATCCGCGGACGCGGCGTCCGAAATCGTGGAATACCAAGGCCTGCTGGGGCGTATCGACAAGCAACGCTTCGTGTCGCGCGCAAACAAGGGCAGCCTGGTCAAGGCTACCGATCGCTACCTTGAGCAGTTTCATGCGCAGCGGGACAAGCCCTATTGGCTGGCCATCAACGCCATTGCGCTGATGAGCCGCGAGCTCAAGGAAGGATTGCCGCCTCGCCCCGTATCGCCGAAGCAAATGGCGCAAGTCCTTTGCGAACGTCTCCTCGCCCTCTATGCCAATGATCCTGGCGATTCGTGGCTTTGCTCCACGCTTTCAGAAACCTACCTCGCGCTCGGCGAATGCGAGTCGGCGGAATTCTGGCTATACCGTTTCCTTCACCATCCCCGCACGCTGCCGTTCCATGTCGAAAGCTACGAGCGGCAACTTCGCGAGATATGGCAGGGCAGCGCGCTCGGCACGGGGCCGGAATGCGCAAACAGGCTGGCAACGATCATCGCGCGATATGTGCTGCGTTCCGAAGCGAGGGTTTCCATCTCGCCAGGCCGCGTACAGGCGATTACCGAGGAGATCGCCAAGCGTCCGGCGGAGCTAGAAAAAAACTTCGCGGGCGAATCCGGCTTCAGCCTGGCCATGCTTCAACGCATGGTTTCCGCGTGCAGCTCCATCGGCTGCGTGACCAAGCGCGGCATGGAGCGCCTTGGCACCGGATTTCTGGTGGCGGGCGCCGATATCAATCCAGCATGGGGGAGCGAGCCGGTGTTCATTACCAACGCGCACGTCATCAGCGAGGAAGTCGCGGGCGCGATCCGACCGAACGATGCTCTGGTTACTTTTGAAGTGGAATGCGCTTGCGCACCGCAGCCGGTATTTCACCGCATAGCGGAGGTGCTGTTCACCTCCGCCCCCGGAAGCCTCGGCATGCGATGCGCGCGCCGGGACAGTCTCGACGTGACAATCGTGCGTCTGACCGAAACCACGACCGAGTTTTCGGGGCTCGCAACGGCGAGGGCGCTGCCGCTGGTCGGTCAGAAGGCTAAAACTTACGTCGTTGGCCATCCGCTGGGGAGTGGCTTGCAAATCTCGCTGCATGACAGCTTGTTGCTGGACATCGATGACGATGGGCGCCTCATTCACTATCGTACGCCGACGGACCCCGGCAGCTCGGGAAGTCCGGTTTTTAACTCGCAGTGGGAGGTGATCGGCGTTCATCACGGTGGCTCGGCGTCGATGCCGCGCCTGCGTGGGGAAGGCTGCTATGAAGCCAACGAAGGGATCGCGCTTCATGCGGTGCGGAGCGGGGCATGTGTAACTTCGCCGGCGACAAGCCAATAGAACCGATGTGAGGGCAGCGTTCGCGGAGCTCGGTAGAGTTCGCCAAATTGACCCTGGTACCAGCTTCGATCCGGCGCAAGAAATCGAGCGGGTCAAGAAGGCGGGTGAGCTCGTCGTCCAAGCGGCCACGCAAGCCTCCATGACCCGGGCAAGCAAGCGAGCAAGATCTATGCCCCCATCCTCGTGCAAGAAGGGGAGGAGTTTGCGAGGCAGGGGCACATGGAAACGGCGATCGCGCGCTTCGAACGGGCCGAGCAGCTCGATAAGTAGTGAGGTATTGCGGCCAGTGCCGCCTGCTTCAGGTGCGAGAACGCTTCGACGAGTCGATCGTCAGCGTTGTGGTGAATTCCCAAGTGCGGCGAGATTGTTCAGCCAACTTCCTAGTACGCTTTCGGGGACAAACTGAGCGCGTTCCTGTGCGGACAGGCTTCTAGCCGTCCGGGATGAGGCGAATCCGATGAGGGCAGGCAGCGGCGCACAGATCTCGCAAGCGTACCGTCTAACGGTCCCATCTCCGCTTGCCGCGACAATGACGTCGTCCTTCGCAAAGGTCACCGCCGTAACATGGCGGCCCGGCGAACGATAGCTCAGGAGCAGCCGACCGCTTTGCAGGTCCCAAACATGCACGGCATTGCCGTCCTCCGGTGGGTCTCCACTTGCCCGGAAATAGCCGCTTCCGATTACCACCATGCGCCCGTCGGAGCTGAATGCGCCGCTCCAGACGTCATCCGGGTGAGCGAAAGTCTGCACGCGTATCCCTTTGTTGACGTCCCAGACTTGCGCAAGGTTGGCGCTGCCTGCGAGAAGGAGATTCCCGTCCGGGCTAAACGCCACTATTGCAGGGTATTCCTCACGGAGTTTGACTTCCATCAACACATTTCCAGATGGCATGTGCCTGACCTGGACGGAACCGTCCATGGTTCCTACCACTACCCGCTCTCCATCCGGATGAAGGGACAGGCCGGTGACTCTGTCGTGGCGTGTTTGCCAGCCGCCTAGCAAGGAGCCATCGGCTGTACGCCAGAACCGGACCTTTCCGTCCTCGCTGCCTGTGGCCAGCTGACTACCGTCCATACTGAACGCCAGGGCCGTGCTACTGGCGGATGCCGCGCCGAGCTGTGCAGCGGGTTTGCCGGTGCGCGCATTCCAGAGGCGTACAGCCCTTTGGGCCCAAGCCACGGCTACCAGCGAGCCGGGCGAGTTCACGGCCATGCTCTCGACGTCGTCAACAGATCCTTCCAGCCAAGCCAGCGGCTTGCCTCGTTCGGCATCCCAGAGCCGAAGGGGTGTCCTTTCGTCGGTACCCGATTTAACCTGCAAGCCGCCGCTTAGCGCAAACCGCCCGTCGTCGCTCAGCGCTGCGCGTTCGGCTGGGAATAGCAATTGTGGATACCAGGTTTCCCGATGCCACACGCGTACGGTTCCATCCGAATGAGTGGTCAGAAAACGCTTGCTGTCCGGGGAAAATCCGATATCCCAGACCTCGTCTCCCTTCCCGCCCAGGACTGCGATGCACCGCACGCTGTCGAGATCCCACAGGCAGGCCGTTCCGTCCCAAGAGACCGAAAGCAGCATCTGGCTGTCGGGGCTGATCTCGATTTCTTTCACACGGTTTCCGTGCGTGGCGCTGGCGACCAGTTCGCCCGTGTCGACCTTCCACATATGCAAGTCCCCGCTGCGGTTGCCCGCGGCAAGGAGCTTTCCGTCGGGACTGAACTTTATCGTCGTCGTCCAGCCGATGTCGTCGCCGTCGAATCCTTCAAGCGTCCTGAGCACCCGGCCGGTCCGCGCATCCCGTAGTTCGATATTCGAGTCGTCCATCGGTTCCGTCACGAGCAACCGACCATTGGGGCTAAAACGATCCCCGTGACGTAAGACACGCTCGGGTAGCGTAGCCAGCGCCTCTCCCGATTGGGCGTGCACGATAACTCCCGGAGACACTTCCGTGCCTCCTTCTTCGGCGAGAAACAGCAGGCCGCCATCAGCGCTGACATCGCGCAACTCATAGCCGGCAGGTAGGGACACCATGGAGTTACGCTCCCGCAATGGAGCGGTGCTCCATTGCCGAATCCTGGTCCCCTGTGTTGCGGTGATAACCCTGCCGTCCCCACCGACCCGCGCGGAACTACCCGGCAGCTCCGCCAGAACCCGGCCCGTCTTGCTGTCATGCAGGGCGAAGCTGGCGCCTTTGGCCTGCAACACAACCAGCGACGCCTTTGCGGAGTGGCTCAGCATCAACTCATCAAGCACCTCGGCGGAAAGCTCGCTCAGGCGCTTCGCTGTGGCGGCATCCCAAAGGCTCACGCGTTGTCCTGGCTCGGCAACTGCCAGGAGATCCGGGCCGCCGAAAAATTTCGCCAACACCGGCCGTTCCGACGCAATGTGGATCGTTCGTAATGGATTTTTCACCAAGGCTTGCTGGAGCGAGTACTTGGCCTGGGAATCTTCCTTGAACCGCAATGCCTCTCGCGCCAGCAGCAGCGATAGTTCTGGATTGGTTGGCAGCACGGCTTGGGACTGCACGCCAAGCGCGCGCGATGTAGCTAGCCTGCTTTGCTGCGTGGCGAAGTAGGCAGCCAGAATGGCTGCGATCAGCAAGCCCACCAGGACAGTGACGGCAGCCCACGCCAGTCGCTTGGTTCGCCGGTACTGGCGAACATCATCGCCATCGAGTTCGTCCTTCGGTCGATTGAGGAGGGTAGCGGTGAGTTCAAGAATGGCAGTTCGAAATCGCGAATGACGTGACGACAACTGATTCTCGGTTCTTGCCCAGCGGAGGTCGGTGTACAACGGCTCCTCGGCGAGGGCACCTGCCATTTGCTGCGGCAGCGCGGTGGTCGCAGTCCAGTCCAGGTCTTGTTTGACCTCACTCCAGGCGATATCACCCTCGGTCAGGAGGATCAGAAATCGCTCCGGGGATCGATTCTTAAGCCACCAATCCACTTCCTTCTGCACCCAGGGCGACTGGGCGGCCGTAGGCGATGCCATGTAAAGAAAGAATTCGGTCTCTTTCAGCGCCGACTCAATCGAGGTCCAGAGTCGAGGGCTGGCGGCCAAATTGGTCTGGTCGCGAAATACGCGCATGGTGCGCAGCCGGTACCACGGCTTGGCCACACGATGCAGGGCTCGTTGCACCGCCGGGGCGAGCTTCCCATCGGCGGCATGGCTATAAGAGATGAAAGCCTTGTACGACATTCCGGGCGTAGTCCTTGAGCATGAAGTACATGGCACAGCCCTGGGCAAAGGCTGTGCGTTGAGCCCTTGCCCTTATTAACGGGGCAAGCCGCTGGCTGCGGACAGGCAAGTCAGCCGATGGAGACAGTCGACGGAATTGGTAATCGCGGCTGCCCCCGGTTGTTCGATGCGTTATCAGGCTGTGGAAGCTGCATGGCCGGCATTGGGGCATGACCTCAGACGAATGCCGATCCGCAATTGCTGTGCATGGCGGCAGAGGCGGGCACCGATGGCAACCGCGAGCACCAGGTCGAAAGGTGCACATGCGTGACGGAGCTGGGCACGCGCTACGAGATTTCGGATGGGGAGTGTCGCCTCGTTGCTCGCCATGGCCCGATCTACAACCCGTATCGCGAGCGCCTTCAGGCCGTCGCTAACGCTCATCAGTCGGCGGTAAGTCCCAGCCCGCCGCGTGAAGACCGTTTATCGAGTTTCAATCGATTTCGCAGGGGCGTTTGTTCGCCAGCACTCCCAAGTCGCCATGTAGTGGCCTGGCAGAGCTAGTAAAGCGCGCAAACGACGCACGAGCCGAGACCAGCCAGCGACGCAACTTCGTAAGAACATAATAGGCATTATGCGAAGTGATACTGGTCGCGGCTGATGCGCTGGGTCCGTGGTCTCCTTGGCATGCTCACAGTCCTTCGACGCAAATCAAACACCACTTCCGGGCAATCCACGCGTCGCATGTGCCGCTCGCATTGCTGGTCTGGCCAGGCTCTACAGCCGCAGGCCTCTTTTGGCCAACAGCCTGTTAGCCAAATGGATGGCACTCAGAGCGGACTCTCTTCGCGGCCGTTTCGTCGGCAGGTCGCTTGGGAGGACTTCGCCAGGTCCGATGCCGACTCCGTCGCCGGCGTCGGCGTGGATCCCGCCTCCCGTGCCGACAGCTAGGTCACTCCGTCTTGGTGCTACTTTTGGTCTTTGCAGGCTCGAGCCAAAACCTGCAACTAAAGTTGTTGAGGCGACGGCTATAGTCGTCCGCTCTCGCCTGGAACGTCTTTGGAATCGCCCCCCCATCGAGGCCCTCCCGGAAATATTCGACTAACGAAAAGAGCCCCTGTCTCATAAGGTGAGCCCACTGCCGCCAGAGTTCCTCCTGCTGATCGCGTTCCTGTTGGCTTTTACTCGGCTTCCGCTTGGGAGGCGCGACGGTGTAGTCCGGTCGGGGGGCATGGACGTGGGAAAACGTGATGCTTCCGTGGGTCCATTCGGCTTCGATCGTGTGGCGCCATCGGTAGCGCACGAGCACAGTCAACTGCTGGCTAAAGTGACTCGGCGGTATGATGTGATCGTCGACGAAGAAGAGTTGGCCCTCCTGCTCTTGCGTATCGATCCTGTGCTGCATTTGCTGGACGGCGTTTTCAAGCACACTACCGGCTCTACGCGCACGGCTCTCCGTGGCAGCTACCTTCTTAGGCGCCTTTGCGCCGGCGTACTCTGCCAATGCGGTCTCGAACTCGCGAAGCTTGGCAGCGACAAACAAACCACAACTGCCCAGCCTGTACTCCCGCAATGTTGAACTGATGCGCCGAGCGTCCAGGCACGCATCAATCGCCTTGTCCAGCGCTCGCACATCAATCGATCGCAGGGCCTCTTGCTCGTCGCGAGGAATGTTTATCTCAGCCACCTCGTTCTCCGTTCACGTGCGTGGTCATCCGTCGGTTAGCTGATTGCCAGGACCTTTTCACTTGCAGGCGTCGTAGACGCGATCATTCCAGGCTCTGCGCCCGTCGTAGCCGGTATGCCGGCCCTGTTCCGACTCAAGATACGCATCGCGCATGCGTTTCATGTCCTCGCACGCGCTGCCGCCGGAACCCGCCGTAATCCGTGTCCCTTGCGGGCGCGGCCTGGGATAGCCGTCGGTGCCGGCAATTCGGGACAGATAAGCGGACTCGGCGCGGGCGCGTTGAGCACGAAGTCGTGCAGCTTCTTTTTGCCGGGCAGTCAGCGGCGCATCGGGCACGAAAGACCGTGTCTTGGATTCGCGATGCCCTACCGGACAGGCTTCGTTCTGATAGGTGATTTCACCCCGCGAATCGACGCATTTGCGAATGATGCCGTCCCCGGGCTGCGGCGTATCGCATGGTCCGTCCATGTAGATGGTTTCGCCGTTTTGGACGCATTTGTGAAACGACTGCGCCGTGGCATGCGTGGCCACCGCGAACAACAACAGCAAAGCTATCCGTGCTTTCATGGAGCCCCCTAGCCCATTCCGTGAAGGCAGAATAACAGAGGTCTCTATTGCTTCGGGCCTTGGCTCGGGCGCCGGAACCTGACGCAGCGCTGTCATGTGCGCTGCTCATTATTCCGGGCAATTTTTCGCCCGGAGATTATGGCCATGCCCGTGTTATCCCGTGCTCTTCGTCACACTGCAGCTGTCGCCTGTGCCGCCGCCCTGTTGCTGAGCAGCGCCGCTGCGCAGGCGCATAAGCAGGAGGTCCATCGCCGCATCGTCCTCGATGCGGTGGCCTTCATGAAGGCCAATCCGGGCATCACCAACTACGACCGGTTGCTGGCCGGTGTCCAGGCGGCGGGCTACACCATCGACACCTTCGCCGCGGCGATCGGCCAGGGCGCCTACGATGTCGACGATTTCTCCGATACCTACCTCTGCGGCGCCATCACCGGCGACTGCGTGAAGGCGCCGTTGTGGGGCACCACCTCGTCTCTCGTCAACTACACCTCGTACTGGCACTTTCAGGACCATGCCAATAGCCGCGACGTGCACGGCAACACCTACGGCGGCTACAACTACGAGCGCAGCGCGATGAAGGGCGACATCGACAACCTGGCCGCCGACTGGTTGTGGAACGACCATCTGGACGACGGCAGTGGCGGCATGAAGGGTTGGTTCGGCGATACCAGCCGCTATAACACCTACGGCGTGACCGAGAGCAAGTACCGCATCGGCAGCAGCTCGAGCGCGTCGATGTACGCCGACTTCCAGAAGATGCCGTTCCAGCCGATCTCCAATCTCGGCCAGTACTGGTTCACGCAGTTTCTCTCCAGCCCGACCGCGCAGTCGCTGGGCTTCATTTTGCACACCACCGACGTCAGCGTGCCGCAGCACACCTGGTCGACCTCGGGCAACCACCATTCCGATTACGAAGGTTGGGTGGAAAACTACTACTACACCGAGAAGCTCAACGACCCGGCGCTGGTGAAGCTGGCGCTGAACGATATCCCGGCACTCTCGGCCACCGCCACCGACGTGCGTCCGCTGATACACCAGCTCGGCGCCTATACCTACCAGAACGGCGCGCTGGCGCTGTCGTCCACGGCGTACTCCGACCGCCTCGAGGTGTCGCGCAAGACGGTGCCGCGTGCCATCGCGATGGTGGTGCGCGTGCTCGACCGCGCGGCGGAACGTCTATCGCCGTGAAGCCGTCTTCGGCGATGGGGTTGATGGCAGGGCTGGTCACCGCCCTGCTCTGCTGTGCGCCAGCGCTCGCGGCTTCTGGCGTGCCGATCGACGGGGTGCTGTCGGAACCGCGCAGCGCGCTGCGGGTGAACGACTGGACCTTGTCTACGGCTGCGCTGGATGCGCTGTTGCGCGTGGTGCGGGAGCACAAGCCCGGCGTCACGCCTTCGCAGGTCGTAACGGCCGCGGCCGAGGATCGCGTGTTGGGCGGCTATGCGCGGCGCCGCTACGACGAAGCGAAGTTGTTTGCCGGCGAGCGGGTGCGATTTTCACCGCAGGCATCGGTCGAAGCGTCGCTCGCGACGACTTTACAGGCGGCTTTTCGCGAGCCCTTGGCGAAGGCGATGGGGCCGGCCGAAGGCTATATCGTGAAACGCCATCCGCTGACCCGCGAGCGCCTCGTCGCCCTGCTGGACAGGGGCGGCAAGCTGCGCCTGGACGACCGCCTGCCGGCTGCGCGCGCTGCGAAGTTGAAAGACCTGCCCTTGATCGACGGCCGCGTCGGCGCGCAGTCGTATCGCATCACTCTGTACGACGTTTGGGAACGGCAGGATGTGCAGGGGCGCGACGCCCTGTATCGGTTCGATGCCGGCTTCGCGATGCAGCAGGCCAGGCAACTGGCTCGCGACCGTTTCACGCTGGGCTGGGCCGCTCAGAACAGCGGCCTGGGCGTCGCCGGCGTGGAGCAGCTTCGGCAATTGGTGGCGGATCGTAATCGCCGCAATGCCCTGGCGCGCCTGTTGGGCAGCGGCGAGGACACGCACTACAGCAGCCCCGAAGTCGAACGCTTGCGGCGCAACGTCGAAGCCGGGGCCATTCGCAAGTACTACGACAGCCACAAGGCCGAATTCACGCGCACCGACAAGGTGGCGATGCGGTCGATGCGCTTCGTCGACGAGGCTCAGGCGCGGGCCGTCGCTGACCAGCTGAGCAAGGGCGCGCGCTTCGAGGACGTGATGCGGCGCCGCGGCGTCGCGCGATGGGTCGACAGCGATGCCGCTCGCCGTTCGTGGATCGCGCAGCTTGCCTTCGCGCAGCCGCCGGGACCGGCGTCGCCTCCGATCCGCGAGCCGGAGGCGGGAACGGCGGCTCCGGGCTGGTTCATCGTCAAGGTGGACAAACGCGTGACCGGGTTGCACCCGCCCGACAGCGAAACCGTGCGTTTTGCTGCCAGCGAGGCCATTGCGCGTCAACGCGCCGCGTCGAACTTCGCCGGCCTGAGGGCGCGCCTTCTGTCCGAGGCGCGCATCGAGGTCAACCCGGCGGCACTGGGCGTCCGCACCGCCCCGAAGCTGCTGGAGTCGGGGCTATGAAATGGCCGATTGCGGTTGCCGTGCTGCTGGTCGGCGCCGCGGCGTGGTGGCTGGCTAGGCCAGGCGCACCCGGTGCACGCCCGCCGTCAGCGGAGACCTCTGCCCTCGCCGATCCGTCAGGGCAGACACCTGCAGGGGCTGGATCGACTGCAGCGGCGGAGCTCGACCCAGCGCCTGCAGCTTCGATACCGCCGCAGCCGCTGCCGGCTTGGCAGACGATGGCCGAAGCGCGCGAGCACGGCGACGATCGCGCCCCACCGATCGAACGTCCGGTGCCGGAATCGCAGGCCCCTGGCGCGACCGCATGGGAACTCAGCGACCCCGTGCGTTATCGCGAATATGAGTTGCGAGGCCAGCGACGGCTTCGCCAGGAATACTTGATGGCGGCGGAACAGGAACTGCCCAAGTGGAAGGCGTTGCTGGACCGAGCGCGCGCAAGCGGCGCTCCGCCAGCAGTGATCGCCGAGGCGCAGGACAAGATCCGCCGCCTCGAAGCGCGGCAGACCGCACTGCGCAATGGCGAACCCCCGGAAACGCGGACGGAATGATCCGTCGGCGCGGTGGCCTGGCCGCTGGCGACCGAATCTCTATTTGGCGTTGACGCAGGCGCGCAGTTTGTCGCGCGCAGCGAGGCCTCCGGTCCATTCGAGGATGTACAGCACGTTTTCGTGCTTGCGATCGAAGACCTCGAATCGATGCTGGTCGAGCATCCCCTCGAGCAGTGCGTCCATGCTCGGCACCGCCATCAGCAGCATGCCGTCCCCGCCGGTGCCCGCCATCGGCAAGTTGAACACCTCGACGGTCTGGCGCTCTTCCCCGGTCTGGTGCAGTTGGACGGTCAACTTCTGCGCCGACTTGGGTTTAGGAACGCCGCGTCCGTACAGCGCCAAATAGGCATAGGGAGAGCCGCCGCCCGGGCCCAGAATCATCATGCTGCTGCCCTCGCGATAGAAACGCGCAGCGCAGTACTGTCCTGGCGCGTTATCCGCGGCCGGCCTGAAATTCCAGAACCCGTCGAAAAAGGCCCGGTAGTCCGAGTCGCGCGCCATCCGTTGCTGATGCTTGCGCAGGCTTTCCGCCTCCTCCACCTTCGACCTGTGGAGCATTTCCTGCAGATCCTCGGCCGAGAAGTTGGGCTCGTAGCCTTGCCATTGATCTTCGTCGTCTCCCCCGTAGCAACACGGTGGAGTCGCCGCGATGTCGTTCATCGCTCGCGCATGCGCAGCCATTTCCGCCTGATTGGCTAGCGCCGGCGCCATTGCGCACGCAAGCGCCAATGCGCAAACCAGACTCGCAGCGACCTTCTCCATGGATGCTTTCTCTCGGAAGTTGAGACGTCGGCGGACTACGCGCCGTCGCCATCACGATACTTGCCTTTTCGACCAAGGCGACGGCGAAAGTAGATCCCCCCGGCCCCCTTATGCAAAGGGGAGGAATGGCAAGAGCGGCCATCCCAAGCGCGAAGCTCCAGGTGCAAAGCCCCCATTGGAGAGTGTTGTTCGGCGGTCGATGCCGCAGCCCTCCCCTCCTCCCGCCATCCTTGCAGGGACCCAGGCACCCAGCGCTGGGGTCGGCCTTGGCCGCCCTGCACGTCCCGGCGAATCCTCTGTCCGGGATCGCCCGGCCACTGCCCCGGCCAAGACTGGGCGAGCTTGCTCGACCGCTCCGGGCTATAGAGATTGGACCGCCCGGCTCTCGCGGCTGCGAGCCCGCCGGCAATCTGCCTGACTTGTGACGGTCGACACGCTTGTTGACGGTCCAGCGCGTCCTCTCGGAACGCTGCCGCACGTATCCACTAGAGCGTCGACCAGCGGAGCGCCCCGTGCACGAGCCCGAAAACGAAACCGAGCAGGACGTCGGCAGCTTGCTCGAGAGGATCGACCTCAACGGTATCGGCACCGAGACCATCGAGTACGCCAATTTCAAACAGCTGTTCGCCGATTCTCCACACCTGCAAGAGCAGTTGCGAAGGGCCGTGAGCGAGGGGCGACTGACCGCGATCACTCTGTTGCCGGCGACATCGACTTTGGGCGGAGGCTATACCCACACGGACCGTGTGATATCGCTATGCGGGGCGGCTCTGGCGAGGCCTCATACCGAGGGCGGCGCGGCAGCGGCCTGGATCGTCGGCCATGAACTGGAACATAGTCTCCTGGCTGCCGAGTTGCATGCGCGTATCGACGCCGATATCGGATTCGCGACGCTATATGCGGGAGACAGCGCTTACGATTACACCGAGGTGGTCGGGTTCTATTTGCAAGCAATGCGCGAGAACGAAGCCTATGCGGAGATCGCCGGTTGGAACGCGCACTTGGACATCGTCAAGAAAAATAGCGGCAACGACCTGCCCCGCGCCGGCGACATCGCGGTGTCGATGCCGGGTCGAATGGAGTACTACTTCCAGCCCAGCGCCGATGGCCTGGGGCACGAGTTCAAGAAGGAGATCGCGGGGCTTCTGAACCCCGACCTGAGCATGCCGCCCAGCACCGAGGCCGTCGCCGAAATATCGCAGCGCTACTTCGACGCTCTACCGCAGCGTACGCAACTGGGCCCGGCGGGTACGTGCGACTATCGGCATTACTACGCCGCCATGGCGATCGAGGAAATCCATCAAGCCGCCAGCTCGCCGATACACGTCCAACTGTCCCGGCTTCAGCTCGATAGCGCGACCCTATCGGCTAGCGGGGTAAATCTCAGCCCCGGCGGCGCTCCGATTTTTATCGATGCGCCCGTGCCGGAGCCGGCGATCGGTCCGACCGAAACCGAAACGCCGCCGGTTCCAAGCTATCTCGATCCCGAGCCACTGTTCCGCGACCCCCTGTGGCTGGAAATGTTGGAACACGTCCGCCGTAGCGATGGTCCCGGCCTCGGCGGCGACTCGCTGTCCGAGCCGAGGACCTCCGCCAAGTGGAATCCGGATGATGAAGCGCCGCTCTCGTTCAGTCCGCCTCCCGGATCGCCGCCGGTCTCGGCTCGCCCGCCCCCGCAGTCGCCCGAACTCTCGGATTCTTCGGATCGCTGGATCGCCTCGCTGCTCAACGACGATGTTGGGCCGAGCATCGGCATCGGCAGCCTGCTCGGCAAACGCGAATTCGACGACGAGTCGCCGAGGCTGAGCCAGGGAAGTCCGAAAATTCCGCGCGTCGACCAAGAATTCGCTTCGACGCAGCAACCCGATCCGCCACAAACATCTTCCAGCGCGCCGCAATCGCAACATCCGCTGTACCTGCAAGCCTTGAACGCGCTGCAAACTCACCCCGACCCGGAGCTTCGCGGCCGTGCGCCGGAAACCTTGCAGTGCCTCGCCGCCGGGCTGGCTTGCGAGGCGCAGAGGTCCAATCTGGGGAGCATCGATCATGTCGTCGCATCCGAGCACAACGACTATCTGTTCGCGATCAGGGGCCGCATACCGAACGATCCCGCCAATCAGTACGTACAGGTCGGTCAAGGTGTCGCCTGCGCCACGCCGCTGCAACTATTGCTGACGGAACTGGACGCGATCACGCCGCCCGACGCGGCGCATGCCATGGGCGCACCATCGCAAACCTCGCACGAGCGGCATCCGCCTGCGCATTGATAAGCTCGATACGGAAACGCCCAGCCATGACTGAGCGTTTCCCTGCGTTGCATCGATCGAACGGTTACTTCTTGCTCTGCGCCTTATGAGTCTTGAGTGCCTCGGTCAGACCGGGCACGCCGTCGGCGCCGTGCGGTACCGACAAGCTGGAGCCTTGCAGGTCCTGACCGATGGGCTCGACCCGTCCGCCCAGGCACTTGCCGAGAAACCCTTCGGTCAGCGCGTTGAAGGCCTTGCGGTTTTCCGGGCGCGCGAAACCGTGTCCCTCATCGGCGAACAACGCGTAGCTCACCGGAATCTTGCGCTGATTCATCGCCGCGACCAGGTTGTCGCTCTCGGCCTGGGTGACGCGCGGATCGTTGGCGCCCTGACCGACGAGCAAGGGCTTGCTGATCTTGTCGACACGACCGATCGGCGAGCGTTCGAGCAGGTGCTTGCGCCCGGATTCCGTGCGCGGATCCCCTACCCGCTTGTACCAGGTCGCCTCCAGCGTCGGAGCGGCGTATGCCGGGAACGATTCGATGAGAGTGACGAGGCTGGAAGGGCCGACGATATCGACGCCGCATTTGAAAGTGTCGGGCGTGAAGCTCAGTCCGACCAGAGTCGCATAGCCGCCGTAGCTGCCACCCATGATCGCGACCTGGTCCTTCGTGGTCACGCCCTGTTTCACCGCCCAGGCCACCGCATCGATCAAATCGTCGTGCATCTTGCCGGCGAACTCGCCGTCGGCACGGTTGAGGAAGTCTTTACCGAAGCCGGTGGAGCCGCGGTAATTGACGTTGAGCACCGCATATCCGCGGTTGGCCAGCCACTGCGTAGTGCCGGCATAGCCGTAGGAATCGCGCGCCCATGGGCCGCCGTGCACGTTCAACACCATCGGCACCGGTCGCTCGGGCTTGCCGTCGCCATCGGCATCGGCTTGCGGCGGCAGGGTCAGGTAGCTCACCAAGGTCAGGCCGTCGCGCGAGCGGATTTCCTGTGGCCACATCGGCGCCAGCGGCAGGCCTTCCATCTTCGGCCGCGACGAAAACAACTTGCTCAGCTTGCCCGGGCCGCCGTGCTCGCCGCGATCGTAGCGGTAATAGACGCTCGGCGTTTCCGGCGCCGAATACAGAACGATCCAACTGCGATTGTCCAGCGTCTGCGATTGCACCGAAGCCTCGCCGGGGCCCATTTTCTTCAGCGTCGCCAAGTCGGCGGCGACCTGCGGGTCGATCGCGGTCCACTCCTCGCGCAGGTAGTTGGCGCTGGCGGCCAAGATCCGGCCACTGGTCGGATCGGTCAGAGTCCCGGCGATGTCGGCTTTGGGGTTCTCCAGCAGCAGGCGGCGTTTGCCGTCGGCACTCTGCGCGAACAACGCGCCGGTATCGCGGCCGCGCGAATCCAGCCAGTACAAGGTTTGGCCGTCGGCGGTATAGCCCAGCGCCCTGGTCGTCAGGCCGTCCTCGACCGGGATGCGGTCCCAGGCACTCCATTGCCCGTTCTCGCCGAGAGCCAGTATCTCGCGGCTGCCGTCCGCAGCGGGCTTGTAGCCCAGACGCACGCGATAGTCCTCGTCGGTGAGAAAGCCGCTGAAGCCTTCGTTTTTCTGCACCAATGTGCGCTCGCCGCTGCCCAGGTCGACGCGATAGAGATCGTGGTATTTGGCGTCGCGGTCGTTCATGCCGATCATCACCGATTCGGGATGACGCGGGCTGATGTTGCCGATGCTGGCGCGGATCTTGGGATAGGGCGACAGATCGCGCTCGCTGCCGGTGACGATGTCCAGCGCGAATACGTGATAGTTCTCGTCGCCGCCGCTGTCGCGTACGTACAGCAGCGTGCCGGGTTTGTATGCCCAGATATACCCGGTGATGCCGCGGGCCTTGTCGTGGGTCGCGGGCTTGGCTTTATCGAGCTCGCCCGCGGGTGCGACCCACACGTTGAGCACGCCATCCAACGGAGCGACCCAGCTCAAGTACTTTCCGTCGGGACTGATCGAGACGTTGGTGCGTTCCGGGTTACTGAACAACAGATCGCGCGAAATGAGCGCCGGAGCAGCCTCGGGCGAAGACGCAGGCACGACCTGCGCGGGTAAGAAGGCCAATGCAGTGGCCAGGCCGGCGGAAAACAAAGTGATCTTCATGAGCATCCTCGAACTATGGGGTCGCGTAAATCGATGGCGGAAAGGCTTCCGTTCGCCATATCGCTGCCTTTGCGGATCCCGAAGCGAATAGCTTGGTCAGTTCCAAGTACGTCGGGAACAACGAGCAGCACTTCCAAGGATGTCCGAAGGGCGCCAATGGTCGCAGGCAAAGCAGGCGCGAAGAGCGCGCTTGGGTGCAGGCAAGTGCGCTGTTTATCGCACTCGCGAAGATGGGTTCACTGTCGCAGAGGAGGAGATCGCCTCGTCTGCCTTCAATCGAATTCGGCGACTCTAAGGCTAGGCGTCAACGCGATGCCTTCATCATGAGCACAGGCTCATGTCCGTGGAGAGCTGTTCCGGCCATGGCCAGTCCCCCATGGATGCGCAGATGAACACGCACAGGTCTCCCGACGGGTCGAGAGTCGCGACCGGCCCGATGGAATACTTGCGCAGTTGCTCTCGGCCCCAAGCGTCGAAGACCGTATCCCAACCGTCGCCCCGGCGCACGCCGCTGGTATCCAGGAACGCGGTGAGCGGCATGACCAAGTACCAACTTCCATCGAGAGCCGGTTTCCAGCGGTCGTCGCGCAACTCATTGAGCCATGAAAAATTCAAGAACCTGTCCTAGCGCTTCGATGCCGTCGCAGCATCCGTTCGGAATGCTTCTGCGCAATACTAGGAGTGGGCTAAATGGCGCAAAATTGGGAAAAGTCTTAGATCGTCGGCCATCGCATCCGCGACCCGAGTACAAAGCCGAGACCTAAGTGCGACAGGTCAAGATGGACGCCGGCATCCAGGCCGTCATCGGGCGGTGCAAGCCTCAGGCGTGCACCGCCCCTGCCCTTACCAGCGAATCCTCACCCCCAGGTTGGCCTGACGCTGCTTGACGTCGCTGCCCTCCAGGCTTTCGCCGTAGGACAGCACGCCGAACAGGCTGACCGATTCGTTCAACTCGGCTTCGATGCCGACATCGACGGTCGCCATCAGGCCGAGTTCGTGGTTCGGGAACGCCTGTGGCTGGGTGCCCGAACCGATCGGTACCACCAGCAAGGCGTCGTCCTTCTCGCCCACGGTGTCCTGCAGGCCGAGCGTCGCCCATGGGCGGATGCGTGCGCCGCCCGCCGTCTCGAAGCGCTTCTCCGCGCGCACCGCGGCGCGCACCGTGCCCAACAAGTCGTCGTCCATGACCAGTTGCTTGCCGCTGGCATCGCGCTGGTCCTGCCACTGCATCGCGCTGGCGCTGAGCTGCAACTGCGGCTCCACGGTCCAGCCGTTGCTCAAGTGGAAGCGATGGCCGAGCTGCGCGCTCGCGGTCACGCTGCTGCCGCCGATGTCTTGCTTGAAACCGTCGGCGACGGCGACGCGGGCCTCCGGTCGTTGTCCGACCAGGGTCATGTCCAGATACGTGCCGCCTTGCCAGCTCACGCTGCCGTACATGCCGACCATCGGCGTATCGACGCGCACATGGGCCTGGCCGATGCCCTGCAGATCGGTCGAATTGGCGCCGTCGGCCCAGTAGTTGCCGTGTTGGTAACCCAGGAACACGCCGCCGCGGAAGCTGCGCGTCTCGCGATCCTGCAAGAGCACGTCCATGCCCACGTACAGGCCGAGCATGTCGCCGCTGAAAGCGAAGCCGGGGTTAGCGCCCATCTCCAGTTCGCTGCCGCTGGCCGCCACCCAAAGGCCGTGGCAATCGCCGCGCAACGATGCGTAAGCACGCTGTGCGCCCTCTTGGTCCGCGCCGCAGCGCGGCGTATCGCCGCGTACGCCGCTCATGCGCTCGAACAACAGGCGGTTGCTGCTTTGGATGTCGGCCAGGCCGATGTCCGGCAGCACGGCGTAGCCGCCGATTTCCGGCAGGATGTCGCTGGCTTCGGTGTTGAGGTACCAGCCATCGCCCTGGCGGTCGAAGGTCCATGGGAACACGCTGCCGTTCAAGCGCACCACGCCGTCGCTGGCGTTGGCCGCGGTGAAGCCGCCTGCGGTGGCCGTGTTGTCGTTCGGTGCCGAGATCACCCGGATCGACGCCGGTTGCTGCGGGGCCTCGCTGCCGTCGCCGAGGAAGCTCACCGCGGTGGTGCCGAGCACGTCGCCGCCGATGTCCAGGCCGCCCGCGGTCTGGTTGCCCGGCGATACCGTCAATGCCAGGGCGCCGCCGCCGGTGTAATTACCGCTGATACCGAAGCGAGCGGCATTGAGCGTGATCAGGCCCGAATTGGCCACGCTGCCGGTCAGGTTGGCGCCGCTCATGCCGATCAGTTCCGAGGTGCCGTCGATCGACAGCAGACCGCCGGTGAGGTTCAACGGCGCGTTCAAGGTCAGGTGCGTGCCGGTAAGCAAGTCCACCCGCTCCCAGTTCGACAGCGCGCTCACGTCGCTCTGGTCCAGGGTCATGCTGTGGAAGTTGACCCGGTCCTCGCCGCCCGCGCCGCCGTCGAAGCGGACCAGGCCGCTCAGGTCGCCGCCGCGGAAATCGGCGGTGTCGTTGCCGGCGCCGAACTCGAAGCGGCCGATCACCGTGCCGGCGGAGCTGAAGCTGTCGTTGCCGGCGGTGCCGGTGTACAGGCCCGTGGCTTTCAGGGTCGAGCCGGCCGCGACCGTGGTGTTTTGCGCGGACACGCTGCCGCTGGCGGTGACTTCCAGCAGGCCGCCGATTACATCGACATTGATGAACTCCGACGGCCCGTTGATCTGCAGCGCACCGGCACCGGACTTGGCCAGCGATTCGAAGCCGAGCATGCTGCCCAGCGGTACGTTGAAGCCGCCGCCGATGTTGGCTTCGAGGGTGTCGTTACCGAGGCCGCCCTCGACCGCGCCGATCGCGGCGGTGGTTTCGTGGACGATGAAGCGGTCGTCGCCGCTACCGAGCGCCAGGCTGCCGCTGCCGGTGTCGAGCGTGCCGGCCAGGTCGAACACGTCGTCGCCGTCGCCGAGGTCGCCGGAGGCGAGCAGACTCGCGCCGGCAGCCACTTCGACCGTGTTGGTGCCGGCGCTGCCGGTCAGCACGGTCTGGCCCCCCGCCATGCCCTGCACGCTGCCGTCGATC
>NZ_CP013141.1:815906-1055565 GCF_001442535.1 Lysobacter antibioticus | reverse complement strand
GATCCTGAACGAAGCGGCTGAGATCCTGAAGCGTTACCCCGACCTGAAGGTCGAGGTTGCCGGTCACACCGACTCGAAGGGTACCGATGCGTACAACCAGAAGCTGTCGGAGCGTCGCGCGAAGGCTGCGTACGACTACCTGACCAGCAATGGCGTGGACGCTGGCCGTCTGGTGGGTCCGGTGGGTTACGGCGAGAGCCGTCCGATCGCTCCGAACACCAACGAAGACGGTTCGGACAATCCGGAAGGCCGTGCGAAGAACCGTCGCACCGAGCTGAACGTCCAGAACTAAGCGACACCCGCGGGTTCTTCGGAACCCGCACTGCAACATCCGAAGCCCGGCCTTGTGCCGGGCTTCGTTTTTTTCCGCACCTGTGCGCAGCCAGACGCGGCGACGGTGAAGGCGTCGTCACGCGACGAATGCGGGCGCGTGGGGATCGAGCGATGACCCGGGCAGGCGCTCGTGTGCGAAGTGAATCCGGTCGACGATTGCTGGCGCGCCGGCGATCGCGCCGGTTGTTCGATCCGTCACCCGCGCCTACACTGGCGTATAGCCTTTGCACGACGTCCGGGTATTCGCGCCCGGGCAGAACTACGGGAGAGAGTCATGCGCCACGCCATCGCCGGATTGACGTTGTTCCTCATCGCCGGAGCGGCGCAGGCGCAGGGCGCCAGTAACTGCGCGGCCCTGACTGCCGCCCGTGTGCAGCCGGTGCAGCCGACCCTGATCGCACCGATCTCGCCGGAACTGGTCGCACCCTCGCATCAACTCGGCGCGCCGACCGGCGTGCTCTCGCAGGCGCTCGACGAAGCGCTCTCGGTCGACCAGGTGCTGCTGCGCATCCGTCTCGACGGTTGCAACGTCGCCAAGGCCACGCCGACATCGACCGGCATGCCCTCGGTCAACGATCCGGCCGCCTACAAGCCCAAGACCCAGTTCGACAACACGCCGTGGCGCTTCGATATGAGCCAGGGCGGCAAGCGCATGACCGCCGATGAGTTCAGCGCCTGGATGAAGGCCAAGGGCGTGCGCGTGGCCAAGGGCAACGGCACCGCCGCCGCCGCCGCCGCAGTTCCGGCCGCTGCCCCGGTAGTCGAGCCGGCCCCGGCGCCGGTCGAAGACAAGAAGAAAAAGAAGTAAGCCTCGCCACCGCGATGCGCTGCTTACGGCCGCGGGCATTGCTCGCGGCCGTTTCGCTTTTGCGAACCGCGATGGCAGGCCGTTTCGGTCGACTCCGCAACGCCGTTCCCGACTCCCCGAACCCTCTCGCGCCTTGAGCAAGATTCCGCCCCGACACGGCCTGGCCCGCGTGCTGTCCAAGCAAGGCCTGTGCTCGCGCAGCGAAGCGGCGAAATGGATCGCCGCCGGCCGCGTCGCGGTCGACGGTCGCATCGTCCGCGATCCCGAGTTTCCGATCGTGCAGGGCCGCCACCGCGTCGCCGTCGACGGCAACCCCGTCGATGCCGCACCGCGCATCTACCTGATGCTCAACAAACCGCGCGGGCTGGTCACGACGGCCCAGGACGAACGCGGCCGCGATACCGTCTACCGCTGCTTCGACGGCGCCGGCCTGCCGTGGCTGGCGCCGGTCGGGCGCCTGGACAAGGCCAGCGAGGGCCTGCTGCTGTTCTGCAACGATCCGCAATGGGCGGCGCGCATCACCGACCCGGACTTCGGGCCGGACAAGACCTATCACGTGCAGATCGACACGCTGCCGGAGCCGGCCTTGCTGGCCGCGCTGCACGAAGGCGTGATCGAGGAGGGCGAGCGCCTGCGCGCCAAATCGGCGAGCTTGCTACGCGTCGGCGAGAAGAATGCCTGGCTGGAGATCGTGCTCGACGAGGGCCGCAACCGGCAGATCCGGCGCCTACTCGCGGCCTTCGATATCGAAGTGCTGCGCCTGGTCCGCGTCGCGATCGGCCCGCTGCTGCTGGGCGATCTCGGCAAGCGCGAATGGCGCGAACTCAGCGCCGCCGAGGCGGCTTCGCTGGTCGGGTCGGACTAGCACGGCGCGTCGTCGTCGCGCCATCGCGCGAGGCGGGCGTCGAGCAAGCTCGCCACGACTTCATGGGCGCGCGCGTCGCCCGGGCCGCGTGCGTCGTGGCTGGCGCCCTTGCCGTGATTGCAACGCATGCAGGCGAGGGCGAGGTTTCGCGGGTCGTCGGCATCCTCGCCGACCCTTGCGGTCAGGGCCGCCGCGGCGCGGCGGCCGAACCAGGCGCTCGGCACGACGTGTTCGAGCGAGGCCGAGCCGATCGCGGCGCCGTCCTCGCTCAGGGCGAGCGCGCGCCGGCAGTGCAGGCAGCGCGTGCGCCAGACGCCGTCGTCCAGGCGCGCCAGCGCGTCGGTACGCACGGCCTGCAACAGGCGGCGACGCAGGACGACGCGCATGCGCCCGGACCGATCAGGCCTTGATCACGCCGAGCTCGCGGCCGATCTTGATGAAGGCGTCGATCGCGCGGTCGAGGTGTTCGCGGGTGTGCGCGGCCGACATCTGGGTGCGGATGCGCGCCTGGCCCTGCGGCACGACCGGGAAGAAGAAGCCGATCGCGTAGATGCCTTCTTCGAGCAGGCGCGCGGCGAACTTCTGCGCCAGCGGCGCGTCGTACAGCATCACCGGGCTGATCGGATGCACGCCCGGCTTGATGTCGAAACCGGCCGCGGTCATGCGTTCGCGGAAATAGCGCGTGTTCTCGACCAGCTGCTCGCGCAGATCGCCGGCGGCCGAGAGCATCTCGAAGGCCTTGATGCCGGCGGCGACCACGTGCGGCGGCAGCGAGTTCGAAAACAGATAAGGACGCGAGCGCTGGCGCAGCAATTCGACCACTTCCTTCCTGGCGGTGGTGAAGCCGCCGAGCGCGCCGCCCATGGCCTTGCCGAGGGTGCCGGTGAAGATGTCGATCTTGTCCATCACGCCCTTGACCTCGGCCGAGCCTCGGCCGCTGGCGCCGAGGAAACCGGTCGCGTGGCATTCGTCGATATGCACCAGTGCGCCGTACTTCTTCGCCAGCGCGGTGATTTCGTCGAGCGGCGCGATGAAGCCGTCCATCGAGAACACGCCGTCGCTGGTGATCAGCTTGGTCTTGCAACCGGCGGCATCGGCGGCCTGCAACTGCTTCTCCAGGTCGGCCATGTCGCAGTTGGCGTAGCGGAAGCGCTTGGCCTTGCACAGGCGCACGCCGTCGATGATCGATGCGTGGTTGAGCGCGTCGGAGATGATCGCGTCGTTCTCGCCGAGCAGCGGCTCGAACAGGCCGCCGTTAGCGTCGAAGCAGGCGGCGTAGAGGATGGTGTCTTCGGTGCCGAAGAAATCGGCGATGGTCTTCTCGAGTTGCTTGTGCAGATCCTGGGTGCCGCAGATGAAGCGCACCGAGGCCATGCCGAAGCCGTGCGTGTCGAGCGCGTCCTTCGCCGCCTGGATCACCTCGGGATGATCGGCCAGGCCGAGATAATTGTTGGCGCAGAAGTTCAACACCGTGCGGCCGTCTTCGAGAACGATCTCGGCCGACTGCGGGCTGGTGATGATGCGTTCGGCCTTGAACAGACCCTGGGCGCGGATCTCGTCGAGGGTGTCGGCGTAGTGCTGCGTGAGGCTCGATGCGTCGGACACGGGCGGCTTCCGATGGGGAGGAAAGCCGCCATTCTATTCCAGACCCCGCCCCGCGACCGCTCAGGACTTCGGCGCGGATTTGCCGGGCGCCTGGCCCTTGCGCACCCACGCAGCCCATTGGCTCTGCAGCGCGGGCAGGCTCGTGGCCAGACCATACTCGGCAGCATGCTGCGATAACCATTGCTCGAAATCGTTGCCGCCGGCGAGGGATTCGGCGATCGAACCCAGTACGCCGGGCTTGGCGCTGTCGCTGAGGAAATCGACCCAGCCGCGTACCTGTGCGTAATAGCCGATCATGCGCACCAGTGCGGCGTTGTCGTCGAGGTTGCCGATGCCCACGGTAATGTTGTTCTTGGACGATCTCATCGCAGCCGGCAATCCCGCGTCGGATTTGCGCGGATGCTGCATGCCCAGGAACTGGTCCAGCGGTTTAAGCGGTGCGTTGTAGAGATCCCCTGCGGCCATCTGCACGAATAGGATGCGGCGACTTTCGGTGTCCTTCGGGCCTTCCATCGCGATGGCAGCGGCTTCGTCCAGCCAGTCCGGCGCCGAACTGCCGTAGTGCGCGTCGTCGGTGACCAACGCCTCCTGCGGCCAGTAAGCGGCCTTCAACACGCTGTGGCCGATCTCGTGCCTGAGCAGGTCGGAGCGATCGGCCGAGCGTTGCGCGAAGTCGCGCGTGAGGGCGTTCAGTTTCGCCGGTGCCATCCCGGGGTTTTGCTGTTTGAACTGTTTGCGGACCTGCTTTTCCACTTCCTTGCGCATGTACTCGGTGTCGAGCCACGCCAGCAGCCAATGCGCGCCTTGTTGCTTCAGCGCGGCCTTGGTCGATTCGGGCAGGAGCTGGTTCGAGTCGATCGCGACGACCGCGCCGAACGGCGCCGGGCGTGCGAATGTGCGTGCGAACTCGATCGAGACGATGCGCGCGTACTCGGCATAGGCCGCGGCTTCGCTTTCGCTGCCGGCATAGAACCAGCCGTGTTCGGTGGCCAGGCAATGCGGTGGTGTCGATACGTCGCTGAGGGCGGGGCAGGCGGGTGTGGCTGCTGCTGAGGCGGCCGAGTGCGAAGCAGTAAGCAGGAGCGATGCGAGAAACAGTCGGCGAAACATGATCTTCCTTGATGGCCCACGAAGGCGTGGTTGGCACCGATTCTATCGAAGGCCAGCAGCGGAACGACAGCTGTTGCTGACGCCATGAACTTGGCTCTGGCTCCGGCTCCGGCTGTGGTTCTGGTTCTGGCTCTGGCTCCGGCTCTGGCTCTGGCTCCGGCTGTGGTTGTGGCCATGGCTCTTGCTGTGCGCCATCGCGCACTAGCGAAGGCAATCGAAGACCCGGAGGGCGGCGCTCAGGGATGCGCGCCGTTTTTCATCGGGACAGGGATGTCCCGTATGTAGATCCCTGCGTCGGCAACGAACGTGCGGGCTTGTGATTCAAAGAAAAGCAACTTCTTTGGTTACCTTTGACCGAAGGGAATCCAGACGGACTTTTGTTGCTTATGACTGAGAAAGTAACCC
This sequence comes from Lysobacter antibioticus, assembly GCF_001442535.1. Classification (NCBI taxonomy): domain Bacteria; kingdom Pseudomonadati; phylum Pseudomonadota; class Gammaproteobacteria; order Lysobacterales; family Lysobacteraceae; genus Lysobacter; species Lysobacter antibioticus. Next base: position 1,050,439 of record NZ_CP013141.1, on the reverse strand, counting down.
GCCGCTTTAGTGGCGGAAGCTTTAGGCGTTTGATCTTGGTCTTTGAGAAGCCTCAAGCAGGAGCAGAGCTTCCGTCCGCTAACGCGGCCGGGTTACTTTCTTTTGCTAAGCCCAAAAGAAAAGTAACCAAAGAAAAGGGCTCTCCTTGCAAGGGCACAGGCCACGAGTTCGCAGCCCGCGCCGGGATTTTCCGATAAGACGTCCCTGTCTTATCGGAAAACGCCGCACGTCCTGTGCGGCGCCCTCCGGGTCTCCAGGCGTTCTCGCGAGCTCGGTACTACGCCAAGCTCGTCACGGCAACGGCAACGGCAACGGCAACGGCAACGGCAACGGCAACGGCAACGGCAACGGCAACGGTTGAACGTCGCTGTGCTGTTGCTGTGCGCCATCGCGCACTAGCGAAGGCAATCGAAGACCCGGAGGGCGGCGCGCAGGGATGCGCGCCGTTTTTCATCGGGACAGGGATGTCCCGTATGAAAAAGCCCCACGGATGCACCGCTCGTGCGGGCCTGTGACTCAAAGAAAAGCATTTTTCTTTGGTTACCTTTCTTTTGTTGCTTATGACAAAAGAAAGTAACCCGCCGCTTTAGTGGCGGAAGCTTTTAGCGTTTGATCTTGCTACGCAAGAAGCTACAAGCCACAAGCAAGTGCAAAGCTTCCGCTCCCTAAAGGGTGCGGGTAACTTTCTTTTGGCCAAAGCCCCAAAAGAAAGTTACCAAAGAAAAGTGCTTTTCCTTGACGAAGCTCCCCTGCGAGCACGCAGCCCGCGCCGGGATTTTCCGATAAGACGTCCCTGTCTTATCGGAAAACGCCGCACGTCCTGTGCGGCGCCCTCCGGGTCTCCAGGTGTTCTCGCTAGCTCGGTACTGCGCCAAGCTCTTCACGGCAACGGCAACGGCAACGGCAACGGCAACGGCAACGGCAACGGATGCATGCGGACACACTGCGCTACCCGCAGATACGACGAAGGCGCCCTGGGGCGTCCTCGTCGTGACCGGTTTTGCGTTACCTATCGCTCGGCGATACGCAGCGCTCAGTTCCAGCTCAACACGACCTTGCCCGCCTTGCCCGCTTCCATCAGGTCGAAACCCTTCTGGAAGTCGTCGATCGGCAACTGGTGGGTGAGCACCTTGCCGAGCGGGAAGCCCGACAGCACGAGCTGGGTCATCTTGTACCAGGTCTCGTACATCTTGCGGCCGTACATGCCGTGCAGGGTCAGGCCCTTGAAGATGATCTTGTCCCAGTCGGCGCCGGCGCCCTTGGGCATGATGCCGAGCATGGCGATCTTGCCGCCGTGGTACATGCAGTCGAGCATGTCGTTGAAGGCGCGAGGGTTGCCGCTCATCTCCAGGCCGACGTCGAAGCCTTCCATGTGCAGGTCGGCCATCACGTCCTTGAGCGACTGGTTGGCGACGTTGACCACACGGGTGGCGCCCATGTCGGCGGCGAGTTTGAGGCGGAAATCGTTGACGTCGGTGACGACGACGTTGCGCGCGCCGATGTGCTTGCAAATGCCCGCTGCGATGATGCCGATCGGGCCGGCACCGGTGATCAGCACGTCCTCGCCGACCACGTCGAACTCCAGCGCGCAATGCGCGGCGTTGCCGTAAGGGTCGAAGAACGCGGCCAGCTCGCTCGGGATCTGGTCGGGGATCGGCCACAGGTTGCTGGCCGGCATGACGATGTATTCGGCGAAGGCGCCGTTGCGGTTGACGCCGATGCCGACGGTGTTGGGACACAGGTGCTGGCGACCGCCACGGCAGTTGCGGCAGTGGCCGCAGACGATGTGGCCTTCGGCCGAGACGCGCTGGCCGGGGCGGTAGCCGACCACGCCGGGGCCGAGATCGACCACGCGGCCGACGAATTCGTGGCCGATCACCAGGCCGGGCTTGATGGTGCGCTGGCTCCACTCGTCCCACAGGTAGATGTGCAGGTCGGTGCCGCAGATCGCGGTCTTTTCGAGCTTGATCAACACCTCGTTCGGACCGGGCACCGGCACCGGCACTTCTTCCATCCAGATGCCCTTACCGGCTTCGCGCTTGACCAGAGCCTTCATCGTTTGCGTCATGGGAATCGATACCTGAGAGCTGCGGCCGTGCCGCACGGGAGACAGACGCGAATTATACGCCGGCGATGTCGTCCGGGCCGGGCGGGGGTTTGCCCGCGCCGGCCGGCTTGGCCTATCGTCGCGGCTTCGTAATGTTCCGGAATGACCATGCGCCCCCGTGTGTTAGCCCTGTCCCTGGCGCTGTGCGCCACCGCCGCCCAGGCCGACGAAGGCATGTGGATGCCCTCGCAGCTGCCCGAAATCGCGCGCCAGCTGCGCGCCGCCGGTTTCAAGGGCGACCCGGCCGACCTCGCCGAGCTCACCCGCGCGCCGATGAACGCGGTGGTCAAGGTCGGCGGCGCCACCGGCGCCTTCGTTTCCGGCGAGGGGCTGGTGCTGACCAACCACCACGTCGCCTTCGGCGTCATCCAGTACAACTCCAAGCCAGAGCGCGACCTCATCGGCAACGGCTTCGTCGCCGCCGACCGCGCCGCCGAGCTGCCGGCCAACCCGGATTTCCGCGTGCTGGTCACCACCGGTTTCGACAAGGTCACCGATCGCATCCTCGCCGATGCGCGCGGCAAGCGCGGGCGCGCGTATTACGAAGCCGTCGATGCGGCGACCAAGGCCGTCGTCGCCGAATGCGAGCGCGAAGCCGGTTATCGCTGCAGCGTCGCCAACATGTACTACGGCACCGATTTCTATCTGATCCGCCAGCTGGAACTGCGCGATATCCGCCTGGTGTATGCGCCGCCGGACAGCATCGGCAACTACGGCGACGAGGTCGACAACTTCGTCTGGCCGCGCCACAGCGGCGATTTCACCCTGTTGCGCGCCTACGTCGGCAAGGACGGCAAACCGGCCGACTACTCGCCCGACAACGTGCCCTACAGCCCGCCGGGCCATCTGCAGATCGCCACCGATCCGGTGCGCGAAGGCGATTACGCCATGCTCGCCGGCTATCCCGGCGTGACCTTCCGTCACCGCATGGCGGCCGAGTTCGCCCAGCAGATCGAATGGCAGTTGCCGTCGCGCGTGGCCTTGTACGGCAGCATGATCAAGACCGTCGAGCGGGCCGCCGCCTCTGACGCCGAAGCCAAGGTGCGCTATGCGGCGCAAGTGGCCGGTTTCAAGAACACCCTCAAGCGCGCGCAGGGCGAACTCGACGGCCTGCGCCGCAGCGATGCTGTGCGGGTGCGCCGCGACGACGAGGCCGCGATGCTGGCTTGGCTCGACAAGCAGCCCGATGCGAATACGATCCGCGCAGACATCGATGCGGCGCAGAAGGTGCTCGACGCCGCAGCGTCGACCCGCGAGCGCGATCAACTGCTGACCGCGATCCGCACCCAGGCGCAGTTGTTGAACGCGGCCCTGACCCTGCAGCGCCTGGCGCTAGAGCACGCCAAGCCCGACGGCGAGCGCGAGACCGGTTACCAGCAGCGCGACGAAACCCTGATCGCCGGCCGGCTCAAGCAAGTGCAGCGCCGTTATGCGCCGGAAGTCGAGAAGGCCTTGCTGCTGGATTTGTTGAGCCAGTACAAGGCGCTGCCGAAAGCCTCGCGCGTGCCCGAATTCGACCGTGTCTTCGCCGGCGAAGACGCCGACGGCCTCAAGCGCAGCCTCGATGCGCTGTACGCGGGCACCCGGCTCGGCGACGAGGCCGTACGCCTGCAGGCGATGACGGCCGACGCCAAGGCCCTGGCCGCGGCCGACGACAGCCTGTTGCGCGCCGCGGCGACGCTGACCCCGGCGATCCTGGCGTTGGAAGAGCAAACCAAGAGTCGCGACGGCGAACTGCTGCGTCTGCGTCCGGCCTATATGCGCGCCTTGATCGGCTTCCGTAAATCGCAGGGGCGCGCGGTGTATCCGGACGCCAACTCGACCTTGCGCGTGAGCTACGGCGCGGTCAGCACCATGGACCCGCGCGACGGCGTGCGTTATCGGCCGTTGACGACGGTGCAAGGCATCGTCGAGAAACACACCGGCGTCAAACCCTTCGATGCGCCGCAAGCCTTGCGCGATGCGATCGCCAAGGGCGATTACGGCAGCACCATCGATCCCGAACTGAAGACCCAGACCGTCGATTTCCTGACCAACCTCGACACCACCGGCGGCAATTCCGGCTCGCCCGTGCTCGATGCCAACGGTCGTTTGATCGGCCTGAATTTCGACAGTAACTGGGAAGCGGTCAGCGCCAGTTGGATGTTCGACCCGCGCTACAAGCGCGCGATCCACGTCGACATGCGCTACATGCGCTGGTTGCTGGCCAAGGTGTATCCGGCCCCGCACCTGCTCGGCGAGATGCGTTTGCCGGCCGAATAAGTCGGGGTTTTACCGGCGAATCCCGCCCTTTCCCGACCAACGCTCCGGTCGCGACGACGACCGGAGCAGGCGTCGCGGAGCGGGGCGGCCGGGCGCGAAACCCGCGTTTTCCGCCCAATTCGGCGCCTGCGCTGCGCCATTGGCCTGTTTGCGCGTAGCGAGGCTTGCCTCGCCGGGCTAGACTTCGGCCACTTTGTCTGCGTCCATTTCTGGGGGAACACGATGCGCTACACGAAACTGGCTACGGCCATGGTCATGGCCGGCACGCTGGGCGGCCTCGCCACGACGGCCCAGGCCGTCGAAGGCATGTGGGTGCCGCAGCAATTGCCCGAGATCTCCGCGCCGCTGAAGCAGGCCGGGCTCAAGCTCAACGCCAAGCAACTGGCCGACCTTACCGGCGACCCGATGGGCGCGGTGGTTTCGCTCGGCGGCTGCACCGCGAGCTTCGTCTCGCCGCGCGGCCTGGTGGTGACCAACCATCACTGCGCTTACGGCGCGATCCAGCTCAATTCGACCGCGCAGAAGAACCTGATGCGCGACGGCTTCAACGCCGCGGCTCCGGGCGACGAAGTCTCGGCTGGCCCGGCCTCGCGCATCTACGTGCTCGATTCGATCCAGGACGTGACCGCGCAGATCAAGAGCGCGATCGCCGAGGCGGTCGAGCCCATCGACCGCACCCATGCGCTGGAAACGGTCGGCAAGCAGTTGATCGCCCAGTGCGAGGCCGAGCCCGGCTACGCCTGCGAGGTCTACAGCTTCTTCGGCGGCAGCACCTACCGTCTGTTCCGGCGCATCGAGATCAAGGACGTGCGTCTGGTCTACGCGCCGCCCGGCAGCATCGGCAACTACGGCGGCGAAGTCGACAACTGGATGTGGCCGCGCCACACCGGCGACTTCTCGTTCTACCGCGCCTACGTCGGCAAAGACGGCAAGCCGGCCGCGTATGCGAAAGACAACGTTCCGTATCAGCCCAAGCATTACCTGAAGATCGCCGACAAGCCGCTCGGTGAGGGCGACTTCGTCATGGTCGCCGGCTACCCGGGCCGCACCAACCGCTACGCCCTGGCGGCCGAGTTCGACGCCACCGCGGACTGGACGTATCCGACCCTGTCGCAGCACTACAAGAACCTGGTCGCCCTGGTCGGGCAGACCGCGAAGCAGGATCCGGAAATCGGCGTGAAGTACGCCAGCACCGTGCGCGGCTGGCAAAACACGCTGAAGAACTACGACGGCCAGCTCGAAGGCTTCGAGCGCATCGGCGTGGCGAAGAAGAAGCACGCCGACGAAGAGGCCGTGCTGGCCTGGCTCGGCAAGCGCGGCAAGGCCGGCGCGCCGGCCTTGGCCGGCCACGCCAAGATGATCGAGCAGATCGAGGCCGCGAACGCGCACCGCGAGCGCGACACCGTGTTCTCGCAGCTGCGCCGTTTCGGCGTGATCGCCGCGTCCGGCACCCTGTACCGCCTCGCGGTCGAACGCGCCAAGCCCGACGCCGAGCGCGAGCCCGGTTACCAGCAGCGCGATCTGCCCTCGATCAAGGCCGCGTTGGAGCAGATGGAACGCCGCTACGACCCGCGCATGGACCGCGAGCTGCAGGCTTACTGGCTGCGCGAATACGTCAAGCTGCCGGCCGGCGAGCGCATCGCCGAACTCGACCGTTGGCTCGGCGGTTCCGACGAGAAGGCGATCAAGCGCGCGCTCGACAAGCTGGCCAAGACCAAGCTCGGCAGCACCAAGGAGCGCCTGGCCTTGATCGACGACGACCGCGCCGCCATGGACAAGAGCCGCGATCCGGCGATCCAGATGGCCAAGGCGCTGTTCCCGGCGGCGCTGCGCCTGGAGCAGGAAGGCAAGGCCCGCGACGGCGAAACCCTGGTCGCGCGTCCGGCCTACCTGCAGGGCGTGATCGACTATCGCAAGAGCAAGAAGCAGGCGGTCTACCCGGACGCCAACTCGACCCTGCGCATCACCTTCGGCAACGTCAAGGCCTACACCAAGCTCGACGGCAGCAAGCAGGCCTCGTTCACCAAGCTCGAAGAGGTCGCCGCCAAGGCCACCGGCGAGGAGCCCTTCAACGCGCCGCAGAACCTGATCGACGCGATCTCGGCCAAGCGTTACGGCGGCCTGAGCGACAAGCGTCTGAAGACGGTGCCGGTGAACTTCCTGTCCGACCTCGACATCACCGGCGGCAACTCCGGCTCGCCGGTGCTCGACGGCGAAGGCAAGCTGGTCGGTCTGGCCTTCGACGGCAACTGGGAGTCGGTGAGCTCGAACTGGCTGTTCGATCCGGTGATGACCCGGATGATCTCGGTCGATCAGCGCTACATGCGCTGGATCATGCAGGAGGTCTATCCGGCGCCGCAGCTGTTGACCGAACTGGGCGTGCCGGCGAAGAAGTAAACCGCCACGGCTACCCGCAATCGCAAACGCCGGTCGGTTCGCCGACCGGCGTTTGCGTTTCTGCAGGGCGACGATGCACAGGGGGTAGGAGCGGCGCGAGCCGCGACCGCGCCCACACGTCCGGGACCGCGCCATCGCCATCGTCGACAGGGCCCATCCGTCCTAACTAACGAAATTTTTAGATTGCCGGCCGTGTCCATGCGCGCCAACGCTGAAGCGCGACGAACCGCAGCGCCGCCAGGCCGCGCTTCGACGGATCCGGAATGGCCTTCGCAGAAACAGCCGGGCTAGACTCGACCTCCCGCCTTCCAAGGGACGCTTTGATGCAATACACGGTGCTGGCCCGATCACTGGCCATGGCAGGGACGTTGTCGTGCACGCTGGCCTGGCATGGGGCCGCCCGGGCGGTCGAGGGCGTATGGACGCCGCAGCAATTCCCCGAACTCGCCAGCAAGCTCAAGCAGGCCGGGCTGAAGGCGACGTCCAAGCAGCTGGCGCAATTGAGCGACCCGAAAGGCGACCCACTCGGAGCGGTGGTCCCCTTCGGCGGCTGCACCGCGAGCTTCGTCTCGCCCAAGGGCCTGCTGCTGACCAACCACCATTGCGCGCTTGCCGCGCTGCAACTCAATTCGACGCCGCAGAAAAGCCTGCTGCGCGACGGCTTCAAGACCGGCACCAACAACGAGGAAGTCTCGGCCGGCGCCAACGCACGCATCTTCGTGCTGGATTCGGTGCAGGACGTCACCCCGCGGGTGCAGGCGGCGCTGACCGCCGCGACCGACCCGCTCGCGCGCATCGCCGCGCTCGACGCATTGGAGAAACAACTGGTCGCCGAGTGCGAAACTCAGGCCGACTACGGCTGCCGTCTGTACAGTTTTTCCGGCGGCAACCGTTATCAACTGCAGCGCAGCATCGAGATCCGCGACCTGCGCCTGGTCTACGCCCCGCCGGAAAGCATCGGCAACTTCGGCGGCGAGACCGACAACTGGTCGTGGCCGCGCCATACCGGCGATTTCGCCTTCTATCGCGCCTACGTCGGCAAGGACGGCAAGCCGGCGCCGTTCGCGATCGACAACGTGCCGTATCAGCCCAAGCGCTGGCTCAAGATCGCCGACAAACCCCTGGGCGCGGGCGATTTCGTCATGCTCGCCGGCTTTCCGGGCATGACCAACCGCTACGCCATGGCCGACGACTTCGAGGCCAACGCCGACTGGACCTATCCGACCGTCGCCGCGCATTACCGCCGTCTGGCTGCCTTGATCGAAGCCGAAGGCCGCAAGAGCCCCGAGGTCGCGAGCAAGTACGTCGGCACCCTGCGCGGTTGGCTGGGCGCGGCCAAGAGTTACGAAAGCCAGATCGAAAGCTTCCGCCGCACCAATGCGGCCCAGGCCAAGCGCAGCGAAGAAACCGGTTTGCTGGAGTGGCTGCGCAAGCAGGGCGCGGGCGGCGAGGCGGCCCTGGCCGCGCACGCACGCCTGGTCGAACTCGGCCAGCAGGCGCGCGCCGAACGCGACCGCGACCTGGTGCTCGGCCAGTTGTACGCAACCGGCACCCTCAGCGCCGCGACCCAGCTGTACCGGCTGGCAATCGAACGCGACAAACCCGATGCGCAACGCGAGAACGGCTACCGCCAACGCGACCAGGGCGCGTTCGAGAATCGGCTCAAACAGGCCGACCGCCGCTATGACGTGCGCATGGACCGGCAGTTGCAGAACTACTGGCTGCACGAATACGTCAAGCTGCCGAAAGAACAGCGCGTCGCCGCGCTCGACCAATGGCTGGAAGGCGACGACGAAAAGGCGATCAAGCGCGCCCTCGACCGTATCGGCAAGTCGCGCCTGGCCAACCCCGAACAGCGCGCGACCTGGCTCAAGGCCGACCGCGCCACCTTCGAGAAGAGCAAGGACGCCGGCAAGGACGGCGCGATCCAGTTCGCGGTCGCGGTGATGCCGACGATGCTGGAAATGGAGCGCGAAATCCGCAGCCGCGCCGGCGAGACCTTGACGGTGCGGCCGGTGTACCTGAAAGCCTTGGCCGACTACCGCAAGGGTCTGGGCCAGCCGGCCTATCCCGACGCCAACGGCTCCCTGCGCATCAGCTACGGCACCGTGTCGCCCTACACGAAGGACAATGGCGCCAAGCAATTGCCCTTCACCCGCGTCGAGGAAATCGCCGCGCGCAGCAGCGGAAAACCGCCGTTCGACGCGCCGCCGGCCTTGCTCGACGCGATCACGGCCAAGCGTTTCAGCGCCAACCTCGTCGACAAGCGTTTGGGTTCGGTGCCGGTGAATTTCCTGGCCGACCTCGACATCAGCGGCGGCAATTCCGGCTCGCCGGTGCTGGACGGGCAGGGCAAGCTGGCCGGCATCGCCTTCGACAGCAACTGGGAATCGGTGAGCGCGAGCTGGTTGTTCGACCCGGCGTTGACGCGGACGATCTCGGTCGATCAGCGCTATTTGCGTTGGGTGTTGCAGGACGTGTTCCCGGCGCCAAGGTTGTTGGCGGAGATGGGGGTTCCGGCGAGCGGGAAATAGGTGACTCTGCGGCGGTTACTCTCGCCGTTGCTGTTGCTGTGCGCCATCTAAGCCTTGCGAAGGCTATAGAAGACCCGGAGGGCGGCCCGCATGGATGCGGGCCGTTTTTCATCGGGACATGGATGTCCCGTATGAAAAATCCCTGCGGAAGCACCGCTCGTGCGGGCCTGTGATTCAAAAGAAAGCATTTTTCTTTGGTTACCTTTCTTTTGTTGCTTATGACAAAAGAAAGTAACCCGCCGCTTTAGTGGCGGAAGCTTTTAGCGTTTGATCCTGATCCTGATCTTAATTTTGCTTGATGGACGCGCCGCGAGACCCTTGCAGCGTGGTCGCGGCTTGTGACCGAAGGAAATCCAGTAGGACGCCGCTCCTACCCTGGCCCCAGCCGGGAGCATCGCGAGATTGGGACGTCATGGTCGCCGCTTCAAGAGTAGGAGCGACGCAAGTCGCGACCGCGTCGTGTCGGTCTTGCGACGCGTCTATGAAGCAAGAGCAGAGCTTCCGTCCGCTGACGCGGCCGGGTTACTTTCTTTTGCTGGCCCAAAAGAAAGCTAACCAAAGAAAAGGCCTTCCTTGCAAGGGCACAGGCCACGAGTGCGGTGCTGTCGCCGGGATTTTTCGATAAGACGTCCCTGTCTTATCGAAAAACGGCGCACGTCCTGTGCGCCGCCCTCCGGGTCTCCACTTGACCGGAAAAGCGGCAAAGCAGATCAATGCAACGGCAACGGCAACGGCAACGGCAACGCGTTGGACGGCAACCTCGGCTCATGGGCAGGAGCGGCGTCACCCAGGACTTCCTTCGGCCACAAGCGCGCCGCGGACTTCTTCGCTCGCGGCGCAACCGATCGCAGCCCGCGCATACGCCGCATGATTCCGACGATCGGATCGAACCGCGCATCGACTCGCGTACTCCACCGATTCGCCGCCCCAAAAAAAGGGCCGGCATACACCGGCCCTTCCTCTCCCCAATACGAAACAACGATCAGCGCGGATTGCAGACCAGGTGGCCGACGCTGTAGCTGGCGGTGCGTACGCCCGACTCGCTGTAGACGCCCTCGCAGCTCAGCTGCGCCTGGCCGACGACCTTGCCGCTGGCGTCGAAATACACATAGAACTCGCCGATTTCGTCCGGGCCCGGCGGGCGGGCGAGGGCGACGGTGGCGACGAGGGCGGCGACGAGGCCGAGACCGAGGGCGAAAGATTTACGCATGACGAACTCCCATCTTTACAAAGGCAGATTGGATACCCGGCGCGGTGACGGACACGGGGCCGGACAGTGGCGTGATCTTCGATGGTGCGGGCGCGCTGTGCGCCAAGCGTCGCTCACGCTCGACGGTGTCGTGCCGGTGCGCCGATCGCTCAGATCGGTGATGCGGGACGAACGAGGCGACCGTTACCGTGCCGATGCGCGACATGGATCGTGCCGCGGCGAAACGGAAGGCGGCGATCGCCGGATCGATCAGATTTCAGGGTCGCAGATGAAATAACCGTCGCTGTAGTTCTTGGTGAACTTGCCCCAGGATTCGCGGGTGTTGTCGCAGCGAATGGCCGAGTAGCCGACGACGGTGCCGTTGTCGTCGTAGTAGGTGTAGAACTGGCCGGGGCCGGTGGGTCCGATTGCAGCGACTGCAGCGCCGACCGCGGCAAGCGCCGCGAAGCCGAGCGTCAGAGCGAGTTTCTTGCGCATTGGTGTTCTCTCTTCGGATGCCGGCAGGACGCCGGCGCAACGACGCTAGGACCCGGGTCGCGATTTCTCAATGTGCCATCGCGACTCGATTCGTATCTTTGTGACGCGGTTCCGAAGCGCAATCGCAAATTGCTAATTCATGCACAAAACGCATTGCGCCCGGGCGAAGGCGGCGGTCGAACTCATGAACGCGGTCGCGCTTGCCAAGCGGCGGTCTGCTGACTTAGGCTGCGCGGGCAGTCGCGGATTCCCATGCCAGCCGGCCCCGTCTCCCGACCCGTGTCAGATGCCGCCTCATGCGGCGCCGCTACCCAGCGGCATCGTGGCCCCAGCTTCAGCCTGAGGGCGCGAGATCCAACCGTAGTGCCGGCTCGGTCGTGCTCCGTGGTCTGTCCCCTACGACCTGGAGCTTGCGATGAAAGTACTGGCCTGCGATGGCATTCACGAAGACGGTCTGGCCCTGTTCCGCGATGCGGGCTGGGAAGTCGTCGTATCCGATCCGATCAAAGACACCGCGGTCCTGTCCCAGGCCCTGGTCGGCGTCGACGCCGTGCTGGTGCGTTCGGCGACCAAGGTGCCGGCCGAGGCGCTCGCCGAGGCCGCCCAGTTGCGGGTGATCGGCCGCGCCGGCGCCGGTGTCGACACCATCGACGTCGAGGCCGCCACCGAACGCGGCATCGCGGTCATGAACGCGCCCGACGGCAACACCCTGGCCGCGGCCGAACACGCGATCTCGCTGCTGTTCGCGCTCGCGCGCCACATCCCGCGCGCCGACGCCGGCATGAAGGCCGGCGAATGGCCGAAGGCGGGCCTCACCGGCTTCGAACTCGAAGGCAAGAAGCTTGGCGTGATCGGCCTGGGCCGCATCGGCGGCACGGTCGCACGTAAGGCGCAGGGCATCGGCATGGAAGTGGCCGCGCACGACCCCTTCCTGCCCGCGTCCGCGGCCGGCAAGGGCAGCGTGCCGCTGAAGTCGCTCGAAGAATTGCTGGCCTGGGCCGACGTCGTCACCCTGCACATCCCGCGCACCAAGGAAACCACCAACCTGCTCTCGGAAACGAGCATGCGCGGGATGAAGAAGGGCGCCTACCTGATCAACGCCGCGCGCGGCGGCCTGGTCGATGAGGCCGCCTTGCTGCAGCTGATCGAAGAAGGCCATATCGCCGGCGCCGCGCTCGACACCTTCGTCACCGAACCGCTGCCGGCCGACTCGGCGCTGCGCGCGAATGCCAAGCTGATCCTGACCCCGCACCTGGGCGCCTCGACCAGCGAAGCGCAGCAGGCGGTCAGCACCATCCTCGCCCGCCAGATCATCGATTTCGTCGCCACCGGCGCGGTCGCCGGCTGCGTCAACCTGCCGCCGCTGACCGCCGAAGCCGCGCGCGAATCCGGCCCGTGGATGCCGCTGATGTCGTCGCTGGGCCGCCTCGCCGCGCGCCTGGTACCGGCGCCGACGCGTCTGGAAATCACCTATGCCGGCCGCACCGATGCGCTCGACACGCGTCCGTTGACGCGTCTGCTGGTGGCGGCCCTGCTCGGCACCGCCTCGGGCCGGGTGACCCCGGTCAACGCCTTGCAGGAAGCGGCCGCACGCGGTCTGACGGTGGCCGAGACCCTCGGCGGCGACGGCGACGGTTTCGACCGTTTGCTGAAGTTGCGCGTGGTCGGCGAGAAGCGCACCCGCGAGATCGAAGCGACCCTGCATCGCGGCCCACGGGTGGTGCGCCTGGACGGCGTCGAGATCGAATTCGATCCGCAGGCGCACGTGCTGTTGCTGCGCAACGAAGACCGTCCCGGCATGATCGGCGCGGTCGGCTCGCAGCTCGGCGCGGCCGGCGTCAACATCGTCAACTTCGCCCTGGGAGCGGCCGGCGACGGCCAGGCGCGCGCGGCGATCACCGTCGACCGTCCGGTCAACGAACAGCAGCTCGCGCTGCTGCGCGCGACCCCCGGTATCCTCTCGCTGGCGCAGGTCTGATCATGCGGATTTTGCTTGCCCGTCATGGGGAAACCCCGTGGAATGCCGAAGGCCGCTATCAGGGCCAGGAGGACATCGCCCTGTCGCCGGTCGGCGAAGCCCAGGCGACCGCGCTCGGCGCGCGCCTGCGCGATGTTTCGATCACCCGCGCCGTCGCCTCGCCGTTGTCGCGCGCGCGCCGCACCGCCGAGCTCGCCCTCGGCGCCGAGCGCGCGAGTCTGTTGCAGTTCGATCCGGGCCTGATGGAAATCGCCCACGGCACCTGGGAAGGCCTGCTCGCCAGCGAAATCCGCGAGCGCGACGGCGACCGCCTGCGTGCCTGGCGCGACACCCCGCATGAAGTACTGATGCCCGGCGGCGAATCGATCGTGCACGTGCTCGACCGTGCCTGGCCCGCGTTCGCCCGTGCCTGCGAGGGCCTGCGTGCCGACGACACCTTGCTGGTGGTCGCGCACGATGCGGTCAACCGCGTCCTGCTGTGCAAGGTGCTCGGCATCCCCTTGTCGAAGCTGTGGACCTTCCGTCAGGCCCCGACCACGTTGAACCTGCTGGAAGGCGACAGTGTCGACACGCTCGACGTGGTGCGCTTGAACGACTGCAGCCACCACACCGCCTTGTTCGGCGAGGCGGTGCATCGGGCGTTGTGACGGGATCGGATCGACCGGAACGGGCGCTTCCATGGGGGCGCCCGTTTTTGTTTGGGGCTATGCGAGTGTTCGCGATCCGATCATCGAAGAGGCCGCGATCCATATTGCAGTTGCGGTTGCATCGGATCGAAGCCTGAAGTTGCGCTTGCCTGGCCTTTGTCTAGGCGTTCGACGATGGCCTTCGCCTTCGCCTTCGCCTTCCTTTGCCTTTGCCTTTGCTTTTGCCTTCGCTGTTGCTGTGCGCCGTCTAAGCCTCGCGAAGGCGATAGAAGACCCGGAGGGCGGCGCGCAGGGATGCGCGCCGTTTTTCATCGGGACAGGGATGTCCCGTATGAAAAAGCCCTGCGTTGACATCGCTCGTGCGGGCCTGTGACTCAAAGAAAAGCATTTTTCTTTGGTTACCTTTCTTTTGTTGCTTATGACAAAAGAAAGTGACCCGCCGCTTTAGTGGCGGAAGCTCTTAGCGTTTGATCTTGTTTGTATGAAAGCCTCAAGCAAGAGCAAAGCTTCCGTCCGCTAACGCGGCCGGGTTACTTTCTTTTGCTGAGCCCAAAAGTCCGTCTGGATTCCCTTCGGTCAAAGCTAACCAAAGAAAAGGGCTCTCCTTGCAAGGGCACAGGCCACGAGTGCGGTGCTATCGCCGGGATTTTTCGATAAGACGTCCCTGTCTTATCGAAAAACGGCGCACGTCCTGTGCGCCGCCCTCCGGGTCTCCATTTGACCGGTAAAGCGGCAAAGCAGATCAAAATCTCAGCAACAGCAACAGCAACAGCAACAGCAACAGCAACAGCAACGGCAACGGCGAATGGACCACTGTAGGAGCGGCGTAAGCCGCGACCGCGGCCTCACGGTTTCGCGCCGTACCGATCAAGCAAGAGAAGGTCCCAGGCGACACATAACGATGCTCCGGCCGATTGGACGCGCCGCAGAGCGACGATGCCGTTGACCTCGAGCGCCTTCGCCGGCATCGCCCTCGCCCCGGCGCCTGTGTTGCAATACCCCCGCCGCAGGACGCGGCGCGAGAGCAGGGAATGGCAGTGTTGAAACTCGTATGCAGTTTTGCGGCCATGTCGGCCGTATTGTTCGCCGCGCCGGTCGCGGCGCAGTCGATCGATGCGGGCGCCGGTGCGCCGATGCCGGCCGGCTGCCCCAGCGGCGGGCAGTCGTGGCCGCCGCCGAAGTATCCGACGGAGATCTTCGGCGCCGCCGGCACGGTGACCCTGGTGTTGGATCTCGACCGCTGCGGTCAGGTCGATCAGGTCTGGATCGAGACCGACTCGGGTTACGAAGCGCTGGACCGCGCTGCGGTGGAGACGGCGAAGAAATGGCGCTTGACTCCCGAATATCGCGATGGCGCGGCGGTGCCGTCGAGGGTGCGGGTGCCGGTCGACTTCGTACGACCCTCGCCGGAACAAATGGCCGCCCAGCAGGCCCGCGCCCAAGCCAAGTGGGACCAGGTCTGGCCCCTGGCCCAGGTGCCCGAAGTCGCCGCCGCGCGCGACGGCAGCCTCGACGGTTTCCTGCCCGATGCCTTGCCGATGGAGGAGGGCAGTGCGGTCGAGCTGATAGCCAGGGCGCGGCGCGAAGGCCGCGAGTTGTCCGGCGGCGAACTGGGCTGGCCGGCGCTGCGCATTACCGACGACCGCGGCGCGTTCCAGTGGCTGTTGATCGAAGACAGTCATCCGGCGGCGCCTTCGCTGGTCCGCCAGCGCCTGGTCAGCGACGGCAAGAAATCCTTTTACGTCAGCCGGGTGCTATGCGGCGCGGCCAAGGCTACGGCCTGCGCGAAGCTGGATCGGACGGTGCGCGACTGGCCGCGTCAGCGTCCGGGCCCTGCGATGCCGCAGCAGTTGTCGGCGGAGCCGCCGTTGCCGCCGCGGCAGACCCCGTCGCAGCGTCCGCTCGGGCCCTCGCGGCTGGCCCCGGACGATCCGAAAGCACCCAGCGATCCGACGGCGCGGCCGGCGTGGCAGCGCGGCTGAGGCGTCGAACCGCCAGCGCCGGCCGATCAACCCGGCCGGCGTATCTGCGAGAATTCGCGCCATGCAACGCACGCTCGCCGACTGGCTCTCCCACATCGAACGCATCCACCCCAAGTCCATCGACATGGGGTTGGAGCGCATCCGCATCGTCGCCCAGCGCCTGGGCCTGAAGCGTCCGGCGCGCAAGGTCGTCACCGTCGGCGGCACCAACGGCAAGGGCTCGACGGTCGCCTTCATCGAGGCGATCGCGCGCGCCGCGGGCTGGCGCGTCGGCGCCTACACCTCGCCGCATTTGCTGGCCTATAACGAACGCATCCGCATCGGCGGCGCCGATGCCGGGGACTCGGCCCTGGTCGAGGCCTTCGAGGCCATCGAGGCCGCGCGCGGCGAGGTCGTGCTGACCTATTTCGAGTACGGCACCCTGGCGGCGCTGTGGCTGTTCGAGCGCGCCAAGCTCGATCTGGCGATCCTCGAGGTCGGCCTGGGTGGGCGCCTGGACGCGACCAACCTGGTCGACCCGGACGTCGCAGTGATCACCACCGTCGACATCGATCACCAGGACTACCTCGGCCCCGACCGCGAGAGCATCGGTTTCGAGAAGGCCGGCATCGCCCGCGGCTGGAAGCCGTTGATCCTCGGCGACGACGACCCGCCGTCGAGCGTGCTGCGCCATGCCTACGCGATCGGCGCTTCGGCGGTGCGCGCGGGCTGCGATTTCTTCTTCGAGGCCCTGCCGCCGGAAGCCGGTCAGGCCGATGAGGGGCCGCGCTGGCGTTGGCGCGAGGTCGGCTACAGCGTCGAGTTGCCGATGCCGGCCCTGGCCGCGCCGGCGCAGATGCGCAACGCCGCGGTCGCGGTGGCGGCGCTGCGGGCCTTGGGCAAATCGCCCACGCGCCAGCAGTTCGCCGAGGGCGTGGCGGCGGCGCACGTGCCCGGGCGCCTGCAGCGTTTCGAGCGCGATGGCGTCGAGATCGTGGTCGATGTCGGCCATAACCCGCAGGCGGCGCGCGAGTTGGCGGCCTGGTTGGCCGCCGGGCCGGCCCCGGGCCGGACCCACGCCGTGTTCGCCGCGCTCGGCGACAAGGACGTGGCCGGCGTGGTCGCGGCCTTGCATGCAGGCATCGACGCCTGGCATTTGGCCGGCCTGGCCGACAGCGGGCCGCGCGGGATCGGTGTCGAGGCTTTCGCCGAACGGCTGCGCGACACCGCGGCCGGCGAGGGCAGCCGGCATGCCGACGTCGCCGCCGCGCTGGCCGCAGTGCGGGCACAAGCCAGTGCCGGCGATCGCATCCTGGTGTTCGGTTCCTTCCACACCGCGGCGGCGGCATTGGCCTGGCTGGCGGCGAATTGAGCCGGGCCGCTGCGCGCCTTGCTTCCCCGGTGGTATCGGAAGCCTTGCCGCCGCGGCCTTTCGCCGTCGGCGATTCTGAATACAACGCTCCGGGCCAGGCATGCACACCGGTCCATGCCCGCCGCGGGGGTATAATTCGCGCCGGTAACCGGCCCTGCGAGTGATCGAGTAGCGATGGAACCTGCCCTGAAACAGCGATTGATCGGTGCGATGGTCCTGGTCGCACTGGCGGTGATCTTCCTGCCCATGCTGATCAAAGGGCCCGCGCCCGAAAGCGGCGCCTCCGATGTTCCCCTGACCTTGCCGGACGCGCCTGCGGGCGAAACCGAGACCCGCGAACTGCCGCTGGTGACCCCGGGCGATGCGCCGCAGGGCGGCGTAGTCGGCATGGAACCGGCCGACGTCACCCAGCCGGCCTCGGCCGGCAGCGACACCTTGCCGACCGTGGACACCGCGGCCGGCGCCAAGACCATGCAGCCGGCCTCCACCGCCGGCGGCGATTACGCGGTCAGCTTCGGCAGCTACGCCAGTGCCGGCGATGCCGACCGGGTGATCGCGGCCCTGCACGCCGCGCGCCTGCCGGGCTATCAAGAAACCGCCGCCGGCGCCGGCGGCCGCACCTTGTACCGGGTCCGGATCGGGCCGTTCGCGACCCAGGCCGACGCCGAGGCGGCGCGACTGGGTTCGAGCAAGGTCCGCAAGGACGTCAACGCCAAGGTCGTCGTGCTCAACGCCGATGCCGCCGAGGCGGCCGATCCGACCGTCGCCACGACCGCGCCGGCCGCATCGGTGCCGTCGGTGAGCGCGCCGACGCCGCTGGCCGAGAGCAAACCGCTCAAGCCTGCGCCGCTGCCGGCGGAAACGCCGAAGCCGGTCGCGGCCAAGCCTGCGGAAACCAAGCCGGCCAAGCCCGTCGAAACCAAGCCCGTCGTCCCGGCCAAGCCTGCCGAAACCAAGCCGGTGGCGACGACCAAGCCGGCCGAGACCAAGCCGGTCGCGAGCAAGCCTGTGGAGCCGGCCAAGCCCGCGCCGAAGCCGGCCGCGGCCGGCACCGGTTTCGCGGTCCAGCTGGGCGCGTTCGGCAACGTCGACGAGGCCAACAAGCTGCGCGATCGCGCACGGGCCGCAGGGTTCAGCGCTTTCGTCGAACAGGTCCGGACCGACAAGGGCACGCTCAACCGCGTGCGCCTGGGCCCGGTGGTCAATCGCGCCGACGCGGACAAGTTGAAGGCGCAGGTCGCTGGCAAGCTCGGCGTCGGCGACGCATTGGTCAAGCCGCACCCGTGACGGTTCGCGGCGTGGCCTGCGGTTGAATACATCGGTGCAAGGCGCGCCGATGCAGGGCGTGCCGCTCGAGCGTGCGCCAGCGACGAGAGGGAGCGTCACGCTATGACAGCACTGGATTGGGGTTTGTTGTTGATCGTCGGTTTGTCGGCGCTGCTCGGCATGCTGCGCGGTCTGATCGGCGTGGCGGTGTCGCTGGCGGCGTGGCTGCTGGCCGGCATCGCCGCCTACGTGTTCGGCGGCGAAGTCGGGCGCAGCCTCGGCGACGGCGAAATGGGCTGGCTGTCCTACCTCGGCGGCTATGCGCTGATTTTCGTGGCGGTGTGGATCGGCGTCGGCCTGTTCGGCATGGTGGTGCGGCGGATCGCGCACTCGGCCGGCTTGTCGGAGATGGATCGTTTGATGGGCCTGGGCCTGGGCGCGGTGCGCGGCGTGTTCTTCGCCTGCGCCTTGCTGGTGGTGCTGGGCATGACGACCTTGCCGCGCGAACCCGCATGGCGCGGTTCGATCGTCGCCGCGATGCTGATGCCGGGCGCGGAACTGATGCGCGCCGCATTGCCGGACGGCATGGCGCGCAAGGTCGACCTGGAAGGGCGCGGCACCTCGTTGCAAGCGACGGTCCAGGCCCAGGCCAAGAATCTGGAAGACAAGCTGCCGAAGTTATCCGGTGGATTGCCGGGCGGATTGCCGGGCGGACTGTCGGACATGATGCCGAGCGGCGGCGGGCTGGATTCGCTGCCGCAGGCCGTGCCCGAGGGCTCGGCCGGCGGCTTGTCCGGGGGCTTGCCCGATAGCCTGGCCAAGGGCCTGCCCGACGTGCTGCCCGAGGCGGTGCGCGACATGCTGCCGCAGAAGGGCCAGCAGGGCGCCACGGCGACGCAGATCAAGGGCGACCCGGCCAAGGTCGGCGCCGACCGCAGCAAAGACGAAAAACGCGTTCATTAGCAACAACAACGACTCTCAGCAGGATCAAGCGCTATGTGCGGCATTCTCGGTATCGTCGGCAACACGGATGTCGCCGCTCAGCTTTACGACGGACTAACGGTGCTGCAGCACCGCGGCCAGGATGCGGCCGGCATCGCCACCGCCGACGGCGCGCGCCTGCGCGTGCACAAGGGCAACGGCCTGGTCAGCGACGTCTTCAACGAGACGGCGATGCGCCTGCTCGAAGGCCGCGTCGGCATCGGCCATTGCCGTTACCCCACCGCCGGCAGCGAAGGCTCCGACGAGGCCCAGCCGTTCTACGTCAATTCGCCGTTCGGCATTGCGCTGGCCCACAACGGCAACCTGATCAACACCGACATGCTGCGGCGCGAGGTGTTCGAGCAGGACCGCCGCAACGTCAACACCGAGTCCGACTCGGAAGTGTTGCTCAACGTCTTCGCCCATGAGCTCGACCGTCATCGCGCGCTGACCGCCGAGTCGGCGTTCTCCGCGATCGAAGGCGTGCACCGCCGCTGCGTAGGCGGTTACGCGGTGGTCGCCACCGTGCTCGGCCTGGGCCTGGTCGCGTTCCGCGACCCGCACGGCATTCGCCCGCTGGTGCTCGGCAAGCGCAACACCGGCGGCCAGGACGAATACGCGGTGGCGTCGGAATCGGTCGCCCTCGACCTGCTCGGCTTCGAGCGGCTGCGCGACGTGCGCCCGGGCGAAGGCATCGTGGTCACCCCGCGCGGCGAGTTGTTCAGCCGCATCTGCGCCGAACCGCGCCAGCATGCGCCGTGCATCTTCGAGTACGTGTATTTCGCCCGTCCCGACTCGATGATGGACGACGTCTCGGTGCACAAGGCGCGCATGCGCATGGGCCAGACCCTCGGCGAGAAGATCCAGCGCCTGCGTCCGGACCACGACATCGACGTGGTCATCCCGATTCCCGACACCTCGCGCGACTCGGCGCTGGAAATCGCCAACACGCTCGGCGTGAAGTACCGCGAAGGCTTCATCAAGAACCGCTACGTCGGCCGCACCTTCATCATGCCGGGCCAGGGCGAGCGGGCGAAGTCGGTACGGCGCAAGCTCAACCCGATTCCGCTGGAGTTCCGCAACCGGGTCGTGCTGCTGGTCGACGATTCGATCGTGCGCGGCACCACCTCGCGGCAGATCGTGCAGATGGCGCGCGACGCCGGCGCGCGCAAGGTCTACCTGGCCTCGGCGGCGCCGCCGGTGCGGTTCCCGAACATCTACGGCATCGACATGCCCTCGACCGACGAACTGGTCGCGCACGGCCGCACTGACGAGGAAGTGCAGACCCTGCTCGGTTGCGACTGGCTGATCTACCAGGACCTCGAGGCCCTGGAGCAGGCGGTGTCCGGGCCGAAGCACCGCATCGATCACTTCGACTCGTCCTGCTTCAACGGTGAATACGTCACCGGCGTGGAGCCGGGGTATTTCGAGCGCATCCAGCAACTGCGTTCGGACGAGGCCAAGAAGACGCGTCGAGCGTCCTGAACCCGGGGTGCGCGCGGTGACTTCGCTGTTCGACGCCGCGCGCGCCTGCCTCGACGCGTCCACCCCCGAGGCGAAGGTCGAACTGACCTTCGCCGCCGCGCAGGCCTTCGCCCGCGGCGAACTCGCGCTACCCGAGGATGCGCCGCCGCCCGAGCCGATCCGCATGCCGGGCCGGCCGGCCAAGCCGGCGCTGGTGCATCCGCGCGAGTTGCCCAAGCGCGGCTTCGGCACGCCCGACGGCCGCGCCGCGTTCGTGCACGCGATCGCCCACATCGAATTCAACGCCATCGACCTGGGCTGGGACGCGGTTTATCGCTTCCGCGGCCTGCCGGCGCAGTTCTATGCCGACTGGGTCGGCGTGGCCAACGACGAGGCCCGTCATTTCAGCCTGCTGCGCAACCGCTTGCGCGAGTTCGGCTACGACTACGGCGATTTCGACGCCCACAACGGCCTGTGGGAAATGGCCGAGAAGACCGCGCACGACGGCTTGGCGCGCATGGCCCTGGTGCCGCGCGTGCTGGAAGCGCGCGGGCTCGACGTGACCCCGGGCATGATCGTCAAACTGCGTTCGCTCGGCGACTCCGCGACGGTGGCGATCCTCGAAACCATCCTGCGCGAGGAAGTCGCTCACGTCGCTGCCGGTTCGCATTGGTACCGTTGGTACTGCGAACGCGCCGGCATCGACCCGCTGCCGCGCTTCCGCGAACTGCTCGCCGAATACGCACGCGCCGTGCTGTACGGGCCGTTCAATTTCGATGCGCGCAGCGCCGCCGGCTTCGACGAAGAAGAGCTGCGCATGCTGGAAGCCTTCGCCGCGCGCTGAGCCGCCGTCGGCCGGCGGTCTTTGCACGAATTATTCCGCCAATTGAGCCCGTCTGCCGGCGACGGGAAATGGATCGGGGCGAGGGCCAACGCCGCAGCTGCGAATGCATTGCCCCGCGGCTGCCATCTTCGCCAGCGCAATCTGCGCACAGTACCAGCGCCGACTCGATCAACTGACGCGGTTCTGCAATATCCCGTTCACACCGAGTCGACAGACTTCCGGGCTTCGCTCTGACGCCGCCCAAGAGCGGACTGCGCATTACGCGCGGCGGCCACTCTGATTTGGAAGTTCCCCTGAAATGACGACGAAGACGACGCTCCTCGCCGCCTCGATTCTGTGCTGCCTGTACGCCGGCAACAGCCTCGCCGCCGAAGCCGCCACCCCCGCCTCCGCTGCCGATCCGGCCACCGCCGCGGTCGCCGCGGGGGCGCTCGACGATGCCACCACCCTCGATGCGGTCTCGGTGGTCGGCACCGGCCAGACCCGCCAGGTGCAGTCGCTGGGCAAGCAGGATCTGCAACGCGTAGCCGCCGGCACCAGCCCGCTCAAGGTCATGGCCAAGCTGCCGGGCGTGCACTTCCAGAGCTCCGATCCCTGGGGCAATTACGAGTGGTCGAGCAAGCTCAGCATCCGCGGCTTCTCGCAGCAGCAGCTCGGTTTCACCCTCGACGGCGTGCCGCTCGGCGACATGAGCTACGGCAACCACAACGGCCTGCACATCAGCCGCGCGATCGCTTCCGAAAACCTGTCCGGTGCGGAACTCTCGCAGGGCAGCGGCGCGATCGACACCGCGTCCTCGGGTAACCTCGGCGGCACCTTGCGCTTCTTCAGCGCCGACCCGATGGCCGAGTACGGCCTGCGCCTGGCCCTGACCGTCGGCAGCGACGCCACCAGCCGCACTTATGCGCGCATCGACACCGGCGACCACAACGGCTTCAGTGCTTACCTCAGCGGCGTGTTCCACACCACCGACAAGTGGAAGGGCGACGGCCCGCAGCGCAACGGCCAGTTCAACGGTAAGTTCGTCTACGCCAACGACGACGTCAAAGTGACCGGCTTCGCCGCGACCTCGCGTCGCCGCGAAACCGACTACGCCGACCTGTCGCTCGAGTCCGCGCGCCGCCTCGGCATGGATTGGGACAACTACGCCAACGACTGGCAGCGCGCGATCGACGCCGCCAACGGCAAGTTCAGCGGCGGCGTGACCAGCCTCGACGACGCCTACTACATCGCCCGCGGCGTGCGCGACGACGACTTGGCCTACCTCAGCGCCGACTGGAACGTCAGCGACGACCTGGTGCTGGCGGCGACCGCTTACTACCACAACAACCAGGGCCAGGGTCACTGGGCGACGCCGTATTCGGTCTCGCCGACCGTGCCGCTGCGCATGCGCACCACCGAGTACGACATCGAGCGCACCGGCATCATGCCGAGCCTGACCTGGCAGATCGGCGATCACCGTCTGCAGGCCGGCCTGTGGCTGGAAAAGAACGCCCACGGTGTGCAGCGCAACTTCTACGACCTGCAGCGTAACGAGCCGCCGAACGAGATCTTCTTCTACCGCAACCCTAGCGCGCGGGTGTTCCGCCAGCGTTTCGATACCGACACCCGCCAGTACTACGTGCTCGACCACATGGAGTTCATCGGTGGCCGCCTGGCGATCGATGCCGGCTTCAAGGGCCTGCGCGTGGAAACCGACGGCAAGACCCTGATCGGCGGCGCCAGCCGCGCCAGTGGCAAGCTGGTGTCGGAAGACAATTTCCTGCCGCAGCTCGGCGCGCGCTGGCAGTTGAGCGAGCACGAGGAAATCTTCGGCTCCTACAGCGAGAACCTGTCGGCGTTCCGTACCGGCGTCAACGGCCCGCATTCGACCTCGCAGGCCGCGTTCAATGCCGCCGTCGCCTCGCTGGAGCCGGAAAGCTCCAAGACCCTGGAAGCGGGCCTGCGCACCAGCCGCGAGCAGATCGAGGCCTCGGTGGCGGTGTACCGGGTCAACTTCGAGAACCGCCTGCTCGCCATCGCGCGCTGCGCCGGCATCGTCGGTTGCGCGTCGAGCTTCGCCAACGTCGGCGACGTCGAAAGCCGCGGCGCCGAAGTGACCGTGGTGTGGAAGCCGTTCGCCGGCTTCAGCTGGTACCACTCGCTGGCCTTCAACGATTCGCAGTACGAGTCGGATTATCTCGACGGCACCAAGCTGGTGCGCACCAAGGGCAAGCAGGTCGTCGATGCTCCCAAGCGTTTGTACGCAACCGAAGTGCGTTGGGAACGCGACGGCCTGTCGCTGCAGCTCGGCGCCAAGTACACCGACAAGCGCTACCTGACCTACCTCAACGACTCCTCGGTCTCGGGCTTCTGGGTGGTCGATGCGTCGGCGTCGTACGAGTGGAAGGAGCTGTCCTGGGCCGATGCGTTCAAGTTGCAGTTGAACCTGACCAACGCCTTCGACAAGCAGTACTTCGGCAGCCTCGGCACCAACGGTTTCGTCGCCTCCGATCCGCGCGGCCTGAACTACACCGTGCAGTCGGGCGCGCCGCGCCAGGCCTTCCTGACCGCGGAAGTGCGCTTCTAAGCAGTAGCTTCGGAAGTAGCTTCCCAAGCCGCATCGGGTTCCGATGCGGCGGGGCGCTCGGATCGGGTTCGATCCAACCGTCTTATGCGAGCGCCCGGACTTCGCGTCCGGGCGTTTTCGTTTCTGCGACGAATGGCTGCGGGCGGCTGGCTCAGTCCAGCGTCTGCAGGCGGGCGCCGTCGCGGTCGACGCGCAGCACCGAGCCTTGCTCGTACCAATCGCCGAGCACTATGCGACGGCAGGCGCGTCCAGCGACGTCCAGCTCGTGCACGGCCGGGCGGTGGGTGTGGCCGTGGATCATGCGGTCGATGCCGTAGCGCGCGAAGGTGTCGGCGACCGTGGCGGGCGACACGTCGGTGATGGTTTCCATGCGGCCCTCGTCGCGCAGGCCGGCCTGATGCGCCTTGCTCGCGGCGCGCGCCTGTTGCGCGAACGCCAGGCGCGCGGCGAGCGGCTGCGCCAGGAACTGCGCCTGCCAGGCCGGGTGCCGGGTCTGGGCGCGGAACTGCTGGTAGGCGACATCGTCGGTGCACAGCAGGTCGCCGTGGCCGATCAGGGTCGGATGGTCGTACAGCGACACCACTGCGGGGTCGGGCAATATCGTCATGCCGGCGCGCCGCGCGTAGTCCTGGCCGAGCAGGAAGTCGCGATTGCCACGGATGAAGTAGACCGGCACGCCGCAGTCGGCGAGGGCCTTGAGTTCGCGCGCGACGAAGGCGCCGGTTTCGGACGGGTCGTCGTCGCCGACCCAGGCCTCGAACAGGTCGCCCAGGATGTACAGCGCATCGGCGCCATAGGCTTCGTTGCGGACGAAGCGGCCGAACAGGTCGGTGATCTGCGGACGCTCGGCGTCGAGATGGAGGTCGGAGATGAAGAGGGTCGTCATGGGCTTAGTTTAGCCACGCTCGTTAAGACCGCGTGCTGGGCATCGTGCGCCGTCTGCTCGGCCGGCCGATGGATCGGCGGATGGAACGAGGACGGGGCGGTTTCGGCTTTCGCCGGAATGACGCGGCCTGGCCTCCAATAGGCGCCGGAGCCTGGCTCGAGACCGTTCGACCCCGGCACGGGCGCCCCTTCGCGGCTTTTCCCGACGCCTGCGCCCCGGCTCCGTTAAAATCCCCGGTCTCCCAGGATTCACCGAGCCTCCGCATGACCTGCCGCACCCGTTTCGCCCCCAGTCCCACCGGCTACCTGCACATCGGCGGCGCGCGCACCGCGCTGTACTGCTGGCTGGAGGCGCGCCGCGCGGGCGGTCAGTTCATCCTGCGCATCGAGGACACCGACCAGGAGCGCAGCACCCAGGCCGCGATCGACGCGATCCTGGAGGCGATGGACTGGCTGGGCCTGGACTACGACGAAGGCCCGATCTACCAGACCCACCGTCTGCAGCGTTACCGCGAGGTCGCCGAGCAGATGGTCGCGGCCGGCACGGCCTATTACGCCTACGAGACCAAGGAAGAGCTGGCCGCGGCGCGCGACGCGGCGATGGCGGCGAAGGAAAAGCCGCGCTACAGCGGCGCCTATCGCGACCGTAACGAACCGTTCCGCGACGACCCGAACCGGGTGATCCGCTTCAAGAACCCGCTCGACGGCACCGTCGTGTTCGAGGACAAGGTCAAGGGCCGCATCGAGATCGCCAACAACGAACTCGACGACCTGGTGATCTTCCGCGCCGACGGCTACCCGACCTACAACTTCGCCGTCGTCGTCGACGACCTCGACATGCGCATCAGCGATGTCGTGCGCGGCGACGACCACGTCAACAACACCCCGCGCCAGATCAACATCTATCAGGCGCTGGGCGCGCCGGTGCCGCATTTCTCGCACCTGCCGATGATCCTGGACGAGGAGGGCAACAAGCTCTCCAAGCGCACCGGCGCGGCCGACGTCATGCAGTACCGCGACGCCGGTTATCTGCCGCACGCGCTGCTGAACTACCTGGTCCGCCTGGGCTGGTCGCACGGCGACCAGGAAATCTTCTCGATCGAGGAGATGACCCGCTTGTTCGAGCTCAAGGACGTCAACTCCAAGGCCTCGCGCCTGGACTCGGCCAAGCTCGGCTGGCTCAACCAGCAGTACCTCAAGAGCGACGATCCGGTCGCGGTCGGCAAGCACCTGGAATGGCATTTGCTCGACAACGGCTACGACCTGGCCAGCGGCCCGGCCCCGGCCGACGTGGTGATCGCCCTGCGCGACCGCGTGCAGACCCTCAAGGACATGGCCGAGCGCGCCTCGGTCTGGTACCGGCCGCTGACCGAGTACGACGATGCGGCGGTCGCCAAGCACCTGACCGAGAATGCCCGCGCGCCGCTGGCCGAAGCCCGCACCCGCCTGGGCCAGCTCAGCGCCTGGACCGCCGAGACCGTGTCGGCGGCCCTGCACGAGACCGCCGAAGCCCTCGCCATCGGCATGGGCAAGGTCGCCCAGCCGCTGCGGGTGGCGATCACCGGCACCCAGGTCAGCCCGGACATCTCGCATACGGTGTACCTGGCCGGCCAGGCCCAGGCCTTGCAACGCATCGACGCCGCCCTCACTAAACTCCCTGCGTAGGAAGCATCGCGCCGCGATAATGGAGTCCGCCATGAGCACCAGCCACGCCTGTACCGACCCCCAGCACCACGTCCACGACGGCAACGCCTTCGTGCAGGAGGTGGAGCGGGCCTGCGAACAGCGCGGCTTGCGGCTGACTCCGATCCGCGCCCATGCCCTGCGCCTGATCGCCGACGCCGGCAAGCCGATGAAGGCCTACGATCTGCTCGACCAGATGAAGGCCACCCACGACGCCGCGGCGCCGCCGACGATCTACCGCGCGTTGGATTTCCTGCTCGAGCACGGCTTCATCCACAAGCTCGCCTCGATCAACGCCTACGTCGGCTGCCATCACCCCGGCGGCGCCCAGCATGCGGTGCCGTTCCTGATCTGCGACAGCTGCCAGTCGGCGACCGAACTGGAAGACGAACGCATCGTCGACTTGCTCGAAGGCCGCGCCCGCGCGCTCGGCTTCGTGCCGCAGGCGCAGACCCTGGAAGTGCACGGCATGTGCGCCGATTGCGTGCAGGCGAAGGCCTAAGCTCGTTGCGTAACCGCGTAACCGCGTAATTTCGCGGATTGCCCTGCCGATGGATTCGCCCCCTTTGAGAAGGGGGCTGCGCCGTGCGTGGCACGAAGTCGAAGTGGCGATGACTGGCGCGGGGGATTTGCTTCTGCTCGAAGTTGCGTTCTCGTGGCCGGGGCAAAAGCAATCCCCCTAACTCCCTTTTTCAAAGGGGGGAGTGAGCGAGATTTAGTGAGGGGACGACGAGTCGGACGCAGGCAGGGCCTATCCGGCGCAGGGCTCAAGCCTTCGCCGCGGCCAGTGCAGCGGCAGGCATCGGACGCGCCTCGCGGATCGGCAGGTTCGCCACCGCTGCCAGCAAGGCGAGCACGATGTCGGCGTACCACATCCAGGTGTAGTCGCCGAACTTCGCCATCGCGATGCCGCCGAACCAGGCGCCGAAGAAGCCGCCGATCTGGTGCGAGAACAGGGTCAGGCCGAACAAGGTGCCCAGGTAGCGCGGTCCGAACAGTTTGCCGACCAGGCCGGCGGTCGGCGGCACCGTCGCCAGCCAGGTCAGGCCCAGGCCGGCGGCGAACAGGTAAAAGGTCAGCGGCGTCGGCGGCGAGATCAGATAGATCGCGATCATCGCCGCGCGGCTGGCGTACATCAGCGCGAGCAGGTGCTTCATGCGGTAGCGCTGGCCGAGCCAACCGGCGGCGAGGCTGCCGGCGATATTGAACAAGCCGATCAGCGCCAACGACACCGCCGAAACGTTGTCGGACAGACCGCACAGGGCGATCTCGCCGGGCAGATGGGTGACCAGGAAGGCGATGTGGAAGCCGCAGGTGAAAAAGCCCACGTGCAGCATCCAATAACTCGGGTCGCGCAAAGCGACGCGCAGTTGCGCGCGCAGGCCGATCTCGGGCGCGGGCGCGGCGGCGATGCTTCCGGGCGCAGCGGCGGGCGCGGTACGGCGCCGCAACGGCCAGGCCAACGGCAGGGTCGCGATGGCCGCGACGGCGAGCGTCCACATCGCCATCATCCAGCCCGAGGCGGCGATCACCGCCTGCACCAGCGGCGCGAACACGAACTGGCCGAGCGAGCCGCCGGCGTTGATGAAGCCGGCCGCCATCGAGCGCTTTTCCGCCGGCAGACGCTGCGCGGTGGCGCCGATCAGGATCGAGAAACTGCCGGCGCCGGCACCGGCGGCGCCGAGCAGGCCGAGGGTCACCATCAGCCCCCATTGCGACGACACGAACGGCGTCAGCCCCATGCCGGCGATCAACAACACGCCACCGAACACCAGCACGCGCCCCGGCCCGCGTTGATCGGCCAGGGCGCCGAACACCGGCTGCACCGCACCCCAGACGAACTGGCCGATCGCCAGGGCGAAACTGATCTCGGCGATGCCGAGCCCGGTGCTCTGGCCGATCGGTTTGACGAACAAACCCTGCGACTGGCGGATGCCCATGGTGATCATCAGCATCGCGGTGGCGGCGAGCAGCAGCGGCCAATAGGAAGCGGGCTTGATCGTGGCGGAGGGCGGCGTGGCGTTCATGGGGATCCTGCGCGGTTGGGGATCACGGTGGGGAAGGGGCAGGGCGGCGATTCAATGGCGGCGGGGCGCTCATGCGCCATCGTCCTGTAACTGCGCGATCGCGCGGTCCAATTGCGTGTGCAGGGCGGCGATGCCTTCGGCGCCGAGCCCTTGGTCGATCGCATCCTGCGCCTGGCGCCATAGCGGCTGCGCGCGTTCGATCGCGCGCTGGCCTTCGGCGGTGATGCGCAGGCGGCGTTGGCGCGCATCACCGCCGGGGACGGTCTCGATCCAGTTCGCTTGCACCAACGGTTTGAGGTCGCGGCTCAGGGTGCTGCGGTCCATGCCGAGCTCGCGTGCGATTTCGCCGAGCGGGCGGCCCTGGCCGCCGGTGCGGCGCAGGATCGAATATTGGTTGAGGTTGAGTCCGGCCGGCGCCAGCGCCTGGTCGTAGCGTTGGCTCATCAGCCGCGCCAGTTTGCGCATGCGAAAGCAGGTACACACGCTCTGGGTAGGGGCGACGGGGGTGGTTCGCGAGGTCATTAGGTGTATATACACCTATTAGCTCCGCTACCGCAAACGCCGACACGAGGTCGGCGTTTGGGCCACGGGGATAGGTCACGACACGACTGGGAGAGAGATCGTTGAGCGCCCCGAAGTCAGGTGGCGTCCCGGGGGGAAAGCGCCGTCAGAAGAACACCCGTACGCCGAAGTCGACACCGCGTCCGGGCAGGACCACGCTGTCCTTGAGGAAGGAGGTGTGCACCCGCGCTTCCTGGTCGGTCAGGTTGCTGCCGTTGAGGAACACCTCGTAACCCAGGTTGCCGGCGTCCCAGTGGTAGGCCAGGTGGGCGTCGACGAGGGTGTAGCCGTCGGTCGGGGTTTCGTTGGCCGCGACCTTGTCCTGCTTCATGTAACGCGTGGCGCCGAGCGAAGCGCGCCAGGAATCGGCGTCCCAGCGCAACTCGCCGCCGACCCGGCCGGGGGCGATGCGCGGCAGGTTGCCGCCGTTGTCGAGCTTGGCACGCACGCTGTCGCCGAACACGCGCACGTCGAACTTGCCGGCGTCGCCGTCGAACAGGTGCGCGATCGCTTCGCCCTCGAAACCGGTGAACTTGGCGTCGGCCTGGCTCCACTGGCGCACCGGCAGGTCGTCCTCGATCTCGCCGGTGTCGAGCAGATAGATGAAACCGTCGAAGCGGGTCTGGTAGGCGGCGAGCTTGGCCTCGAATTTCGCGCCGTGGTAGTGCACGCCCAGTTCGACCTGGTTCGCGCGCTCCTTGCGCAACTCGGCGTCGCCGATCTCGAACGAGGCGGTCGCCGCGTGCGGGCCGTGGGCGAACAATTCCTCCTCGGCCGGCGCGCGTTCGGCGCGGTCGAGGTTGAGGCTCAGACGCCAGGCATCGCTGAATTTCCACAGCGCGCCGGCCGACAGGCTGACCGGGGTGAAGTCGCGCTTGGCCGCGCCGAACGGCGAGCTTTCGATCTTGTCCACGCGCGCGCCGAGTTCGAGCTGCAGCGGGTCCCAGCTGCGCTGTTCGGTGACGAACAGGCCGGCGGCGCGGGTCTTGGTTTTAGGCACGAAGGCCTCTTCGCCGATCGCCTGGAATTTGCGCTCGTAGCCCTGCACGCCGACCGCGCCGACCCAGCCGGCCAGCGCTTGGTGGGTCAGTTCCAGGCGGCCTTCGGTGGCGTCGCTGAGGAAGCGCGTGCCGACTTCGTCGCCTTCGAATTCGATGTGTTCGTATTCGGTGTTGGCCACGCTCGCGCGCAGGCCGCTGAAGATGCTGAAGGCCTGGTTGATCCCGCCTTTCAGCTCGAAGCGGTTCTGCTTCATGTCGATGTGCACCGGCGCTTCGCCTTCGAGCGCATCGCCGGGTTCGCCCGGGTTGCCGTAGCGGTCTTCGTAGCGCGCGGCGGAGAAGCCGAGGAAGCCCAGGTCGCCGACCAGCGAGGCGCCGAGCGCGCCGGTCTTGGTGTCGACGAAGCTGTTGCGCTGGCGGCCGAGCGGAGTTTCGTAATCTTTGTTGTTGCGGTACACGCCGTCGGCATGCAGCACCAGGGCGCCGTCGGCGCCCATCGCATCGACGCGGGCCATGCCGGTAACACCGTCGTTGACGGTGTCGTGGCGGATTTCGGCGCGGCCGGACACGGTTTCGTCGAGCGGACGCTCGGCGATGCGGCCGTCGACCACGTTGACCACGCCGCCGATCGCGCCGCTGCCGTAGAGCAGGGTGGCCGGGCCCTTGAGCACTTCGATCTGGTCGGCGAGGAAGGGCTCGACGGTGACGTTGTGGTCCTGGCTGACGGTGGACACGTCCTGGCTGGCCAGGCCGCCGGTCAGCACACCGACGCGCGGGCCTTCCAGGCCGCGGATGATGGGGCGGCCGACGCCGGCGCCGAAGTTGGAGCTCTGCACGCCGGGCAGCTTGCCGATGGTCTCGCCGAGGGTGGTGCCGCGCGCCTCGTCGAGCTTCTCGCCGGCCAGCACCTCGACCGGCTGGGCCAGTTCCTCGGCGCTGGACTGCAACGGGGTGGCCGTGACGACAACCGCGTCGAGGCTGGTAGCCTTGTCGTGGCGGGTGTCGCTGGCGGTGCCCGCGGGCGGCTCCTGGGCTTGGGCGGTGGCGGCTGTCGCCGGCAGGGCGAGGGTCAGGGCGATGGCGAGCGCGTTGCGACGTGCGCCGAGGAATGAACGGATGGGCTTGGGCATGATGAACCGGCTGACGATGAACTGGCGGGGGATGGTGAAATGTTATAAAGTAACGTTTACCGATTGACAACCATCCCAGAAGTCATCCCCCATGCCTTCATTGCTACGCGGCTTAATCGACCGGATCGGCGCCTTCGGCTCGCTGGCCTGCGCCATTCATTGCGCAGCGCTGCCGCTGCTGATCGCGGTGCTGCCCTCGCTGGGCTTTGCCGGTTGGTTCGACGACGGCTTCGAACTGGCCTTCGTCATCTTCGCCACCATGCTCGGCACCGCCAGCCTGATCTCCGGCTATCGCCGCCACCACGCCGTGCGCGCGCTGTCGTTGTTGGTTCCGGGCCTGAGCGTGCTGTGGATCGGCGTGTTGTACCCGCCGCTGCACGGCTCGACGCTGCCGCATGCCATCGCGATGACCTTCGGCGGCACCCTGGTCGGCTTGGCCCACCTGGCCAACCTGCGCCTGAACCACAGCCACGTCCACGACGCCAGCTGCGCCCACTGAGCGCCCGCCGGAGCGGGGGCGAACGCCTCGGATCGACGCTTGTGCTAGGCTTCGCAGCCTCGCGCGCGGCCGCGCAGCGCCGGACACCGGGCTTCGGCCCCCGGCGAAATCGCCTGCAGCCTGCGCGGACCACCATTCGATTCAACTGTAGAACGTCTTAATTAGGAGCACGACCATGGGTAAAGGCGACCGCAAGACCGCCAAGGGCAAGCGCTACAACTCCAGCTACGGCAACGCCCGCAAGGCCGTGAGCAAGGCGACCGGCACCGCCGCCGCGCCGGCAGCGAAGAAGACCGCCGTCAAGAGCGCGACCAAGGCACCGGCCAAGAAGGTCGTGGCCAAGAAGACCGCTGCCAAGGAATAAGCCGGCTTCAGCCGACGCTGTTCGAGAAAGCCCCGCATCGCGGGGCTTTTTTTTGTCCATCTGTTTGCCGACGAAGGCGCGGGCGACGGGGCGGGGGGAAGTCGCCGCATCGGATTTT
Source organism: Lysobacter antibioticus (assembly GCF_001442535.1). Lineage (NCBI taxonomy): Bacteria > Pseudomonadati > Pseudomonadota > Gammaproteobacteria > Lysobacterales > Lysobacteraceae > Lysobacter > Lysobacter antibioticus. Next base: position 1,018,102 of record NZ_CP013141.1, on the reverse strand, counting down.
CCGCGCCGCGCTTAGGCCATCGGACACACACAGACAAGATGTAATTTTTTCATTAAGATGCGCGCGTTCCCGAGGAAGGGAACGGTCATCACATTTCGAAGGATCAAGGGGATTTATGAAGAAGCAACTCGCGCTGGCGCTTGCGCTGGCCATGGCCTCGTCTGCGGCCGCCGCCGCCGACGGCCTGAGCTACACCCACGTCGAAGCCGGCTACTCGGTGCAGAAGATCGAGCTGGTCACCGTGGATGAAGACCTCGACATCGAGGACCCGAAGGCCGCTGGCGGTTACATCGCCGGTTCGGTGGCGCTGAACGATGCCATGCACCTGTTCGGCGGCTACCGCCAGGGCAGCGACGACATCGAAATCAGCTACGCCGGCAGCTACCTCGGCGAAGTCGATATCGACTCCACCCAGTATCAGATCGGCGTGGGCTACCACCACACGCTGTCCGACCGCGTCGACTGGACCGGCGAGCTGAGCTACCTGCGCACCGAAATCGACGTCGAAGACGAAGAAGCCGTCGAAGGCGACGACTACCGCGCCTCGCTCGGCCTGCGCGGCGACCTGGCGGCGAACTTCGAAGGCTGGATCAAGGCCAACTACACCGACGGCGACGTCTACGACAGCGAATTCAGCGGCACGATCGGCGCACTGGTCAAGTTCAACGAGACCTGGGGCATCGTCGGCGAAGCCGAGTTCGGCGACAAAAACAGCCAGTTCAACCTGGGCGTTCGCGCCAGCTTCTAAGCGGCTGAGAACGTGCGAGACCCGAAGCCCGGCGCAAGCCGGGCTTCTTCGTTACAGCGGCCTTGCCATTGCAATGGCGAGGCGGCGAATGTAACCGCAGCGAATGCCGATGCCGCGAACCTCGCGCGTTCGCGGCCGGCCGGGCTTACGATTTCTGCGCGAGCTTCTCGACCGCGCCCCACACCCGCAGCAGATTGCCGCCGAGCACCTTGCGGATGGTTTCGTCGGAGTGGCCGCGCGCCTTCAGGCCTTCGATCAGATTCGGATAATCGGCGACCGACTTCAGGCCGTCCGGCAGCGCGCCGCTGACGCCGTCGAAATCCGAACCGATGCCGACGTGATCGGCGCCGAGCAGCTTGATGCCGTAGTCGATCTGGTCGAGCACCGCATCGATCTTGACCGCGCGCGGCGGGTGCGATTTCTCCCAGGCCTGGTCGAAGGATTCCTGCGACTGCACGGTTTCGCCGCGTGCGCGGGCCGCGGCCTGTGCCTGCTCGAACTTCGCGTTGGCGTCGAAATAGCCCTGGGTGTCGGCGGCCGAGGCCGGGTCGACGAAGGCGTTGCCGAACACGATCTGGACCACGCCGCCCTTCGCCGCGACCGCCTTGGCGAGCTCGTCGCTGAGGTTGCGCTCGAAGCCCGGGGTGAAATGGCGCAGGCCGGAATGGCTGGCGATCACCGGTGCCTGGCTGCGCGCGAGCACGTCGAGAACGGCGTCGTCGGACAAATGCGAGACGTCGACCATGATGCCGAGCCGGTTCATCTCGTCGACGACCTTCTCGCCGAACGGGCTCAGGCCTTTCCACTTGCGGTGCTTGTCGTAGGACGAATCGCTGATGCGGTTGTCCTGGCCATGGGCGAGGGTGATGTAGCGCACGCCGCGCGCGTGGAAGCGCGCGAGCTGGGCGAGGTCGTCGCCGATCGGCGCGCCGTTCTCCATGCCGAGCGCGAGCAGCACGCGGCGACCGCGCTCGTGCAAGCGCTCGAGATCGGCCGGCGAACGCAGCAGGGCGAACTTGTCGGGATGGCGGCCGATCATCGCCTCGACCGCGTCGATCTGGGTGTGCGCGGTTTGCTGCGCGGTGCCGGCGACGTCTTCGCCGGGCGAGGTGTAGATCGACATGAAGGCGACGTCGAGCCCGCCCTGGCGCGCGCGTGGATAGTCGAACTCGACCTTGGGGGTGTCGACGCCGAGGTCGTTCCAGTGCCGCAGCAGTCCGCTCGGCGCGTCGATGTGGGTGTCGACGATGATCGCGTCCTGGGCGAAGCGCTGGCCCGCGCTCAGGGGCTGGTCGGCGAGCGCGAAAGGCGACGACAGGAGCAGGGCAAGGGCGAGAACGGTCCGCACGGTACCTCCAGGAAGGAAGCGAAACGGCGTAATGCCGCTTCGGGCGGCCAGCGTACAACAGCACGTCGCGGCTGCCTTGCGGCGGCGCAGCGTATGCGCAGGATCGTCGATGTCCGGTCGTGGTACCCCGTTGTGGTGCTGCCAAGGGTAGGAGCGGCGCAAGCCGCGACCGTCCTCTGTCGGATCGTTGCGTCGAAGAGTTCAGACGAAAACGATCGCGCCGAGCCTAGTCGACCGTATCGACCAACAATCGCCCACCCGCGAACACCCGCTGCGCCAGACCGCCGCCGAGCCAATAACACAGCTCCGAGGGATGGCCGATACGCCACTGCACGAAATCGGCACGCGCGCCGACCCTCAGCACGCCGCGATCCGCCAGGCCGAGCGCGCGCGCCGCATGCACGGTCGCGCCGCGCAGGGCTTCTTCCGGGGTCAGGCGGAAATGCGTGCACGACAGTTGCATGGCCTGGCGCATCGACAGCAAGGGCGAGGTGCCGGGATTGCAGTCGGTCGCCACCGCCATCGCCACGCCGTATTCGCGGAAGGCATCCAGCGGCGGCAGCTTGGTCTCGCGCAATACATGGAACGCGCCCGGCAGCAGTACCGCGACCGTGCCGTGCGCGGCCATCGCACGCACGCTGTCGAGCGAGGTGTGTTCGACGTGATCGGCCGACAGACCGTCGAAGCTCGCGGCCAGGGCGGCGCCGCCGAGATCGCTGAGCTGGTCGGCGTGCAGCTTGACGGGCAGGCCGAGCGCGCGCGCGGCCTCGAACACGCGGCGGGTCTGCTCCGGGCTGAAGCCGATGCCCTCGCAGAACGCATCGACCGCGTCGATCAGGCCTTCGGCGTGCAGGCGCGGCATCCACTCGCAGACTGCGTCGATGTAGTCGTCGGCCCGTCCGGCGTATTCCGGCGGCAGCGCATGCGCGGCCAGATAGGTCGTGCGCACTTGCACGCCGAGCGTGTCGTCGACCGCGCGCGCGACCCGCAGCATCTTGCGTTCGTTGTCGAAGTCCAGGCCGTAGCCGGACTTGATCTCCAGGGTGGTGGCGCCGTCGGTTAGCAGGGCGCGGGCGCGCGGCAGCGATTGGCGCAGCAACTCGGCTTCGTCGGCGGCGCGGGTCGCGCGCACGCTCGACACGATGCCGCCGCCGGCGCGGGCGATTTCTTCGTAACTCGCGCCCTGCAGGCGCAGCTCGAACTCGCGCGCGCGGTCGCCGGCGAAGACGAGGTGGGTGTGGCAGTCGACCAGGCCCGGGGTGATCCAGCCGTCGGCCTCGATCACGGTAGCGGCCAGGCTTGCCGGGTCGGCGCCGAGCGCGCTGCGCGGCCCGATATGGGCGATGCGGCCGTCGCGCCAGGCCAGGGCGGCGTCGGCGATCTCGCCGTAGCCTTGGGCGGCGTCGAGGGTGGCGAGCGAGGCGCCGACGATCAGGCCGTCGTAGCGGCCGGCGGATAGGGGTGCGGTGCTCATGGGCCGATTCTACATGGGCGATTCTGCCCGGCCGATTCGATCCGGCCGGTTCTGCCCGGCCGATTCTGCTCGGTCGATTCTGGCCGCTGCGCCGCGACGGTCGCATCGCGCGCCCGCGCAGGCGAGAATGCGCGCATGACGACCACAGACCAAGCCGCTCTCTGGACCCCCGCCGGCTGGCGCCGCGACGACACCATCATCGAACGCATCGTGCCGGGCATCGCCAACCTGCATTCGCATGCCTTCCAGCGTGCGATGGCCGGCATGGCCGAACGCCAGAGCGATCCCAAGGACAGTTTCTGGACCTGGCGCGAGACCATGTACCGCTTCGCCGGGCGCTTCACCCCGGAGTCGCTGCATGCGGTCGCCAGCCAGCTCTATGTGGAGATGCTCGAAGCCGGCTACACCACGGTCTGCGAATTCCACTACCTGCACCACGCCCCCGACGGCCGGCCCTATGCCGACCCGGCGGCGATGTCGCGCGCCCTGATCGAGGCCGCGCGCGAAACCGGCATCCGCATGACCCTGCTGCCGGTGCTGTACATGACCGGCGGTTTCGACGAACGCCCGCTCGGCGAGCGCCAGCGCCGTTTCGGCCATGAAGTCGATGCTTATCTGCATTTGCTCGACACCTTGCGCACCGAGTCCGATGAGCTGCTGAAAGTCGGTTGCTGCCTGCACAGCCTGCGCGCGGTGCCGCCGGCGCCGATGCGCGAGGTGTTGGCGGCGTTGCCGGACGACAGCCGCGTGCACGTGCACATCGCCGAACAGGTCGCCGAAGTCGAGGACTGCCTGGCGATCCGCAAGGCGCGGCCGGTGCGCTGGTTGCTGGATCATGCCGAAGTCGACGAACGCTGGACCCTGGTGCACGCGACCCATCTGGATGCCGGCGAAGTGCAGGGCGTCGCCGACAGCGGCGCGACCGTGGCGATCTGCACCACCACCGAGGCCAATCTCGGCGACGGCCTGTTCCCGCTGCGCGATTACCTCGACGCCGGCGGCGCCTGGGGGGTGGGTTCGGATTCGCATATCTCGGTGTCGCCGGTCGAGGAACTGCGTTGGCTCGAATACGGCCAGCGCCTGATCACGCGCCGCCGCAACATCGCGGTCGGCACCCATTCGACCAGCGTCGGCGAGACTTTGCTGCGCGGCGTGGTCGCCAGCGCCGAGCGCTCGACCGGCTTCGATGCGATCAGCCTGGCCGGCGATTTCCTCACCCTCGACCGCGACGCACCGGCCTTCGCCGGCGCGACCGACGAGGACTGCATCGACCGCTGGTTGTTCAGCGGCAACCGCAATCTGGTGCGCGAGGTCCATGTCGGCGGCCGCCAGCTCGTCGCCGAAGGCCGTCATCGCGATCGCGACGCGGTCGCCGCGCGCTACGGCCGGACCTTGCGGGCCTTGCTAGCGGATTGATCGATGTCCTGATCGGTATGGCGACGATCGATGCGCCGCGCATGAGTCATCGCGCGGCCGCGACTCGCGTTCAAGCCGGCGCGAACAGGTCGTCGATCGGCACCCGCCGCGGCAGCACGCCTTCGAGGGTGAGCAGGAATTCCTTGGTCGGCAGGCCGCCGCCGAAGCCGGTCAGGCTGCCGTCGGAGCCGATCACGCGATGGCAGGGCAGCACGATCGGCAGCGGATTGCGGCCGTTGGCCGCGCCGACCGCGCGCGTCGCGGTCGGCTGGCCGATATGGCGGGCCATCTGCGCATAGCTCCAGGTTTCGCCCCAGCCGATCTGCATCAGCGTGCGCCACACCTGCAACTGGAACGGCGTGCCGTGCGGCGCCAGCGGCAGATCGAACTGCTGGCGCGTGCCGGCGAAGTATTCGCCCAGTTGCTTGCGTGTTTCGAGCAGCACGCCGTTATCGCCCTCGTGCCAATCCGCGCCGCGCTTGACCGGATGCCAGGGCGCTTCGAACTCGATCACCCGCAGGCCGTCGTCGGCGCTGGCGAGCAGCAATTGCCCGACCGGGCTGTCGATGTGCTGGAACGTGATCATGCGGCTTTCCGGGGTTTCTTCGTGGCGCGCGCGGGTGCCGCGACCGGTCGAGTAGTGTCGCCGACAGCGTGACTGATCGGCACCGGCATGCTGTCGCGCCAGACGTGGATCACCGCATAGGCCCGCCACGGACGCCAGGCTTCGGCGCGCGCGTTGAGCGCCTTCGCGCTCATCCGCACGCCGTCTTCGGGCACCGCTTTCTGCAGCACCAGGTCGTCGGCCGGAAACGCATCGGGGTGGCCGAGCGCGCGCATCGCGACGTAGTGCGCGGTCCACGGTCCGATGCCGGGCAGGGCGACCCAGCGAGCGACGAAATCGTCGAGGGTGCGTTCGGCGCGGAAATCGACGCGGCCGTCGAGCAAGGCGCGCGCCACCGTGCGCACCGTATCGGCACGGGCGCGGGTCAGGCCGATCTGGGTGAGATCGGCATCGGCCAAGGCTTCCGGTGTCGGGAACAGATGTTCGAGGCCGGCTGCGAAGGGTTTGGGCAAGGCCTGGCCGAATTGCTGTGCGAGCCGCGTCGCCAGGGTGCGTGCGGCGGCGACGCTGACTTGTTGGCCGAGAATCGCGCGCACCGAGATCTCGAAACCGTCCCAGCCGCTCGGCAGGCGCAGCCCCGGGCGTTTCGCCAGCAAGGGCTTGAGGCGCGGATCCACCGATAGCGCCGCGGCGATCGCGTTCGGATCGGCGTCGAGATCGAACATGCGGCGCAGGCGGTTGGTGATTTCGAGCAGACGCGCCGGCTTCGGTCCGTGCAGTTCCAGTTTCAGCGCGTGCTCGCCGCCGGGCCAGGCGCTGACGCGCACCCAGCCGGGCGCTTCGATCGGCCCGATTACCCGGCTGTAGCTGTGCGCGTCGACGACTTCGACGCCGGGCAGGGCGCGGCCGCGCAGGAAGTCGAGCATCGCCGCGAAATCGTAGGGCGGGCGATAGCCCAGGCGCAGGGTCAGGGTATTGCCGTCGCCGTCGGGGCTTTCGTTCGGACGCCGGCGCAGATCGCGCGGCGCCATCCGGTAGGCCTCGCGGAAGGTGGTGTTGAAACGGCGCAGGCTGCCGAAGCCGGCGGCCATCGCGACCTCGGTGATCGGCAGACGAGTTTCGGTCAGCAACTGCTTGGCGAACAACAACCGTCGCGTGCCGTGCACGCCGATCGGCGGTGCGCCGAGGCGTTCGACGAACAAGCGCCGCAACTGGCGCTCGCCGACGCCGACGCGTTCGGCCAAGGCGGCCAGCGGCTGATCGGCGAGCAGACCTTCGTCGATCAGCTTGAGCGCGCGCGCCACCGCGGCGTCGCCGCGCCGCCATGCGCCTTCGCCCGGCGACAGCTCCGGACGACAGCGCAGACAGGGCCGGAAACCGGCGGCTTCCGCGGCCGCGGCATGGCCGTAATAGACCACGTTCTCGCGCTTGGCCGCGGGCGCCGGGCAGACCGGCCGGCAGTAGATGCCGGTGCTGGTGACGGCGGTGAAGAACAGGCCATCGAAGCGCGGATCGCGGCTGAAGCGTGCCTGTTCGCAGACGCGCCAGTGCGGCAGGGAGGCGGTCGGGGCGGGGGTGATGGGGGCGTCCATGGAGCAAGGCTAGCACCGGCGAGGGAGCGGGACTCGCCGGATTCGGACATGAATACTGGAGGGGGTGTTCTTGTCTTGTGGGGTCGATATACGGGGCTGGCCGGCAGCTGGCTTTGGCTTGAGAGGCAGGAGCGGCGCGAGCCGCGACCGCGGGCTTCAAGCTGACGCGACGCGTTGCTCGATGCCGCCGTACCAGCCCTGACCCCCGACCCCGATCCCGACCCGACCCGACCCGACCCGACCCCGGCTGTTGCTGTTGCTGTGCGCCGCCTCGCACTCGCGAAGGCAATAGAAGACCCGGAGGGCGGCGCGCAGGGATGCGCGCCGTTTTTCATCGGGACAGGGATGTCCCGTATGAAAAATCCCCGCGTCTGCATCGCTCGTGCGGGCTTGTGATCCAAAGAAAAGCATTTTTCTTTGGTTACCTTTCTTTTGTTGCTTTAGACAAAAGAAAGTAACCCGCCGCTTTAGTGGCGGAAGCTTTAGGCGTTTGATCTTGTTTCTTTAGAGGCTTGAGCAAGAGCAGAGCTTCCGTCCGCTGACGCGGCCGGGTTACTTTCTTTTGCTAAGCCCAAAAGAAAGGTAACCAAAGAAAAGGGCTCTCCTTGCAAGGGCACAGGCCACGAGTGCGATGCCCGCGCCGGGATTTTTCGATAGGACATCCTTGTCCTATCGAAAAACGGCGCACGTCCTGTGCGCCGCCCTCCGGGTCTACGGTTGACCGGTAAAGCAGATCAAAATCTCGGCAACGGCAACGGCAACGGCAACGGCAACGGCAACGGCAACGGCAACGGCAACGGCCGGAGGCTCGGCTTCGGGGTAGGAGCGGCGCAAGCCGCGACCTCACACAGGCGTTGCCGGTCTCGATGACGCGCTACGACTCCGTGTCGGTCGCAGCCTGCGTGGGCCTCAGGGTTCCCGCAACGCCGGCAGCAGGGGCGCGATTTCGCCGTCGTTGTGCGCGGCAGGGATGCCGATCAGACGGGCCAGCAGCGGGTAGACGTCGACGTTGTCGATCGCCGGAATCGTCGTGCCAGGTTTGAACGCGGGGCCGCGGGCGACGAAGATCGCGCGCATCGAGGGCAGGGCGGGGTCGAAGCCGTGCGAGCCTCGCGTTTGCCCGAGGCCGTCCTTGGGCAGTTTCTCGCGTTCGATCGCATCCCAACCCTCGTGCATCTGGCAGACGATCGGCGGGACCCTCGGGTGGCTGCCGTAGTGCCAATGCTCGGGCAGTTCGGCCTTGCGCCAGCAGTCGTAGGTCACATGAGGGCCGAGCAGGCGTTGCTCGACTTCGGCTTCGTGGCCGCGGTTCGGGATGATGCCGATCGATTGGCCGAGCGAAGTCACCACCGCTTGTTCCGGGCTGACCATGTCTTCGACCGCGATGCGCTGGCCCGGGGCGACTTCGGCCATGCCGTGATCGGATACCAGGACGATATTGACGTGGTCGAGTTGCTTGCGTGCGCTCAGGCCTTCGAGCAGGCGGCCCATGGCGATGTCGATGCGGGCCAGGGCCTCGCGTACTTGCGGGGAGTTCGGGCCGTGGTCGTGGCCTTCGCGGTCGAGGGCGTCGAAGTACAGGGTCGCCACGTGCGGTCGCGTCGAGGCGGGTTCGCCGAGCCAGGCCAGCACTTCGTCGACGCGGGCGTTCTCGTCGATGGCGGCGTCGAACGGGCGCCAGCGGTTCGGGCGCAGGCCGCGGATCGGCGCTTCGCTGCCGGGCCAGAACAGGGTCGCGCTGCGCAGGCCGGCTTTTTGCGCGCCGATCCAGATCGGCTCGCCGCCGTTCCACCAGCGCGTTTCGCCGACCGCGTCGCGGTCGGAAATCTTGAAGCGCCCCAGTTGTTCGTCGCTCATGCTGTTGTGGACCACGCCGTGGTGGTCGGGACGCAGGCCGGTGACCAGGGTGTAGTGGTTCGGGAAGGTCAGCGACGGATACGACGGGGTCATCCATTGCGCGCGCACGCCTTCGCCGGCGAAGCGTTCGATGTGCGGGGTCAGGCCGAGCTCGAAGTAGCTCGCGCGGAAACCGTCGATCGAGATCAGCAACAGCGGGGTATCGGCCGGCGGCGCCACGCGGGTCGGCGGAGCGCAGGCGGCGAGGACGAGAACGAGCAGGGCGGACGCAGCCGCGGAAAGAATCGGACGCATCGCGACATGATAGCGGCAGCCGGTTGCCGACCGATGTCAGACCGGCGGCGAGGGCGGCCGTGCGGCGAGCGGCCAGGGTCGGCATGATTCTCGGCATGACTTCCGTCGCTGGCGGGCAGGCCGGGGCGGGTCGATAGTGGGGGCAGACCGCTACCGAGTCGCCGCCATGCGCCCTGTCGTCCGCGCCGCCCGCTTGTCCCTGCCGTTGTCGCTGGCCTTGATCGCGGTGGCGGCCACGGCGCAGACGCCGCCGAAGCCGCTGCCGCCGCTCAGCGACGAAGAATGCGCGGTATGGGCGCGCGAACTCAGTTTCGCCGCGTCGATCGCCGAGCACGACGCCAAGGCCTTCGCCGCGCATCTGCACGAGCAGGCCGCATTCGGTTCGGGCAGCCCGCAACCGACCCGCGGCCGCGACGAGATCGCCAAGCGTTGGGCCGGCCTGATCGAGGGCAAGACTCTGCGCCTGCGTTGGTACCCGACCCGGGTCACGATCGGCGGCGCGCGCGATGTCGCCTGGTCGACCGGGCCGGCGCTGTACCAGAAGCTGGAACCCGGCGCCGAGCCGCGTTACTCGATCGGCGCCTATCAGTCGGTCTGGCACCGCGGCCAGGACGGGGTCTGGCGGGTGTTGTTCGACGACGGCCTGGTTCCGCGGCCGGCCACCGAGGCCGAGGCCATGGCCTTCCAGAACGGCCGCCGCGAGGCCTGTCCGCAAGGCTGACACGCGCCTAAACGGCCGGCGCCTGGACAGGTTCCGGCGTCGCGGCGGAGGCGTATCGTGGCTTGGCACATTAGTCGAAACTCGTATCGAAGCCCGTGCCCGTTCACAGGAGCCGCCCCATGAAACGTCTGATGTTCGCTGCGCTGCTGAGCGCTTTCGCGTTCGCAGCGACCGCGCAAACCACCGCCGCGCAGGTCGATGCCCAGGTCGAGGCGAAGGCTTCCGTCCCCGCGGTCGTTGAAGTCGATGCCCAGGCCGACACCCGCCTCGCGGCGCAGACCGAGCAGCGCAAACACGATCCGAATTGCCTGCGTCACACCGGCTCGCGCCTGCAGCCGCGCGGCAAAGACGGCTGCATCGGCGGCGCCGGCCGCAGTTACAGTCGCGACGACCTCGACCGCACCGGCGAAGTCGATGTAGGCGAAGCGCTGCGCAAGCTCGATCCGCGCCTGTACTGAGCGCGCCTCGAGCCGAGTGCGGATCGCGCAACGGTTCCGGTCCGGACGAAAGTCCGGGCCGTCCTGAAGCCCGGCCTCGTGCCGGGCTTTTTTGTGCGTGCGTTGTCCGGCCTCATGCCGGGTTTTTTGTGCGTGCCTGTCAGGCCCCGATGCCGTCGAGCAATCGCTGCAGCGAGGCCTCGTAGAAGCGGCGGAACTCGCGCTCGTCGTAGCTGAAGCGGCCGGCGCGATAGAGCGCGATCAGACCGTGGGTGTGCGCCCACAAGCTCATGGCGATGTCCCAGGCATCGCCCGCACGCAGGCGGCCGGCCTGTTGCGCTTCGATCACCACGTCCGCGACCACGTTCAAGGTCGGCGAGCGGCGCGCGCGGAAATCCTCCGGAAACCTGCGCGCCTGTTCGCGCCGCATCGAGAAGGCATGGTCGAACAGATGCGGATGGGCCAGGGCGTAGTCGAGGTAGATGCGTTGCACCGCGAGCAGGCGCGCGATCACGTCGCTGCCGTCGTTGCGTGCGCTCCAGTGGCGGGCGATCTCGTGGAAGCTGTCGTCGCTGATGCGCTGGAGCAGGGCCTCGCGATTGGGGAAGTGGCGATAGATCGCCATCGGCGTGATGCCGACCGCCTTGGCGATGGCGCGCATGGTCACCGCTTCGACGCCGCCGCGCTCGAACAGGGCGCGTGCGGCGCGCAGGATGCGGTCGGCGGTGGCGGGCGCGCTCATGTATACAGCGTATACATTTTCCTGCCGATGCGACAAATCGGGGCGGAATACGCGCTTGTCGGTGGCTGGCGGCGGCACCGGCGCTGGCTAGGCCCGAGAGCGCGGCGCGATAATTCCCGTTTCCCCAGCAGATCGGAATCGCCATGTCCGCAGCCACCCGCAACGATCCCAGCCGCATCGTCCGCGCCCCGCGCGGCAGCGAGAAGAGCTGCAAGTCCTGGCTCAGCGAAGCCGCGTTCCGCATGATCCAGAACAACCTGGACCCGGACGTGGCCGAAAACCCGGCCGAGCTGGTGGTCTACGGCGGCATCGGCCGCGCCGCGCGCGACTGGGAATCCTTCGATGCGATCCTCAAGTCGCTGCGCGAGCTGGACGACAGCGAGACCCTGCTGATCCAGTCGGGCAAGCCGGTCGGCATCTTCCGCACCCATGCCGACGCGCCGCGCGTGCTGTTGGCCAATTCCAACCTGGTGCCGCACTGGGCGACCTGGGAGCACTTCAACGAGCTCGATAAGAAGGGCTTGATGATGTACGGCCAGATGACCGCCGGTAGCTGGATCTACATCGGCTCGCAAGGCATCGTCCAGGGCACTTACGAAACCTTCGTCGAGATGGGCCGCCAGCATTACGGCGGCAATCTGAGCGGCAAGTGGATCCTGACCGCGGGCCTCGGCGGCATGGGCGGCGCGCAGCCGCTGGCGGCCTCGCTGGCCGGCGCCTGCTCGCTCAACATTGAATGCAAGCAGAGCAGCATCGACATGCGCCTGCGCACGCGGTACGTCGATGAGCAAGCGAGCGACCTCGACGACGCGCTCGCACGCATCGCCAAGTACACCGCCGCCGGCGAGGCCAAGTCGATCGCCTTGCTCGGCAACGCCGCCGAAGTGCTGCCCGAGCTGGTGCGGCGCGGCGTGCGTCCGGACGCGGTCACCGATCAGACCAGCGCCCACGATCCGGTGCACGGCTACCTGCCGATCGGCTGGAGCGTCGAGCGTTGGCTGGCCGAACAGAAGAGCGACCCCGAAGGCGTGCGCGACGCGGCCAAGAAGTCGATGCGCGTGCATGTCGAGGCGATGCTGGCGTTCCAGCAGCAAGGCATTCCGACCTTCGACTACGGCAACAACATCCGCCAGATGGCGCAGGACGAAGGCTGCAGCAACGCCTTCGACTTCCCCGGCTTCGTGCCGGCCTACGTGCGGCCGTTGTTCTGCCGCGGCGTCGGCCCGTTCCGTTGGGTCGCGCTGAGCGGCGATCCCGAAGACATCTACAAGACCGACGCCAAGGTCAAGGAACTGATCCCCGACGACGCGCATCTGCACCGTTGGCTCGACATGGCGCGCGAGCGCATCAGCTTCCAGGGCCTGCCGGCGCGCATCTGCTGGGTCGGCCTGGGTCTGCGCGACAAGCTCGGCCTGGCCTTCAACGAGATGGTGCGCAACGGCGAGTTGAAGGCACCGGTGGTGATCGGCCGCGACCACCTCGACAGCGGCTCGGTGGCTTCGCCGAACCGCGAGACCGAAGCGATGAAGGACGGCAGCGACGCCGTCAGCGACTGGCCCCTGCTCAACGCCATGCTCAACGTCGCCGGCGGCGCGACCTGGGTCTCGCTGCATCACGGCGGCGGCGTCGGCATGGGCTATTCGCAGCACTCCGGCGTGGTCATCGTTTGCGACGGCAGCAAGGAAGCCGACCAGCGCATCGCCCGCGTGCTGTGGAACGACCCCGGCACCGGCGTCATGCGCCATGCCGATGCCGGCTACGAAATCGCCCAGCAGTGCGCCAAAGAGCGCGGCCTCAAGCTGCCGATGCTCTGATCGCCGTCGATCGGCCCAGCCGATCGGGCAGGACAGAAAACGGCCCGGATTCCGGGCCGTTTTCGTTGCGGCCGCGCGGACTCAGTCCGCCTGTAGCCACTCGACTTCGAACAGATGCCGCTGGCCGGGAAAGGCCTCCTGCTCGGCCACGGCCGGGCGAAATTCGCCGCGCATGCGCAGCGCCCGTGCCGAGCCGCGTTCGATCTGCGCATTCAACAACTGCCTGAGTTCGTTGTAGCGCGGATCGTAGTGGCCATAGGACGGGTGCGATTCGCGGAGCACGCGGCCGGCGTGGAAATCGGCTTCCCAGCGTCGCCAGATCGCCCACTCTTCCTGGGCCAGGGCGAACGTGTCGTCGTCGAACGGAGTCAGCACGAAGGTGTCGGTGTAGGCGTACTCGTGCTCGTCGTAGACGCAGCTGAAGTGGAAGGGACGGCCGCCGGAATCGGCGATGCCGCTGCGCGGCCCTTCCCAATAATCCCAGATCATGTGGACGCGTTCGTAGGCCATGTCGTCGCCGTGTCGGTGGAGTCGAGCGAAGGCCGATGCGTCGTCGGCCGTCGCCATCGGCGCCATGATACGAGGCGGATCCGATGCGATGAACCCACCACAGCGGCGGCGCCCTATGCGGCCTGTGCCAGGGCTTGTCGCTTGCGGCCTTTGCGATCGCCGCGGCGCCACGCAGCCCGATCGGCCCGGTTCCCAGGCCGATCGGGGCGCGCAGTCGGATCGGCGATGGCGACGCCGGGCCGCGCTGTTCAGCCCGGGATGGTCGGCTCGACCAGCCGCTCCAGCAGGGTCAGCGATTCCTGCCAGCCGAGATAACACTGCTCGGCGGGGATTACCTCGGGGATGCCTTCCTGCACGATCTGCACATCGGTGCCGCAGGACACCGCGCGCAATGTGATCGTGGTCACCATGGTGCCGGGCAGGTTGGGGTCGTCGAAGCGGTCGTCGTGGACGATGCGTTCGTTCGGTACCAATTCCAGATAGGTGCCGCCGAAAGCGTGGCTGCCGCCGCTGGAGAAATTGGTGAAGGCCATGCGGTACTTGCCGCCGACCCGCGCATCCAACTCGTGCACGGTGCAGGTGAAACCGTCCGGCGGCAGCCACTTGGCCAGGGCGGCGGCATCGAGGAAGGCGCGGTAGATGCGCTCGGGCGGGGCGGTGAAAACGCGGTGCAAGCGGACGGTGCCGGTCATGGGTAATCTCCGTAACGAGGTGAAGCCCTCACTGTCTCCGACGAACGCGAGGGGCCTGAATCGACATTCGCATCGGATCGCCTCGCCTCGCCTCGCCGATGGCCGCGAGGCGGCGTTGCGCGGGTTCAGGTTGTAGCGCACAGCGCAGGGAAGAGGAAAGCCTGCGCTGTGTCGATCTGTAGTCCTGCGGTTCGTCGTACTGTTGTTACTGGCGCATCGGGCAGGTCGCCCTATCATCCGTCGGTGCGACCCAACAGGAGCACGCGATGAGTCAAGAACCCACAGCCGCCCTGGCCGAGCCGGCGCCGCATACGCTTTGGAGCGATCTGCGCGACGCCATCCGCGGCACCGATGCGGACTACACCAAGATCCCCTTGCGGCGCGCGGTGTTCCTGCTCGCGGTGCCGATGGTGCTGGAACTGGTGTTGGAATCGACCTTCGCCGTGGTCGACATCTTCTTCGTCGCCAAGCTGGGGCCGTCGGCGGTGGCGACGGTGGGCCTGACCGAGAGTTATCTGTTCCTGCTGTATGCGCTGGCCATGGGCCTGGCGATGGCGGTGACCGCGGTGGTGGCGCGGCGCATCGGCGAGGGCAAACGCGAGGACGCGGCGATCACCGCGGTGCAGGCGATCTTCATCGCCGTGCTGGTGTCGTTGCTGCCTGCGCTGGCCGGCATCTTCTACGCCCAGGACCTGTTGCGGCTGATGGGCGCGGACGCCTGGAGCATCGAGCACGGCTATCGCTATACCCAGTGGATGCTCGGCGGCAACGCGGTGATCATGCTGTTGTTCGTGATCAACGCGATCTTCCGCGGCGCCGGCGACGCGGCCATCGCGATGCGCGTGCTGTGGTTGTCGAACGGCCTCAACATCCTGCTGTGCCCACTGCTGATCTTCGGCCTCGGGCCGGTGCCGGCGCTCGGCATCGAGGGCGCGGCCATCGCCACCAACATCGGCCGCGGCATCGGCGTGCTGTTCCAGTTGTGGGTGCTGTTCCGCGGCGGCAAGCACATCCGGGTGACGATGGCGCAGTTCGTCTGGCGCGGCGCGATGCTGTGGAACATCGTGCGCACCTCGCTCGGCGGCGTCGGCCAGATGATCGTGGCGATGACCTCGTGGATCTTCCTGATGCGCATCCTGGCCAGCATCGGCAGCGAGGCCGTCGCCGGAGCGACCATCGCCATCCGCATCATGATGTTCACGATGATGCCGGCCTGGGGCATGTCCAATGCCGCCGCGACCCTGGTCGGACAGAACCTCGGCGCCGGCCAGCCGGAGCGCGCCGAGGCCTCGGTGTGGCATATCGGCTGGTACAACATGGCCTATCTGGTCGTGGTGTCGGTGCTGTTCTTCCTGTTCCCGACCCAACTGGTCGCGTTCTTCACCGACGATCCGCAAGTGGTTTTGATCGGCGCCGAATGGCTGCGCATCCTGTCCTACTCGTTCTTCATCTACGGCTGGTGGATGGTGACGGTGCAGGCCTTCAACGGCGCCGGCGACACGATGACGCCCACCAAGATCAACGTCGTGTTTTTCTGGCTGATCCAGATCCCGCTGTCGTACGTGCTGGCGATCACTCTGGATTGGCAGCACTCGGGCGTGTTCTGGGGCGTGTTCGTCTCGGAGACCTCGGTCGGCGTGTTCACGCTCTGGCTGTTCACCCGCGGGCGATGGAAATCGGCGCAGGTGTAGCGGGGCGAGGACGAGGTGTCGCCGCGATGCCGCTAGGCTGGCTCGCGGCGACGTTTATCGTGTTGCTGGGCAGCTGCGGTGCCCATTCGGCATAGCGGGGTCAATAGGCGCGTTTGGGAATCCCGCAGCCCGCCCAGGCCGGCTCGTTACGTTTGAGCTTGCGATAGACGTAGCGCAATGCATACCCCGAATAGCGGTCTTGAGTGCGCTTTTCCTTAAGCTGCGTGCCGGGCGGAACAGCGACCTCCAGCGTATGGGCGTCCAGCCAGCGCAATCCAATCCCCGAGCGTAAGGAATGGAACGCAACGATATTGCCTCCGCCTCGGGATTGGTCCAGATAGCAGTCGGCTAACGCCTGGGTGACGGCCCCGTCGCCATAATCGGCTTGGTAGTAGTACGCACGGCAAGGGGCCTGCGGATATCCGACCGGCTCACTCTGACAGCTCAGCGGTTCGGTACAGGAGGTGCTCAGCAGCAGCGGCACAGCGTATAAACATCGCACGAACAGGCAATGCGGCTCCCGCTTTGTAAAATCTCGCTCAAGCTCGTGATTCATGCTCGGCCTCGACCGAAATTGGAGCGCCCGCCGCTAGGGGCCATGGTTTGTCGACAGCGATAGGCCGGCCAGGGCTTAGCGGTCCGTCCACACCGCCAGCTCGTAGCCGTCCGGGTCGATGAAATGGAAGCGGCGGCCGCCGGGGAATTCGTGGCTGGCGACGATCTTCGCGCCCGCGGCTTCGACGCGGCCTTGTGCCTGCGCGAGGTCGTCGGCGTACAGCACGATCAAGGCGCCGCCCGGGCGAGGCGTGCCGTGGGTGCTGAAGCCGCCCTTCATGCGGCCGTCGTCGAACTCGCAGTAGTCCGGGCCGTAGTCGGTGAAGGTCCAGTCGAAGGCCGCGCCGTAGAAGGCCTTGGAGGCGGCGATGTCGGCGACGGTGAATTCCAGATAGTCCAGGCGCAGGTTGCGGTCGGAAGCGGTCATGAGGGTTCCTTCAAGGAGGTAAGAGACGAAGTCAGCCCGCCGGGCGCGGACGGACTTGCTCGGCCAGGAATCCGGCCAGCGCGCGACGGAACTCCGGCGAGTCGGCGGCGTTCGTATGATCGCGCGCGGGCACGATCAGCAGCCGCTTGCGCTCTGCGGGCTGGGGCGTCGCCTGGTACAGAGCCTCGGCGAAGCGCGGCGGCGTGGCGGTGTCGTTCTCGCCCGCGACGAACAGCACCGGCTCGTCCAGGGTGGCGACGACCTGTTGGTTGCCCTGGCCGGCCAACGCGCCCGCCGGGGCGACACGCCGCACCAGCATTCGCGCCCACAGCTTCTGCCGGGAGCGCATGTACGCGCCCCAATCGTCGAAGCTGGTCACCGAGCTTTCCAGGATCAATCCGTCCAGCTGGCGCGCCGCGGCGACCTGGCCGGCCATGAAGCTGCCCAGCGAATGGCCGTGCACGATCAGCGGCATCGCGCCCAGTTCGTGATCTTTACGCAGGCTGTCGTAGACGGTGGTCGCGTCGGCCAGCAAGGCCTCCAGCGAGGCGGTGCCGGTGCTGGCGCCATAGCCGCGGTGATCGACCAGGACGAAGTTGACCGGCGCCTCGGCATAGGCCTTGGCGCTGGTCGCGGCATGCTTGGCCACGGTGTAGCCGTTGCCGCCGAAATACAGCACCGTGGCGACCGCGTCGCTGCGCAGGAAACGCAGCGAATACAGCTGCGCGCCGTCGGCGGCGGCGATGCGGGTTTCTTCGATGCGGTAAGCCGGAAGCCGGGTGCGCAACGCGGCCAGGTCGGCCGAGGGCGCCGCGCGCGGGATCACGATGTTGTCCTCGCGCACGTGCCAGGTGCAGGCGGACAGGCTGACGACGAGCCACAACGAACACAGACGGCGGACGAGCTGCATGGGTTCCTCCCTGAGAATGACGGTGCGTTGCCTGGCCGGCCCGCGGCGGACGATGCCGCTGTGCACCGGCTCGCATGTATCGCCGATTGCCCGGCCGAAAGAAAGCGGGCCGATCCGGCGGGGCGGTGCGGCAGCGAACCGCGCTAACGAAAAAGGCCGCCGGTTTCCCGGCGGCCTTCGCGTGCGCGAACGGGTCGCGGCTTACTTCGACAGTTCCAGCGCCAGCGAGGACACCCAGCCCTTGTTGCCGAGTTCGTCTTCGACTTCCCACATCGCACCCTGCTTGGTGCCGGTGGGGTAGAGCATCATGCCCGGGTCGAGCGGACGCACGACCTTGCCGCTGCCGGAAGCGTTGGCGAACAGGCGCGCGGCCTTGACCACGGTGACGGCCTGCTGCGCGTTCGATGCCGACGGGTTGCCCGACAGGCCGCCGAGTTCGGTCACCAGGTTGGTGTAGGCCTGCAGGTAGGCCATGGTGATGACCTGGCCGACTTCGGTGTTGGCATACCCGGACACGCCGGCGCCGCCGAGACCGCTGCTGCCGAACAGCGCGCCGCTGGCGCCGAAGCCGATATCGGTCTTCTTGGCGCTGCCTTCGGCCATCGCGACCTGCTCGGACGAACGCACGTCGGTGACGGTCAGGACCACGTCGGCGGTCTTCTTGCTGAAGTTGAGGTTGCTGGCCACCGCGCCGGCCTTGCCGCCGATCAAGCCGCCGAGCAGGCCGCCGATCGCGTTGCCGCCGGCGTTGCTGTTCTTGGAGATCAGGTCGGGCACCAGCACGTAGTCGGCGGCGCGGACCTGGCCCTTGCCGATGTTGGACTTGTTGCGCAGCTGGCCGCTGGAGGCGAGTTCGCGTTCGCGCATGGCCATGTCCATGCCGGCGCCGCGGTCGACCAGGGTGAAGCAACGCGACTTCTGCACGAACACCTTGATCAGCTTGCTCGGAGCCGGCAGCTGTTGGCCGCTCCACCAGTTGACCGTGTCTTCCGGCTCGATCACCGAGATCGCGCCCAGGTTCTTCGAGCAGGTCGGAATCTGGTTCATTTTTTCCGCACGCAGATCCTGCGCGCTCTTTCTCTGCGCCCAGCCCGGTGCGGCGCTCAGCGCCATACCCAGCCCGATCACGCACGCCACCGCTTGAATTCCCCTGCTTGCCGTCTTCATCGTTTCTTCCTTAATACTGCTTTCCTGTTTGCCGCGACACGATGATCGCGGCGCCTGACGGAGTCCGTTCGTCACCCGGCTTGCGCTGCCTGAGCAGCGGGAGGTCGCCGGGGCCCCAGACGAAGTCGGCCGCGACGGATCGCGCCCGAGTGGAGACTCGCCCGCCAATGATAACGTGATCGCCGTTCGCTTCAGGTCACCCACCCGTCGACTTTGACAGGCGGTCGCGGCCGGCGAGACGGGCGTGGCCTACAAGAGCGGGCCCGTGCGTCGCACCGTTTTCCCCTCGAGTCCCAGCCCATGTTGAGCACCCTGGCCGTCGCCAATTACCGGTCCCTGCGCCAGCTCGCGCTGCCGATGGGCCGCTTGAACCTGGTCACCGGCGCCAACGGCAGCGGCAAGTCGAATCTCTATCGTGCCTTGCGCCTGCTGGCCGAAACCGCCCAGGGCGGGGTGGTGCCGGCGCTGGCGCGCGAGGGCGGGCTCGGCTCGACCCTGTGGGCCGGCCCGGAAACGATCTCGCCGCGGATGAAGCGCGGCGAGGTGCCGGTGCAGGGCGTGGCGCGCACCGAACCGGTGTCGCTGCGGCTGGGTTTCGCCGGCGACGAGTACGGTTATGCGATCGACCTCGGTCTGCCGGTGCCGAGCCGTTCCCTGTTCGCCCACGACCCGGAGATCAAGCGCGAGGTGATCTGGAGTGGGCCGTTTCTGCGCCCGGCCAGCGTGCTGGTCGACCGGCGCGGGGCGATGGCGCGGGTGCGCGACGGCCGTGGATGGCGGGTGGCGGCCGAACATCTGAGTCCGTTCGAGAGTCTGTTCGGCCAGATCGCCGACCCGCAGACCGCGCCCGAGGTGCTGAGCCTGCGCGAGACCATCCGCGGCTGGCGTTTCTACGATCACTTCCGCAGCGACGCGCAAGCGCCGGCGCGGCAGCCGCAGCTCGGCACGCGCACGCCGGTGCTGAGCCACGACGGCCGCGACTTGGCCGCGGCCTGGCAGACCATTCGTGAGATCGGCGACCCGCAGGCGCTCAACGAAGCGGTGGCCGATGCGTTCCCCGGCGCGCGCGTGAGCGTGGTCGGCGACGGTGGGCGTTTCCTGTTGGAATTTTCCCAGCACGGTCTGTTGCGGCCCTTGTCGGCGGCGGAATTGTCCGACGGCACCTTGCGTTATCTGCTGTGGATCGCCGCCTTGCACACGCCGCGGCCACCGCCGTTGATGGTGCTCAACGAACCCGAGACCAGCCTGCATCCGGACCTGTTGCCGGCCTTGGCGCGCTTGATCGCGCGCGCCGCCACCCGCACCCAGGTCTGGGTGGTGTCGCACGCCTCGCGTCTGATCGCGGCCCTGGAGGCCGAGCCGGCTTGCAACACCATCCAGTTGGAAAAGCAGTTCAGCCAGACCGGTGTGGTGGGGCAGGGCATGTTGGATGCGCCGGCGTGGTATTGGCCGGAGCGGTAGGCGAAGCAACTGCGCGTTGGTGGCGACGGCATCGACTGCACTCGCAACAGCAAATCCCCCCTCGGCCCCCTTTTTCAAGGGGGGCAGGGGGGATTTGCTCTTGCTTCTGTGGTCAGACCAGAGCAAAGCGAGCGACTAACGAATCACCCGGCACCCATCGGCGCATCTAGCCGCAGACCACCGCCGGGTTGGCCGGGTCCCACGCCACCAGCTGCGGGATACGCTCCACCAACAAGTCGATCGCCGCGCGGGTGCGCAGCGGCAGGTAATGGGTGTGCGGCCAGACTGCGTTGATGCGGCTGCCGATGACACGGTCGGCGTACATCACCATCTCCAGTTCGCCGTTGCGGACGTAACGCGACAACATCCAGCACGGCAGCAGGGCCAGGCCGGCACCGGCGACCGCGGCGTCGGCGATGGCTTCAAGATCATCGAAACGCAAGCGCGCCTGGACCCGCGGTTCGCGCACTTCGCCGTCGTCGTCGCGCAACCGCCACGGCACGGTGTGGCCGTTGCGCCCGTACACGACGGCCTGATGGCCTTCGAATTCGTCGACGTTGCGCGGCCGTCCGCAGCGCGCCAGGTAGTCTGGCGAGGCGCAAATGCCGAGCCGTTCTTCGGTCAGCTGACGCGCCGCCAAAGTCGAGCTGTCGGGCAAACGGCCGATGCGGATCGCCAGGTCGTAGCCGTCCTCGACCAGGTCGACGACGCGGTCGCTGAAGGACAGGTCGATGTCGAGGCGCGGATGGCGTTGCGCCAGCTCCAGCATCACCGGCGCCACGCAACGGCGGCCGAACTGGACCGATGCGCTGACCCGCAGGCGCCCGCTCGGTTCGCGCCGGCCGCTGTCCAGCGCGGCCTCGGCGGCGTCGAGTTCGGCCAGGGCTTTGACGCAACGTTCGTAATAGGCTTGGCCGTCGTCGGTCAGGCTCTGCCGGCGTGTGCTGCGGTTGAACAGGCGCGCGCCGAGCTGCTGTTCGAGCCGGGCGATGCGCTTGCCGATCGCCGAACGGGTCACGCCCAGACGCTCGGCCGAGACCGCGAAACTGCCGGCCTCGGCCGCTTGGACGAAGGCGACGATGCCGAGCAATCGGTCGTTGACGGCCATATTGGTTCCTGGTGCGCTACAGAATGTGGATTAAGAAGAGGCACTGCGGATGTATCGGAAGCGATATCGTAGCGCCACTCGATCGTTCCGGCACCTGTTCCCGACCGCCGACGGTCGTCTCCCCTCACACAAGAGACAAACATGAAGGCTTATCGCATCGATAGTGGCGCCGGCATCGGCGCGTTGCAGCAGTTCGAGCGCGCGTCCGCGCCGTTGGGCGCCGGCCAGGTCCGGATCCGGGTGCGCGCGGTGTCGCTGAACTTCCGCGACCTGATGATTGCCAAGGGCACCTATCTGCGCGACCCGGTGGCGCCGTTCGTGCCGGCCTCCGATGCGGTCGGCGAGATCGTCGAAGTCGGTGCGGCGGGTTCGCTGTGGAAAGTCGGCGACCGCGTCGCCACCAGCTTTTTCCCGTATTGGCTGCAGGGTGCGCCGACGCCTTACGCCACCCGCGATGCCTTCGGCGCGGTCGTCGACGGCGTGCTGGCCGAAGAAATCGTGGTCTCCGAACAGTCCGTGTTCGCGGTGCCCGCGCATCTCGACGATGCCCAGGCCGCTACCCTGACCTGCGCCGGCGTCACCGCCTGGAACGCGATGTTCGTCGAGGCGAAGCTGCAGCCCGGCGCCAGCGTGCTGCTGCTCGGCACCGGCGGCGTCTCGATCTGGGGCCTGCAACTGGCCAAGGCCGCCGGCCTGCAGGCGATCGTCACGTCCTCGAGCGACGAGAAGCTGGTCCGCGCCAAGGCGCTCGGCGCCGATGCGACCGTCAACTACCGCACCACCCCGGAATGGCAGGACGAAGTGCGCGCGCTGACCGGCGGCCGCGGCGTCGACGCGGTGCTCGAAGTCGGCGGCAAGGGCACCTTGCAGCGTTCGATCGATGCCGCGGCGATGGGCGGCACCATCGCCGTCATCGGCGGCGTCAGCGGCTTCGCCGGCGAGTTCGATCCGTTCGCGCTGATCACCGGCGCCAAGCGCCTGTCGGGCATCTACGTCGGCAGCCGCGGCATGGCCGAGGACTTGTCGCGTTTCGTCGGCGTCAACCGCATCGTCCCGGTGGTCGATCGCGTGTTCGGTTTCGACCAGGCGCGCCAGGCCTACGACTATCTCGACGGCGGCGCTCACTTCGGCAAGGTCGTGATCCAGGTCGCCGGCTAAGCGGCATCCGCTCGGGAATACCTGCGGCGGCCGCGGAACGTTCCGCGGCCGTCGTACGCGCGCGCGGCGCAGCGGCTGTCGCGCACTGCGACTTTCCGCCGATGTGCGGGGCGCGGGCGGTGTGCGATCTTGGTCGCAACGCTGCCAGTCCCGAACGCGCATGACTACCGCCCATACCTCCACATCGCCTACGACCGCCGACGCCGTGCGGATCCGCCGCGCCGGCGCCGACGATGCCGGCGCGCTCGCGCTGGCCGGTGCGGCCACGTTCCTGGAAACCTTCGCCGGCATCCTGCACGGGCGCGACATCGTCGAGCACTGCCGCAAGCAACATGCGCCGCAGGTCTATGCGGATTGGCTGGACGATGCCGGCGCGGCGCTGTGGCTGGCCGAAACCGCCGAAGGCGCGGCCCCGGTCGGCTATGCGGTGATCGCGCCGCCCAAGTTGCCGCTGCACGATCTGAGCGAGGACGACCTCGAACTCAAGCGCATCTATCTGCTCTCGCGTTTCCATGGCGGCGGCGTCGGACGCGAGTTGATGGAGCAGGCGGTCGCCGAGGCGCGCGTACGCGGTGCGCGACGTTTGCTGCTCGGCGTCTATGCCGGCAACACGCGGGCTTTGGCGTTCTATGCCCGCAACGGTTTCGAGCACGTCGGCGAGCGCCGCTTCCAGGTCGGCGGCAATACCTACGGCGACGCCATTCTGGCGCTGGACTTGCGCCGGTGAGCGTCCTCGTCGAGCGCCTCGGCGCCGGGCGCATCGAGGCCGCGTTGAGCCTGGACGGCAGTTTCCTGGTCGATTCGCGGCTGAGGCTGCACGCGCGCGACGGCATCATCGGCTACGAAGTGGTCGCGCTGGCGCCGTACCGCAAGCGCTACGGCGACGAGGCCGGCGATGACGACTTGCGCGACTATCTCGCCGCCGCCGATCGCGTCGCCTTCGTCGCGATCGAGCGCGGTGAGGTCGTCGGCCGCGTGCTGGTGTCGACGAACTGGAACGGCCATGCCCTGATCGACGACATCGCGGTCGACGCCGGCCATCGGCGCAGCGGCGCGGGTGCGGCCTTGCTGGGTCGCGCCATCGCCTGGGCGCGCGAGTGCGGGCATCCGGGCGTGATGCTCGAAACCCAGGACCGCAACGTCGCGGCCTGCCGCTTCTACGAGCGCCACGGCTTCATCCTCGGCGGCTTCGACCGATGCCATTACGCCCACGATGCGGCCGTGCGGGACGAGATCGCCTTGTTCTGGTACCTCGACCTCGCTGCCCCTGACGTAGCGGGCGACTGATTCAGGCGCTGTCGGCTTGCTGTTGGCTGGCGAGCCCCGACCCCAGCCCCAGCCCCAGATCCAGGCGCACCAAACGGCCGAGCCGATCGCGCCGCTGCGCACGCAGATACCAATGCTGCGCCAGCCGTTCGATCCGCAGCGGCGGCCGCACCGGCTCGCCCCACAGGGTCAGTTCGTAATGGCGTTCGTGCAGCCAATACAGCAGGCGATTGAGCTCGGCCTCGTCGTCGGGCAGGCACAGGTCGGCATCGGCCGGCGGACGCGGCAAGGCCTGCGGCCCGTGTTCGAGCCAACGCGCGAAGCTGCCGTACAGCGTGTATTCGAAACCGGCCGCGCGCATCGCCTCGAGCTCGCCGCGGGTGCTGTCGAGGCAGACCGTCTCGGCGATTTTCTGGAACACCAGCGCGTACTCGTGGCTGCGGTTGCTGCGAGTGGAAGCCGCTGACAGCGGTTCGGCGTCGCGCTCGTAGCACAGCAGCCGCTCTTCGCGCGCCACGAACAGTTCGCCGAGCATGCGGCCCAGGTCCCAGGCCAGCGGCAACATGCGGCCCTCGACGACCACGTTCTCGGCCATCGCGATGCACAAGCCGCCCTCGGGCAAGGCCTTGCGCACGGCATGGAAGATGTCGCGCAAACGCTGCAGGTAAGCGGCGTAGTCGCGTTCGTCGTAGAGTTGGCCCGCGTTCGCGCCGGCCTGCGGCCAGCGGCAGCCGAAGTAGGGCACGCTGGTCAGGCACAGGTCGATCGGGCGCGGGATCTCGACCTGCGGCAGGCCGCCGACCGCGATGGGCGCATCGACGCCGTGGCGCGCGAGGCGCTCGCGGGCGAGTGCGGCGCGGCCGGCGTCGATTTCGGTGCCGCAGCCGCTGCGGCCTTCGAGCGCGGCGGCGAGCAAGGTCGTGCCGAAGCCGCAGAACGGATCGAACACGCATTGCCCGGGTCGGGAGAAATGCCGCACGAACGGTCGCATCTGGTTGACCCAGCCGCAGTCGCGCCCGGCCAGGCCGTCGCGCTGGCGCAAGTCTTCGGGCAGACGGTGCTCGGGCGGATCGGGCGTGAGCACCCACCAACTACGGCTGTCCATGCGCGGGCTCCCAGAGAATGTCGCGGTCGGGCTGCCAACCCGCGCACAGGCGGCCGTTGGCGTGGAAAACGAGCTTGTAGAGGTCGCCGCTGGCATGGCGGCGATGCATCGCGGTGTAGTCGGAGGACTCGAACACCAGCTCCAGGCCGCGGCGCTCGTCGTGCAGGCGCAGGTTCCAGAAGTAATAGCCCTCGGTGATCTGTTGCGGCGTCATCTTCGACCACCACGATGCGGCCATGCAGTCGGCCAGCACGTCCTCGACGGCGACGCGCTCGCGCTCGATGTAGCGGCGGCTGGCGTTGTCGCGATAGTCCGGGCCGAGGCGCGAGAACTCGCGGAAGATCACCGTGCCCGCGCCGCAGTGCTGCGCCCAATCCAGGTACGCCTCGATGCCGGCGGCATCGTCGACGCCGCCGTGTTGGAGGATGCAGACCTGACGCAGGGGCAGTGCGTCGGCGATGCCGCGCGCGACGCGCTCGAACACCGCGGCCTCGGCGATGGCCTCGTGCTCGCGAAAACGCATGATGGCCTGGTTGCGCAAGGGGTCGGGATGGTGGCGCGACAACTCGACCCAGGACAGCCCGAACTCTTGCAGGGCGGCGATCAACTCGGGGCCGCGACCGCGGGCGAAACCGGCGCCGTTGCTGTAGAGCACGCGTTCTTCGACGACGACGCCATCGCCTTCGGCTTGGGCGAGCGTGCTCAGCAATTGCAGGAACCAGGCTTCATCGTCGCTGGCTTCCAGCCCCGACAGCGACCACGACAGCGGTACGCCGCGCAACTGCGCCAGCGCCTGCGACAAACTCGCGAAGTAATCGGCAGCGGGCCGCAGGGTCTGCGCGAGCGTGCCGTGTTCGAGCGGGCGCAGGGTTTCCGAACAGAACCGGCATCGCGCCGAGCAGGCGCGCGCGGAAGCGTAAGGGGTGAAAGTGATCGGTTGAGCGAAGCGGTAATCGCGGCCGTTCAAGCGGTGCGAATACCAGCGAGCGTCGTCGTCGCCGGGCGCGCGTCGCGCGAGTTGCGGCGTCGCCGCGCGCAGACGTTCGAACAGGGGCGAGGCGGCGCTGAGGGGCAGGCTGGCCGGATCGGCGGCGGCAAGCCCTTCGAGAGGGGCTGGCATGGCTGGGTCCTGGATGGGATTCGTGCGTTGGCGTGCGGATCGCGGGCTTGCCTTCGCTTTGACCCTCTCCCTCGCACGGGAGAGGGGACGCAAGCGAGGTTTCAGCCCACCCTTACCTCAAAGCCGCGCCGCATTCGCCAGCGCGCGCACCTGGGCGAAGGTCCAGTCGTTGACGATGCGGCCGTCCTCCCACACCGTCACCATGGCATCGTCGAAGCCCATCGGCTTGACCGCTTCTTCCAGCGAGGCCGCTTCCGGCGGTACCGGCACGGTCTTGAAGTGGCCGTATTCGCGATGCCGCACCAGGGTCATGCGGCCGCGCTTGCTCGACTTGCCCTTGTCGGTGACCGGGTCCTTGTAGACATCGATCCACTCGCCGTCGATGCGCGCGGCCGAGCACTTGAGCGCGAACTTCTGGGTGTCGCGGTCCAGGCGCTGCAGCAGCGCGCCGCCCATGCCGAAGGCGAGGTTGTCGGTGGCGTAGCCGTAGCTGGTGATGCGTTCGAGAATCGCGCGGATGCTGGTCGGGTTGATGCCGTCGCCCTGGATCACCCGCACGTGGTTGAGCACCTTGTAGCCCTTGCCGTTGACGGTGTGGCCGAAGGCTTCGTCGAGCATGCTCACGCATTGATGGACGACGTCGACCGGGTCGCCCGAGTCCGGACGCACCACCAGGGTCGCGCCGGAGGCGATCACTTCATCGCGCAGGGTTTTGCCCCAATGCTCGCGGATCGCGTGGAAGATGTCGTAGCTGTCGGAGACCACGGCGACGATCGCGCCGGGCTTGCCGAACTGGGTCAGCATGTTGCGATAGGCATCGACCTCGTGCTCGCGGCCCCAACTGGTGATGGTGCTGTGCTCGGCCGCCGGAATCGAATAGCCCGCCATCGGCTCGTGGTAGTAACGGCGCGCCAGCAGCAAACCCGAGACGGTGTCGGTGCCGAGGAAGTTGACCAGGTGCGCGGCGCCGCCGAATGCCGCCGATTCGGTGCTCGACACGCCGCGCGCGCCGAAGTCGTGCAGCTTGAACGGCAACTGGCCTTCGGGGTCGTCGCTGGTGCGTTCGAGGAACTGGCGGATGGTCTGCTTGGCGTGCCAGCTGATCGTCGCCACGGTGACCGGATACCACAGCCGCAGCAACAGGGTTTCCAGATAGGACGGCACCCAGTAGGCCTGCGGGTCGGTTGATTCGATCGTCACCAGGGCCTGGTGGGTCGGCACCACCGTGCCCTCGGGCACGGCGCGGATGCGGATCGGCAGCAGGCCGCCGTGGGTGTCGACGATATAGCGCCAGCCGGCTTCGTTGAAGGGCTCGCCGTGGGCGGCGAACAGGTCGCGCGCCTCGTCGATGTCGGCGTGGGTGACCGGCTTGGCCAGGTATTCCTTGAGGATCGCCTGCAGGCCGAAGAACACGGTGCGGTCGTGCACGCCGCCGCGCGATTCCACATAGAAGAAGGTGGCGTCGGTGCCGGGCGGGTATTGCAGCCAGTGGCTGGCCTTGTAGCTGTCGGTGTTGAGCAGCAGGTTGTCGAGGCATTGCATGACGGGAAGCTCCTTCGCGTCGAGTGTGGCCGGCGGTCTGTCCACCGGCGCGGAAACCGGGCGGTCCGGATGGATCAGCCGCGGCCGAGAAAGTATTCGAGGATGTGCAGGTGGTCTTCGTAGAGTTGCGGGCCCATCTCCAGCGCTTCGGCCACCGCGATCCAGCGCGCTTTGTCGGCGTCGTCGCCGCCGCGCACCGGCGGCAGTTCGCCGCTCGGGAAATCGAAGTGGTAGGCGTGGGTGATGGTGCGGCCGCGCGAGCTGCGCTCGGGGTGATCGAACACGCGCTCGCTCTTCAGCGAGCCCTTCAACACCGGCAGCGGCAGCTTGAGCCGGGTTTCCTCGCGCAGTTCGCGCAGGCAGGCATCGAGCAGACTCTCGCCCTGGCCGACGAAGCCGCCGGGCAAGGCCCACAGGCCCTTGCCCGGCTCGGCGCGGCGGCGCACCAGCAAGACGTGGCCGGAATGCACCACGACCGCGTCGGTGGTGACGAAGGTCGGCGGGTAGGGCGCATCGGCCCAGGCGGCGCGGTAGCGCTCGATGAACTGGTACTCGGCGACCAGTTGGGTAAACGCCGGCGAGCTCTTGCGGAAGGCTTCGAGCATGTCGAACACCGGGCCGGGCACGTTGGCGCGGATCAGCATCAGGCCGCCATGGCTGTCGATCTGGTTGGCTTCGAACAGATAGCGGCGCAGCTCGGTCGCCGACAAGGTGGCGGTGTGGCTGACGTCGACCAGCGGCCACTGCGGAAACTCGCGCAGGTAATAGCTGGAGGCGTCCTTGTCCATGCCGATCAGGCCGACCCGCGATTCGCTGCCGCCGCCGTCGTGGCGGACCGCCTCGGCGACGGTGCGCTGCACGCTGGCGATCCACTGGCTCTCGTTGTAGAGGTGGTCGCGCAGCGGCTGCACGATCAGGCGCTCGCCGGCGTCGGCCAGGGTGGCCTGGATCATCACCGCGCGCTCGGCGACGGTGAAGGGGTTCTTGATGGTGCGGGGGGTGTCGGCGGAACCGACCAGGAAGATGACCTTGCGGGCCTTGCCCAGCGCGTGGCGGGCGACGGCGGCATGGCCGTTATGGAAGGGCTCGAAGCGCCCGATGAAAACGAGGTAATCGAATTCGATTGCCATGAGAATCCCTCACGGTTTGAGTCGCCGCCGGTCTGTCCGAGGGCGTGGAGAAAATGCTACGCCGATGGCGCGCGCCGTCAAGTGCCGGCGTCGCCCGCAGGCTGCGCATACAATCGACCGACTTTGCATGGAGGCAGCGATGGCGATGATCGTTCCGGAGTTCTGGGCCGAAGCCCGGGTCCACGAGGCTTTCGATAAAGGCCACGCGAGCGGTCGGCGTTCGCTGACGGTGCGTCGCTTCGGGTGGTCCGATGCGAGTCTGCACGAGGCGCAGGCGATGGCCGATGCGCGGGCGCGCGAGGCCTTCGACCGCATCCTCGCCGGCGAGAGCCTGCTCAAGCGCGAGCCGCGCGTGCCTTACGACGCCGAGGGCCTGCCGATCCGCGAGCAGATCGTCGAGCGCGACGGCGACCTCGTCGTCACCCGCAACAGCTACGGCGCGCGCTGCCTCAATACCCCCGAGGTCTTGTTCGCCGACGTCGATTTCGATGAGCCGACCTCGGCCTGGCGCCGCAGCTATTTCTGGACCTCGCTCGCGCTCGCCATCGGCGTCGGCATCATCACGCGCTGGGGCCTGGGCGTGCTGACGATGATCGCGATGCTGTGGCTGTTCGCCTGGATCGCCAGCCTGCAGTCGCGGCGCAGACACCGCGCCGACGGCGGGCCGGAAGGGCGTGCGACCGCGCGCATCCAGGCCTTCGTCGCCGCGCATCCGGACTGGCATCTGCGTTTGTATCGCACGCCGAAGGGCTTGCGCTTGCTGGTCATGCACCGCGTGTTCGATCCGAACGAAGCGGCGGTGATCGAGTTCTTCGATGCGATCGGCGCCGATTCCTACTACGCGCTGCTGTGCCGGCGCCAACACTGCTTCCGCGCACGGGTCAGCCCGAAGCCCTGGCGCATCGGCATTCAGACCTATCTGCGGCCGCGCCCCGGCGTGTGGCCGATCGCCGCCGAGCGCTTGCCCGAACGCGAGCGCTGGGTCGCCGACTACGAGCGCAAGGCCGAGGGCTACGCCTCTTGCCGTTTCGTCGAGGCGCTCGGCAGCAGCGACTACGTCACCGCCACGCGCAGCGTGCAGCGCGCCCACGACGATTGGTGCAGGGCGACGACGACCTTGCCGTTGGCTTGAAGCGATGGCCGGGGTGGCCGCGCTCGATGCGCGCGGCGCTTCGGTCAGCCCGGCTTCGATAGGCCACGCCTCGATAGGCGTCGCTTCGATAGGTGGCGCTTCGATGAGCGGCGCTCAGGCGCCGGCGACGACCTCGATCGTCACGTCCTCGCAGGCCACCGTCTGACCGGCGCGGATCTTGCAGGTCTTGCGCAGCTCTACCTGGCCGTCGACGCGGACCGCGCCGCTGGCGACCATCGCCTTGCCGGCGCCGCCGCTGTCGCACAGGCCGACCAGCTTGAGCAATTGGTTGAGTTCGACGTGTTCGTGCTGGGCGTCGAGTTCGAAACGGATCGGTTGCATGCGGGCTGGGCGTGAACGGGTGGGGCAGGGTCGCAGTGCTGAGACCTGGGCGCAAGACGTTTGCACAGTCGCGGGCGTACTCTCGCGTATGCACTCGGCCGCCGGAGCCTGCGTGGATCGGGTTCCGGCCGGGCCGCAGCGCCCTTTCCACCGCCTCGAAGGACTCATTCCATGAAGAAAGCCCAGTACGCGCAGCGCGGCCCGGTGCCGCAGGACGTCATCGAGGCGGTCGAGTTCGAGGCGCCGCCGTTGAACGCGGGCCAGGTGCTGATCGAGGTACTGGCGTCGCCGATCAATCCCTCCGACGTACTGACCCTGACCGGCGAATACGGTCTGCTGCCGCCGCTGCCCGCGGTCGGCGGCAACGAGGGCGTGGGCCGGATCGCCGCGGTCGGGCCCGAGGTGAGCCATCCCCAGGTCGGGCAAACCGTGCTGTTGCCGATCCAGGGCGGCAGTTGGGCCACCCACATGGTCGCCTCGGCCAAGGGGCTGGTGCCTTTGCCCGACGGCGCCGATCCCAAGCAATTGGCGATGATCACCATCAATCCGCCCACCGCCCTGCTGATGCTGAGCGAGTTCGTCGACCTGCAGCCCGGTGATTGGGTGATCCAGAACGCGGCCAATTCCGCGGTCGGCAGCTATCTGATCCAACTGGCGAAGCTGCGCGGCCTGCGCACCGTCAACGTGGTGCGGCGCGAGTCGGCGGTCGAGGCGGTGCGCGCGGCCGGCGCCGAGGTGGTGCTGGTCGACGGCGACGACCTCGCCAAGCGCGTGCGCGAAGTCACCCAGAAGGCGCCGATCCGGCTCGGCATCGACGCGGTCGGCGGCGTGGCGACCCAGCACCTCGCCCAATCCCTGGGCGAGGGCGGCGTGTTGGTCAACTACGGTGCGATGAGCGGCGAGGCCTGTTCGATCTCGCCGGCCTCGTTCGTGTTCCGCGACGTGACCCTGCGCGGTTTCTGGCTGTCGCGCTGGTTCCAGGCGGCGACGCCGCAGCGCCGCGCCGAGGTGTTCGGCGAAATCGGGCGCCTGGTCGCGAGCGGGCAACTCACCGCGCGGGTGCAGGCGACCTATGGCCTGGACCAGATCAAGCAGGCGGTCGCCGCGGCCGCCGCCGGCGAGCGCGACGGCAAGATCCTGATCCTGCCGAACGGTCCGGTCTGAGGGCGCGCGCATGAGCATCGAACTGCAGATGCTGGCCTGGTCGATCGCGCTCGCGATCGTGCACCTGCTGGTCGCGGCGACCTTCATGACCCAGCAGCGCGGGGTGCGCTGGAATGCCAGCGCACGCGACGGCACCCCGGAGCCCTTGAGCGGCGTGGCCGCACGCGTCGACCGGGCCTGGCGCAATTTCCTCGAAACCTTCCCCTTGTTCGCCGCGGCGGTGCTCGCGGTTGGGCTGGCCGGCCGCGGCAACGACGACACCGCGCTCGGTGCGCAGCTCTACTTCTGGGCGCGGCTGGTCTACGTGCCGGTGTACGCGGCCGGCATTCCCTACCTGCGTTCGGCGGTGTGGGCGGTGTCGCTGTGGGGCATGCTGAAGTTGCTGTGGGCCCTGTTCTGAGTCAGGCCGGGGCGGTTTCGGAGGCCGCGTTCGCGCAAAGCGCCCGTTTGGCGCTCGGCGACAGCTGCTTGATCGCATACTCCGCGCGCAGCGCCGACGAACGGTCGGGATGCGGAAACTGCGCCAACAGTCGCGCCGGCGGGTGCGAACGGGTGTAGCGCGCGCCCTTGCCGGCGACGTGTTCGGCGTAGCGGCGCTCCACATCGACGGCGATGCCCGTGTACAGGCTGCCGTCGCGGCATTCGATCAGATAGACGTACCAGGCGGACATGCCGCATAGCCTAGCCGGGGTGGGGGCGACCTGGCCGAAACCCGGGGCAAAAGTCCGAAGCCGGATAGCGATCACGTCCATACGCCTGCGAACGTCATTGCCAGGTCAGGAAGCGCTCACCACAATGGAACGTCCTTCATGGAGTTGCCGCTTGAACGCCGACGCCGAATCGCAATCCACCGTCACCAACCTGCGTCAGCTTTGCGCGCGTTTCGCCAAGCCCCACCTCGGACGGGCCGTCTGGCAACTGGTCAACACCCTGGTGCCGTTCGCCGCCCTGTGGACGCTGATGGCCTGGAGCGTGGTCGGTAACTGGGGCTACGGCTGGACCCTGCTGATGGCGATCCCGGCGGCCGGCCTGTACGTGCGCACCTTCATCATCCAGCACGACTGCGGCCACGGCTCGTTCTTCGCCAGCAGCCGCGCCAACGACCTGGTCGGCCGCTGCCTCGGCGTGGTCACCCTGTTCCCGTACGGCTATTGGAAGAAGACCCACGCCATCCACCACGGCACCTCGGGCAACCTCGACCGCCGCGAGATGGGCGACATCGAGACCCTGACCGTGGCCGAGTACCGCTCGCGCTCCTGGTTCGGGCGCCTGTGCTACCGCCTGTACCGCAGCACCCCGGTGCTGCTCGGCGTCGGCCCGCTGTACCAGTTCGTCATCAAGCACCGTTTCCCGTTCGACCTGCCCTTCACCTGGAAGCGCGAGTGGGCGAGCGTGCTGTTCAACAACCTGGCGCTGGGTCTGATCCTGCTGTCGATGGGCTTCGCGATCGGCTGGCACACCGTGCTGATGGTGCATCTGCCGGTGGTGTTGATCGCCGGCGCGGTCGGCGTGTGGCTGTTCTATGTCCAGCACACCTTCGAAGACGCGTACTGGACCCGCAAGGACGATTGGAACTCGCACGAAGCCGCCATCGCAGGCAGCTCGTTCTACGACCTGCCGCATATCGTGCATTGGTTCACCGGCAACATCGGTTACCACCACATCCACCATCTTTCCAGCCGCATCCCGAACTACCGCCTGCGCGAAGCCTACGAATCGAGCCCGCTGCTGCAGGCCGCACCGCGCCTGACCATCTGGTCGAGCCTGAAGTGCGCGCAGCTGAAGCTGTGGGACGAAGAGCTCAAGCGCATGGTCGGTTTCCCGAAGCGCGTGCGCGTAGAGGCCGTCGGCGCCTGAGCCGGGCTTCTCCCGTGCAGCGCAAGGCTGCACGGTCCGGGCCGCTGCCGGCGACGCGAGGCGTCGCCAGGGCCTGAGCGGCCGATTCGATGCCGCGACGCGAGCGGCCTGATCCGATACGACCCCAGTGAAGTCTGGCGACACTGCGTCGCCAGCGATGCTTGCCTTCGCGAGTCGCGTTGCGCCGCCGCGTCTGCGCCGTATTCCTTCCGGCCCGCCAGGCCGAGCCCAGGCACCGGCCCGACCGGCGGCGCTTGACTTCGAGTGGGTCGGAATTAGTATTTTAGTTAATTAAACAAATATCCGGGGCCGCGGTTTCCGCCTGATGCAGGACAAGATCTTCGAAGCCCTGGCCTCGTCGCCGCGACGGCAGATCCTGGCCTTCCTGTCCGAGCGCGAACTCAGCGCCGGCGACATCGCCGCGCGCTTCGAGATGAGCGCGCCGGCGATCTCGCGGCATCTGTCGGTGCTGGTCAACGCCGGGCTGATCAGCAGCGAGCGCCGCGGCCAGTTCGTGGTCTACAAGCTGGTGCCGGACAACCTGGTCAACACCCTGACCCAGTTCGCCTTCGAGATCTGCCCGGTGGGCGGGCCGCTCAAGCGCGAAAGCCGGCGCGCCAAGAAGGCGGCCGGCTGAGTTTCGTCTCTGCGTTTTTTATTCGGCTGGCCCTTCACGCCGCCGGCCGCGCCTGCGCGCGCTGCCGGTAGAAGTCGAGGATGACCTCGCTGAAATCGCCGATCAGCCAATCGGCCAGCGGCGCGGCATACCAGTTGAAGCCGGTGCTGACCCGGTAGTCCATGCGGATCGTCAGCAAGGTGGCCTCGCCGCGCGGGGTCAGGGTGTAGGTGGTATCGCGCAGATCGAAGTAATCCCCGCCGATGCGCACGTGATCGTCGAGCGCGCCGGCCGGCACCGAATCTTCCTCGAACAGGTACTGCCAGCGCACGTAACGCTGCGGTTGCCAGTCGCTGGACATCTGGCGGAAGTGGATGCCCTTGCCCATGCGCACCTCGCGCACCAGGCCGCGCTCGCTGCGATGGGTGACGCCGGCGAGCGGGGTCGGCACGCCGATCCGGTACATCCAGGCGCGATCGACTTCGGCCGCCTGGATATGGTCGGCGTCGAGCAGGTGCTTCCAGACTTCGGCCGGCGTCGCCTGGATCAGCGTGCTGCGTTCGACGTGCTCGAAGCGTTGCGGCGTCTCGTTGCCGACGCCGAACGCGGCCAACACCACCGGCAGGGCGACGAAGCTGTAGACCGTCGGGGTGCTGGAGCGCATGTTGAGGCGGCAGATCGCTCCCATCACCACGCCGCCCAGCCCACCCATGGCCGCGAACAAGGGCAGGGCCATCAGCACGCAAATCAGCCCCTCCAGCATCATGAGCATGGTGCCGAGCACGCACAGCGACACGCTGAGCACCGGCATGAAGAAGTGATACCCGATGCCGCGCGGTTTGATCCTCTCGGCCAGGTACACGGTGACCGCGCCGATAGCGAACGGCGCAAGCACGACGAACACCCACAGCATGGTCGCGAAAGCGCTGCCGGGCTGGCCATTGAAGGCCAGGCGCAGCAGCAGTCCGATCAGGGCGCCGCCCAGTATCGGCGCGATGCCGGCCAGGACGGCGAGGCCCGGACTCAGGCGCCGCGCCGGCGGTGCAGCCGCAGGTGTGGGCAGCGGTGGCGGGGTCGGCAGCGGCGGCGGTTCGGGCGGTTCGGTGCTCATGGGACGGTCCGGGTGAGTCGAGTGGGCGCGGCGTCGGCGAACGCTGCCGCGGAGGTCGGTTCGAGGCGATGCAGTTCCTCGCGCGGCGGCAGGTCCTGCGGCAGGCGCAGGCGCCAGACCAGGCCGATGCGCTCGCAGGCGCGCAGCAACCACCAGCCCGGGTCCCATTCGCCGGCATACAGGCCGAGCCGGGCCGAGCCGGGAAACGCATGGTGATTGTTGTGCCAGCACTCGCCCATGGTCAGCAGCGACATGAAGCGCACGTTGCGCCCCTGCACCGCGGCGCCGCGCACTTCGTGGTGCATGCCGCCGTGGTTGTGGGCGAAGTAACCGACCAGCCAGTGGCCGAACACGCCGGCGGCGACGCGCGCGCAGACGCCCCAGAACACCCAGCCCCAGCCGCCGATCGCGAAGAAGGCCAGCGCCCACGGCAGGTGCTGCCACATCCAGGTGCGCTGCAGGAAACGGTAGTAGCGATCGTCGGCGATGCGCGCCTCGACCTCGATGCGCGGCGGCGCGCTCAGGCGCAGCTCGCAGTGCAACTGCCACCAGGCGTCGATGGCGAAGGGCTGGCGATGGGCGAGATAGTCGTGGCAGTCGGGCAGGCGCTGAGCGTAGTCGCGCAGGTCGTGGCTGCGCACCAGGCCGATCGGCCCGGCCAGGCCGACCTGCACGCCGCAATACACCAGCAGGTATTCCAGCCACTTCGGGCAGCCGAAACTGTCGTGGATCAGCTTGCGGTGCATGCCGAGCGAATGGCCGAGCAAGAGCACGGTCGCGGTGGAGACCACGAACAGAGCGAATGCCGACCAGGTGAAGGTGGCGACGCCGCCGACCACCGCGCCCAGCGCCATCGTGGTGAACCACAGCGAGCGCACCGGCTCCCAGATCACCCGGCCGTCGCTGACGCTGCGGATCGAGTCGAGTCGGTCGGCCTGCGACTGGACGCGATGCGATCTCAGGCTGTCGGGCAATGCGTTCATGACCTCTCCCTGGTGGAACGTGGCGAACAGTGACATGCCGGGCGCCGCCGGAACTTGCGAGCGGTCGCCGCTGCGGTATGTACAGCGTCGCTGCAGGTATTCAGCAATTAACTAATTTGCTAAATGATTCTTCCGCCATCGGACAGCGTCAAGCCCTTGCCGACGAGCGGTCGGGGAAGAGCGGCAGGGATGCGTGGGCACGCGAAGGCGTGCCCTTGTCGCCGCGCGATGCCGGCGACGCGGCGCCGACGGCCTGCATCGGGGCTGCTTTGCCGATGCGGATGACGCGCCCGCGGCTCAACCGTAATCGATCGCCAGCACTTCGATCGCGAGATCGCCGGCCGGTCGTTTCCAGACCACGCTGTCGCCGACACGCGCGCCGTGCAGGGCGCGCGCGAGCGGCGACACCCAGCTGATCAGGCCGAGTTCCGGGTCGGCTTCGTCTTCGCCGACGATGCGGTAGCGGTATTCGCAGCCGTCGTCGTCGACCACTTCGACCCGCGCGCCGAAGGCGATCAGCTCGGACGGCTGGCGCTCGGGCGCGATGGTGATCGCGCCGAGGATGCGCGCCTGCAGCCAGCGCAGTTCGCGTTCGATGTAGGCGGCTTCGAGCCTGGCCCCGACCGCGTTCGCGTCGATCTCGCCCAGGCGCCGTCCGGCATCGTCCAGGCGCGTGCGCAGCAAGGCCATACCGCGCGGCGTGACGTAGTTGGGATGCTCGCTGATCGGCAGTTCGGGCAGATCGCCGGCGTTTTCGTCGCCGTCGCCTTCTTTCACGAAAGCTCGGCTCATGGAGGCGTGCAAGGCGGAATCATGCGGCCAGCCTAGGCGGCGATGCGTTGCCGCCGGGTGAGCGCGAGCAGCGGCTGCGCCGTATGGCGCGGCACTCGCGCTTATTGGACGAAGTCGAACAGGCGATAGATCCACGACACCTGGTAGATCAGGCTGGCGGCGACGAAGACGCGATGGAAGGTTTCCGAGCGGGTGCGGATGGCGATCAGGCACAGCAGCACGTAGCTCAGATTGCGCAGCGGGTATTCGATGCCGAAGCTGTCGAAATAGGCGCGGCCCTTGATCAGGGTGTCGCCGAAATCGATCAGGTAGGACACCGCCATGATCCCGAAGAACCATTTGCGCCGCGACTGGAAGTACTCCCGCCAACTGCCGTAGTCGCCGATGTCGTCGGGAAACAGCAGGGTGCACAACAGGTACAGCACCACCACGTACAGGATCAGGAAGGCGTAGGCGACGAAGCTCCACTGCACGTGGTGGACCAGGCGGAATTCCCACCACCAGAAATGCGCGAGCAGGGTGAACATCGAGATCGCCCAGGCGATATGGACGCCATAGACGCGGTCGCGGCCGGGGTGCTGGACGAAGCGCGCCAGGCCCTTGAGCAGGGTGGTGATGGCCAGGCCCAGCACGATGCCGAGCAGGACGCGGATATGCAGGAACTGCTCCATGACGGGTCTCCGCTCAGGCTCGGGTCGGCGTGCCCGGGTAAGGGCGCTCGGGCCGGCAGTCTGGCGCCGCCGGCGACCGCAGCAGCATAGGCCGGACCGCCCCGATCCGGTGCGGCGACGGCGGCAAACCGTGCGGCCGAGCCCAAGCTCGGCCCGAAGCTGCGATCATGGCGCATGAACGATTCCATCTCGCCCACCGCGGCCCCGGCCGCTGCCGCCTCCTTGGCCTTCGACACCCTCCCGCTCGCACCGGCCCTGTTGCAGGGCGTGGCCGCGCTGGGCTACACCGCGATGACGCCGATCCAGGCGCGCGCACTGCCGGCGATTCTCGACGGCCGCGACCTGATCGCGCAGGCGCCGACCGGCAGCGGCAAGACCGCCGCGTTCGGCCTGGGCCTGCTGCACCGGCTCGACCCGAGCGCGATCAAGACCCAGGCGCTGGTGCTGTGCCCGACCCGCGAACTCGCCGACCAGGTCGGCCAGCAACTGCGCAAGCTCGCCTTCGCGATCCCGAACCTGAAAGTGTCGGTGCTGTGCGGCGGCATGGCGCTCGGGCCGCAACTGGCCTCGCTCGAACATGCGCCGCACGTCGTGGTCGGCACGCCCGGCCGTCTGCAGGAACTGCTGCGCAAGAAGGCGCTGAAGCTCGACGGCGTGCGCACCCTGGTGTTCGACGAAGCCGACCGCATGCTCGACATGGGCTTCGAGGAGCCGATGCGCGAGATCGTCGCCAAGACCCCGAAGACGCGCCAGAGCCTGTTGTTCTCGGCGACCTTCCCCGAGGCGATCCGCGACCTCGCCCGCGGCGCGATGCGCGAGCCGGCCGAGGTCACGGTCGAGGGCGAGGCCTCGGCGCTGCAGATCGAACAGTATTTCTACGAAGTCGAGGCGGCCAAGAAGACCCCGCTGCTGGCTACGCTGCTGCTCGAGTACCGCCCCGATTCCTGCGTGGTGTTCTGCAATATGCGCAAGGACACCGAGGAAGTCGTGGGCTCGCTGAGCCATTACGGTTTCACCGCGTTGGCCCTGCACGGCGAGATGGAACAGCGCGACCGCGACGAGGTGCTGGTGCGTTTCGCCAACCGCAGCTGCAACGTGCTGGTCGCCAGCGACGTGGCCGCGCGCGGCCTCGACGTCGAGGAACTCGCCGCGGTGGTGAACTACGACCTGCCGACCGACCCGGACGTGTACGTGCACCGCATCGGCCGCACCGGCCGCGCCGGACGCGGCGGCATCGCCCTGAGCCTGTGCGGGCCGCGCGAGACCGGCCGTGCCGAGCAGATCCAGGAACGCCAGGGCGCGCCGCTGGCCTGGCGCCGCGCCGTGCCGCTGGCCGGCAAGGCCAAGAACGCACCGGTCGCTCCGATGGAAACCTTGCGCATCGACGCCGGCAAGACCGACAAGCTGCGGCCCGGCGACATCCTCGGCGCCCTGACCGGCGACGCCGGGCTCAAGGCCGATGCGATCGGCAAGATCAACGTTTACGCGACGCGCTCGTACGTGGCGGTGGCGCGCGCGCAGGCCGGCGCCGCGCTCGCGCGCTTGCGCGAGGGCAAGATCAAGGGCCGCAAATTCAGGGTCAACCGGATTTGAATGCCTGATCGTTATGAGCGGGTCGCGATGATCCGACCCGCCGTGTGAGGCGCCAGCCGCTGCGGCGGCTGGCGTCGGCGATGCCGCGCCGGCTCTTTACCGTTGCGTCCCTACTTGCCGTTGAGGCTGTACTTGCCCGGGCCGAACAAGGCCAGCGCGACCGCGCTGGCCAGGAACATCGCCTGCAGTTCCAGCGCCCAACCGCCTTGCTCGTTGAGCTGGCCGATCTGGCCCAAATGCACCAGGCCCAGCGCGACCAACATATTGGCGGCGATCAGGGCCGCGCCGATGCGCGCGTGATAGCCGACGATCACCAACACCGGCGCAAGCACTTCGCCGATCAGCACGCCGTAGCCGAGGAAACCCGGCAAGCCCTGCGATTCGACCAGGCCGACGATGCCGGCAGTGCCGCTGCGCAGCTTGGCGATGCCGTGCAAAAGGATCAGCACGCCTAGCGCGAGGCGAAGAATCAGCTTGCCCAGGTCCTGCTGCTTGTCGGCGTTCATGGCGTCTCCGATGCGGGCCGCCGCGATGGCGGGTCGCCCGCATCATAGGCCAGGCCCGGACAGGGCTTGCTGCGCTGCGGCAGGGCAGCCGGCCGTGCGTTGCGAGCGCACGACCGGCCGGTCCGCCACGGCGAAGGCGCTAATCGTCGCGGCAGCTTGGTCAGCGCAGGGCGCGCAGGGTCACCGTCAAGGTGTCCGGGTCGCCCGAACGCGCTGCCCCGCTGAAGTCCTGGCCGCCGCTCGGCGAGACGTCGTCGTAGGGGAAGGCGTAGCCGCGATTGTCCGGCAGGCGCTCGTGGACCAGCCGCGCATAGTGGTTGGTCTGGGTGTTGCGGTAGAAGCGGCTGGCGACTTCGCCGTTGGGCTGGTCGGCGTTGTCGAGCAGGGTGGTGCGGTTCAAGGCCGCAGCCAGGCGCGGAATGATCGCCTTGCGCACCTCGCTGGCGCCGGCGAGGCTGAAGGGACCGCTGTCGCAGCTCAGCACGTCGGCGGTGCTGGGCCGGGCGAAGGTTTCGCCGTTGTTGAAACGCAGCAGGCCGTCGCCGCCGACGCGCGCGGTCAGGCGGCCGAAGCCGGACTGGGTATCGACGGTCAGGGTGGTCGAGGCGTACTTGCTCCAGACCGCGTTGATATAGCCGCTCAGATAGTTCTGGAAGCGGCCGGCCTGGTAGTGCGCGCTCATCGCACGCAGATTGAGGCCGTTGCTGCCGCGCTGGATCAGCGAGTCCCAGGCCGAGCCCTCGCGGCTGGCCTGTTGTTGCAGCGCGTAGCAGATCGGGTCGAGCGAACCGGCGGGCAGGCCGGGGATGGTTTCGACCCGGCCCGACAGCGAGCGCAGCGACAGCCCCAGGGGCGCGGCGACGAAATCGACGTAGCTGATGTTGGAGAACAGCTCGTACTCGTTGAAGGTGAATTCGGCGAAGGTCCAGTTCTTGTTGAAGTTCGGATCGCTGGTGTTGAGGAAGCTGGGGTGGACGATGGCCGGTCCCGGATTGACGAAGAAATTGAGTTTGCTGCCGGTGACCACGTAGATGCGCGCGCCGTACATGCGCGGCACCGAAACCCGCGTCGACGAGCCGTGGCCGCCGAGCGCGATCGCGCAATCCTGGCCCAGCGGCGTCACCGGCGACGAGGGCGAGGGCGGGTAATAGCTGCCGCCGTCGGCGCGCACGAACAAGGGGCGCCCGCCCGACAGACCGACCACATAGGCATAGGCGGTGTTCTGCCCCGAGGCATTGACTAGGTTGAGGGTGAAGCGCTGCGGTGCGGCCGCGGCGGCCTCGCGAGAGGCGAAGGGCGCGACGACGCCGGCCGCCATCGCGGCGGCGGAGGCGCTGAGGAAAGTACGGCGAGTGACCATCTGGAGGGCTCCTGACAGGGGCAAGCCTTCGGCGTCCCGTGCCCAGGCGGGCCCAGGCGGCGCAATGCCGCGGGAAAGCGCGGGCTTGGCGTGGGTGGGCGTGACCGCCCGCGACGCGATCGCCCGCGCGCCTGCGCTCACGGTACGCACCTTGGCCGCGAATGACAGCGCTGTCAGTGATCGGGGGCGCAAATCCAACGCTATCCCTAACCGCAGACAAACCATGAACGGCCGATGGGTTCAGCGCAGCGTCCGCATCGGCGATGATCGACGCCCGATCCTTTGGGTCGGCCCGAGCGGACACGAATCGCAGGACCGCGATCGGCAGGGGAAGGGATGGAGCAAGCGATGCGCGATGCAGTAAACCAGGTCGGCCAATCCCGTGCGCGCAGCCGCTTGTTGCGGCGCACGATCGCGGCCGGCGTCCTCGTCTGTACCGCCTTCGCCGCTCTCGCCGCTGCGAGCAAGGCCCCCGGCGAAGTCGCGCGCGCCGGCGCCGACATCGACGTGCTGCACTACACCGCGCGCATCGAGCCGGATCTGGCGGCCAAGAGCTTGCGCGGCCATGTCGCGATCCGCTTCATCGTCCGCACCCAGGGCGCGCAACGTTTCGATTTCGACGCCGGCGAGCTCGACATCGTCGCGGTCAGCGAAGACAAGAAGCCGCTGAGTTTCGACAAGCTCGACAAGCGCGTGAGCGTGCGCCTGGCGGCGCCGGCCGCGGCCGGTTCGCGCCATGAGATCGAAATCGTTTATCGCGGCGCGCCGCGTTTCGGCCTGGAATTCCATCCCGAGCGCAACGAGCTGTACACCGTGTTCTCGACCAGCCAGTGGCTGGTCTGCATCGACGCACCGCAGGAACGGGCCACGCTCGATCTCACCGTCACCTTGCCTGAGGGGCTCAAGGCGGTCGGCAACGGCCGGTTGATGTCGAAGTCGGCGCTCGGCGGCCGCCGCGAGGCCTATCGCTGGCGCCAGGACGCGGCCATGCCGAGCTATGTCTACGGCTTCGCCGCCGGCCGCTACAACGAAGCCGGCGGCACCAGCGAGAACGCCGTGCTGCGTTATCTGTCGAGCGACCTGCAGGCGCCGCAGTTGCGCCGGGTGTTCGCAGACACGCCCGACATGATGCGTTTCTTCGGCCGCCGCGCCGGCATCCGTTACAACGGCACCTATAGCCAGGTGCTGGTCGCCAAGACCATCGGCCAGGAACTCGCCGGCTTGTCGCTGATGTCGGAAGCCTACGGCCGCGAAGTGCTCGACGACCCGAGCGCGCAGGCCTTGATCGCGCACGAAGCCGCGCACCAGTGGTGGGGCAATTACGTCACCTGCCGCGACTGGGGCCATTTCTGGCTCAACGAGGGCTTCGCCAATTTCATGGCCGCGGCCTATCTGCAGCATCGGTTCGGCGACGAGGCCTATCGCAAACAGGTCGATGGCTGGAAGCGGCGCCTGGACAAGCTGCGCGAGACCGGCAAGGACCACGCGCTGATCTACGAGCACTGGAGCAAGCCGAGCGCCGACGATCGCGCCGTGGTGTACCAGAAGGGCGCCTACGTCCTGCACCTGTTGCGCGAGGAACTCGGCGAGCGCGCATTCTGGGGCGGCGTTCGCGCCTACACCCGTGCGCACTACGGGCATTCGGTGGTCACCGCGGATTTCCGCCGTGCCATGGAGCGCGCGAGCGGCCGCGACCTGGGCGAGTTCTTCGCGCGCTGGGTGGAATCGGCTGAGGTCGTGGCGAAGCCGGCCGCCGGGGCGAAGTGAGCGCGGCACGCAGCCAAGGGTAGGAGCGGCGCAACCAAGGGGTAGGAGCGGCGCGAGCCGCGACCGCGTCGATTCACAAGCCGACGTCGCCGACAAGCAAACCTGCGAATCGGCCGATCCACGGCCCGACGGGGCATCGTCGCCGGTCGAAGTTTCGCGGTCGCGGCTTGCGCCGCTCCTACCCAAGAGCGGCGCAACCAAGGGGTAGGAGCGGCGCGAGCCGCGACCACGAATCCGTCCGATCGCGGCACCGTCCCGATCCGGCCCGGCCGCCTTTTCAACCTCGATCGGCCGACGCCCCGGCCCCTCGCCCCGTCTCCAGGCACCTGTGCCGCGCCATCGATTGCGCGGCCCCGAGCACCGTTTGTTTGCATTTCAGAGTCGCGGACTGTGCACGAACTGGCGTCTTGGCTTTAGGCTAAGGGGATGCCCAGCCCGCCCCGCCAAGGATCCTCGCTATGACGCAAGCCAGCCGCCGTCCTCTCCGTCCCCTCTGCCGTGCCCGCCTGTTCAGCGCCGTCCATTGCGCGCTGTGGGTCGCCGGCGGCCTCTTCGCCGGCAGCGCCGCCGCCCAGGAGACCGAGGCCGCACCGGCCCAGGAGAGCGAAGCCCGGACCCTGGAGACGGTGTCGGTGCTCGGTTCGCGCCGCAGCCAGCGCTCCTCCGACACCACCTCGATCTCGCCGGTCGACGTGCTGCCCATGGCCAAGAACACCGAGGAAGGCGCCCAGTTCGACCTCGCCCAGTCGCTGCAATACGCCGCGCCCTCGTTCAACTCGACCCGCCAGAGCGGCGCCGACGGCGCCGACCTGGTCGACTCGGCGGCGCTGCGCGGCCTGGGTTCGGACCAGACCCTGGTCCTGGTCAACGGCAAGCGCCACCACACCACCGCCTTGCTCAACCTGTTCGGCGCGCGCAACCGCGGCAACACGGGCACTGACCTCAACACCATCCCTTTGATGGCCATCGACAGCGTCGAGATCCTGCGCGACGGCGCCGCCGCCCAGTACGGCTCGGACGCCATCGCCGGCGTCATGAACATCTCGCTGAAGAAGCGCAAGGGCTGCGAAGCGGTCGCCGGCTACGGCCAGTATTCCAAGGGCGACGGCGAGAACTGGCTGGCGACCGCGTACTGCGGTTTCGGCCTGGGCAGCGACGGCACCATCGGCATCACCGGCGAATACCAGGACCGCGGCCGCTCCGACCGCTCCGAGCC
Source organism: Lysobacter antibioticus (assembly GCF_001442535.1). Taxonomy (NCBI): domain Bacteria; kingdom Pseudomonadati; phylum Pseudomonadota; class Gammaproteobacteria; order Lysobacterales; family Lysobacteraceae; genus Lysobacter; species Lysobacter antibioticus. The sequence continues at coordinate 974,142 of NZ_CP013141.1, read as the reverse complement.
GGCCGGCAGCCCGCGCATCATCGGCGACTCGAAGATCCGCAACGAGACCATTTTCGTCAACGGCGAGAAGCCCCTCGGCGAAAACCTGACCCTGTACTTCACCGGCGGCGTGCAGAACCGCGATGCCTCCTCAGCGGCGTTCGCGCGCGACGGCCTGGGTTCGGAAGACATCCCCTCGCGCAATTCCGCGGCGATGTACCCGGACGGTTTCGTGCCCTTCATCGACGGCGAGCTCAAGGACCGCTACGGCATCCTCGGCCTGCGCTGGAGCATGGGCGAGTGGAACGCCGACCTGTCCTACACCTACGGCTTCAACGAGCTGCGCTACGACATCAACAACACCCTCAACGCTTCGATCGCCAACCTCGACCTGCTCAACGGCGGCCGCGGCGTCAGCGCCGACAGCTTCGACGCCGGCGGCTTCTCGTTCCAGCAGAAGACGGTCAATTTCGACGTCAGCCGTTTCTACGACCAGGTCTTCAACGGCCTCAACGTTGCCTTCGGCCTGGAGCGTCGCGACGAGCGTTACAAGATCTTCGCCGGCGAGCCAGGGTCATACATCGACGCCGACGGCGTGGGCGAGGGCGGCAACGCCGGCAGCCAGGGCTTCCCGGGCTTCCAGCCGGCCGACGCCGGCGCCCACAAGCGCGACAACTGGGCCGCCTACGTCGACCTCGAAGCCGACTTCACCGACCGCTTCACCGCCGGCGTGGCGGTGCGTTACGAGGACTACAGCGACTTCGGCAAGACCACCACCGGCAAGCTCGCCGCCGGCTTCCGCGCCACCGACACCTTGATGCTGCGCGCCTCGGCCAGCACCGGTTTCCGCGCGCCGTCGCTGCAGCAGAAGTTCTTCTCTTCGACCATCACCGACTTCGTCAACGGCGAGCCGGTCGACGTGGTGATCGCGCCCAACGGCGGCACCATCGCCAACGCCGCCGGCCTGCCGCTGCTGACCAAGGAAGAGTCGCGCAACTACACCCTCGGCCTGACCTGGTCGCCGACCGCCGACACCTCGCTGACCCTCGATGCCTACCGCATCGACATCGACGACCGCATCGTGCTGAGCGGCCGCTTCGACACCACCGACCCGACCATCGGCGGCATCCTCGACGACCTCGGCGTCGGCCAGGCGCAGTTCTTCGTCAATTCGGTCGACACCCGCACCGAAGGCCTGGACTTCACCTTCAACAACGAGCGCCAGCTCGGCGAAGACGTCAAGCTCGGCACCTTCTTCGCCCTCAACCTCAACCGCACCAAGGTCAACGCCATCCACGCGCCGCCGGCGCTGGTGGGCCGCGAAGACGTGCTGTTGTCGGAGCGCGAGCGCTTGTTCATCGAGCAGGGCGCGCCGAAGTCGAAGGCGGTGCTCGGCTTCGACCTGTCGCGCGGCCCCTGGGCCGGCAACGTCAAGGTGATCCACTTCGGCCCGCAGACCCTGGGCACGTTCTCGGGTACCGCCGGCGGCGTGCCGAATGCGCGCTACAAGGCCAAGACCTCGGCCGACCTCAGCGCGACCTATTCGTTCTCCGACAATACGAAGCTGACGGTGGGCGGCGCCAACATCTTCAACGTCAAGCCGACTCGCCAGAACGCCGACGAAACCGACAACGGCCATATCTTCGACAGCGTCCAGTTCGGTCTCAACGGCGCGGCGTATTACGTGCGTCTGTGGCACCGCTTCTGATCGAGGCGAAGGTGGCGATGAAGGCGTTCGCGTGAGCGAGGCCTTCATCGCCCATCTGCGCGACCTGGCGTCCGGCTTCGGCGCCTTGTCGGCGCGCAGCATGTTCGGCGGCCATGGCATTTATCACGACGGCCTGATGATCGCCTTGATCGCCGATGAAGCGGTCTACCTCAAGGTCGACGCGCAGACCGCGCCGCGCTTCCGCGCGGCCGGCTGCGAGCCCTTCGTCTACACGCGCCAGCGCAAACCCATCGAGCTGAGTTTCTGGTCGGTGCCGGAGTCGGCGATGGATTCGCCGCAGGACATGAAACCTTGGTTGACCCTGGCCTACCAGGCCGCCCTGCGCAAAGCCAACGCCGCGCCGCCGAAAAAGGCGAAGGCCAAGAAGGCGGTAGCGAAGAAGGCTGCGGCGAAGAAAGCGCCCCGTCGCAAGCCCGCCGCGCAAGATTGAGCGCAAACCCTCCTCCTGTAGGAGCGACGTGAGTCGCGACTACGGAACGGGTAGGACACCAAGCCCGATGTAATCGATCGAAGCGGCAAGCCCCTCGGCCCTGCGCGCTTTCGCAGCGCTCACCTTACGCGGTCGCGGCTCGCGCCGCTCCTACCCAGGAGCCGCGCAGCAAGGGGGTAGGAGCGACGCGAGTCGCGACAGGGGACGGGTCGAGAACCGATCCCTGCGTGATCGGTCGAGGCGGCAACGTTATCGGCGCATCGTGCTTCCCCAGCCCATCGTTATCGCGGTCGCGGCTCGCGCCGCTCCTACCCAGGAGCCGCGCAGCAAGGGGTAGGAGCGACGCGAGTCGCGACAGGGACGGGTCGAGAACCAATCCCTGCGTGTGATCGGTCGAGGCGGCAACCTTATCGGCGCATCGTGCTTCCCCAGCCCATCGTTATCGCGGTCGCGGCTCGCGCCGCTCCTACCCAGGAGCCGCGCAGCAAGGGGTAGGAGCGACGCGAGTCGCGACAGGGACGGGTCGAGAACCAATCCCTGCGTGTGATCGGTCGAGGCGGCAACGTTATCGGCGCATCGTGCCTTCGCAGCGCATCGATTCGCGGTCGCGACTCACGTCGCTCCTACAAAGGACGCGCGGCTGCGACGCGGCCGGTCGCTCAATCAATCCTTCTTCACCGCCAACAACCAATCGAGAAAGCTCTGCGCCGCCGGGCGCAGGCGGCGGTGGGCGGGGTAGATCGCGTAATAGCCCCAGCGCGCCGGCATCGACGGGCCGGGCAGGCGCACCAGTTGGCCCGAGCGCAGATAGGGCACGGCGATCTGTTCGCGCGCCAGGGCCACGCCGATGCCGTGGGCGGCGGCCATCATGGCGTCGGTGGTGTCGCTGAAGGTGTAGCGCTCTTCGAGCTTGCGGCCGTGCACGTCGGCGGCGCGGAACCAGTCGTGCCAGCCCTGGCGGGCGTGGTCGGCGATCAACGGCAGGTCGGCGATCTGCGCCGGCTCGGTGATCCGCTCGATGCCGGGCATGGTCGGCGAAGCGACCGGGAACAAGGCGTCGTCCATCAGATGATGCGAGGTCAGCCCAGGCCAGTGGCCGCCGCCGTGGCGGATGCCGAGGTCGGGGCCGCCTTCGTCGAATCGCGCCAGCGCGATCTCGGTATCGAGGCTGAGCAGGATTTTCGGGTTCGTGTTGGTGAACTCGCTCAGCCGCGGCAGCAGCCAGGTGTAGGCCAGCGAGTGCAGGGTGGTGATGCGCACCCGGTCGGTCTCCTGGCGGCTGACCCGCAGGCTGCGCAACACGCCGTCCATGTCGGCCAGGGCGGTGCCGGCGGAATCGGCGAGTTGGCGCCCTTGCGGGGTCAGTGCGACGCCGCGCGCGTGGCGCTGGAACAGGCTCACGCCGAGCCGGCTTTCGAGCTTGCGCACGTGATGGCTGACCGCGCTGGCGGTCAGATGCAGCTCTTCGGCGGCGTGGGCGAAATTCTGATGCCGCGCGGCCGCTTCGAAGGCCGCCAGGGCCGGTAACCAATCTGCCCGCAATGCCATGATCAGCCTCAAATCTTATTTGTGCCTGAGCGCCAAAGTATGCGCTTGTCTTGGCTGGCGGGCCAGTCAAAATAGGCGTCAGGGAAGAGCCAGATTGTTGTCACGACCCGCCGCGACCCACCCCCCAGTACCTGCGTATGAGCCTCATCGACCTGCTTGCGACCTCCGCCGAACTGCCCGCCGCCTGGCGCTCGACCGTGGTCGGACGTTTCGGCAGCGCCAACTTCAAGCTGGTGCGCATGGACGCCGGCGCTTACGAGGAAGAGACGCACGATTTCGTCGAGGGCCTGCTGGTGCTGGACGGCGCGATGCGTCTGAGCATCGGCGGTGCGATCGTCGAAGTCGGGGCCGGGCAGCTCTATGTGGTGCCCGCGGGCGTGGCCCACGCGGTCGCGCCGGGCAGCCGCGGCACGCTGGCGATTCTGGACGTCTGAGCGAGCTGCCGGCGGAGCCGGCGCAACACTCGATCCGCTATTGATCGGATCCGTTCTTGATTGGATCCGGATATCCGCAGCCGGGCCGCGTACCGATACTGCGATCGGGCCCTGCGCTCGATGGCGCTTGGCCATGGCGGGCCTTGGTTCTGCGTATCGCGCAACGGCGTCCGTCGCCGCTGCGCCCACCGCGCCGCCGCGAGGCCGGGTGCGGCCGTGTTCCCCCGCAGGCGCCCGCATCGCGCGGCCGCCGTTTTCGAGGACTTAGCGCATGCGTTCCCCCGAACTCGCCGCCAACGTGGCTTGCAACTGCCCCGCATCTCCGGCCGTCGTCGCCGCCGACTCCGAGCGCGCCGCCTGGCGCACGCCGCTCGAGCTGACCGTGCTCGGCGCGATCTGGGGTTCGTCGTTCCTGTTCATGCGCGTGGCGGCCAAGGACTTCGGCGCGCTGCCGCTGGTGGAAATGCGGCTCGGCCTCGGCGCGTTGATCCTGTTGCCGTTCCTGTGGAAGGCGCGCGAATCGTTCAAGGGCGCGATCTGGGCCAAGCTCGCCTTGATCGGCGTGATCAATTCGGCGGTGCCGTTCGTGCTGTTCGCCTGGGCGGCGCAACGCGCGCCGGCCGGCATCGGCGCGATCACCAATTCGATGGCGGTGTTGTTCACCGCGCTGGTCGGGTTCCTGTTCTTCGGCGAGAAGATCGGCATGCAACGCGCGGTTGCCTTGTTCGCCGGTTTCGCCGGCGTGGTGGTGCTGGCCAGCGGCAAGACCGCCGGTGCGAGCATCGGCTGGGCGGTCGCGGCCGGTTGTACCGCCGCCTTCCTGTACGGCATCGGCGCCAACCTGGTGCGCCGCCAACTCACCGGCCTGCCGGCCGCCGCGGTCGCCGCCGCGACCCTCGGCACTTCGGCGCTGTTGACCCTGCCGTTCGCGATCGCGCAGTGGCCGACTCATGCGATCCCGGCCAAGTCCTGGCTGTCGGCGGCCTTGCTCGGCGTGCTCTGCACCGGCATCGCCTTCGTCATGTACTACCGTCTGATCCAGCGCATCGGCGCCGGCCGCGCGGTCGCGGTGACCTACCTGGTGCCGCTGTTCGGCGTGGCCTGGGGCTGGATGCTGCTCGGCGAGCCGTTGACCGGCACGATGCTGATCGCCGCGCTGTTGATCCTCGGCAGCGTCGCGTTGAGTCAAAGGGCGGCTAAGTAAGCGGCGCGGTGCCCGTGCCGCCGGCTGCGTCGGCTGTCTCGGGGCATCGATTCGGCAAGACTCCAGGCCTCGCTTCACGCGTCACCCTGCGCAGTTGCAGGTGCCGGCTCCTTCCGGAACCCCAAACCGTCATCTCCGCCTACGCGGAGGACGCGCAAGAACAGTGCGCCGGCCTGCTGCTCTCAAGCGTGCGCCGATACCGATCGGCGAGATACTCGCAACCGCACAATCCCCATCGCCTCAACCCTTCGCGGAGATTCGCTTGAATTCCATCCAGTATCGCGTCCAGTTCGATTTCGAAATCGAGTTCAGCAACGGTGGCGGCCTGCAGGGCCAGGGGTTTCGCCTCGACATCGACGGCGACGACATCGGCGATGCCGAACTGGTCGACTACATCGTGCGCGACTTGCGCCTGCTGATGGTCGGGCCGGCGCGTATCCTCAACAAGCAGATCCTGGTCGAAGCGCACAAGCGCAAGGCCGGCGGCCTGGAGCACGGCGCGACGCGTTATGTCGACCTCAGCCACACCATCGAGGACGGCCTGGTCACTTATCCGGGCATGCCGGCCGCGCACATCTGCGATTACCTCAGCCGCGAATATTCGCGCGAGATCTACGCCGAGGGCACGCAGTTCCATATCGGCCGCATCGACATGGTCGCCAACACCGGCACCTACATCGACTGCCCCTCGCACCGTTACGAGGACGGCGCCGACCTGTCGCAGATCCGTGCGGAAGACTGCGCCGACCTCGACGCGATCGTGGTGCGTATCGCCCCGTCGGTGAAGAGCATCGACGTCGCCTATTTCCGCGACCTGGAGCTGCGCGGCCGCGCGGTGTTGGTGCACACCGGTTGGGACAGGCACTTCGCCACGCCGGCCTATGCCGATGGCCATCCTTTCCTGACCGAAGACGCGGCGGTGTGGCTGCGCGATTGCGGGGTGAAGCTGGTCGGCATCGATTCGATGAACATCGACGATACGAGCCGCGACGACACCCGCGGCAAGACGCGTCCGGTGCACTCGACCCTGCTCGGCGCCGGCATCCTGATCGTCGAGCACCTGCGCAACCTCGCCGCGCTGCCCGACGAAGGCTTCAGCTTCAGCGCGGTGCCGCCGAAGGTGAAGGGCATGGGCACGTTCCCGGTGCGGGCCTTGGCGAAGATCGTCGGCTAAGGTACCCGGGCGTTCGCTCTCCTTCTCCCGCATGCGGGAGAAGGTGCCCGCAGGATGGATGAGAGCACGCAGCCGCTACTGCTGCGACCCCAGATAGTCCTGCAAGGCCGCGATCGCCATGCGCACCTTGGCCGGCTGCGAATCGCGCTGCGCTGTCACCGCGTAGACGCCGAGCGGTGCCATCGTCCATTCCGGCAGTACATGCACGGCGCGGCCATCGGCCAGCACCGGCGCCGCATCCGGCTCGGGCAGGCGGACGATGCCGAGCCCTTGCAGCATCATCTGCTTGAGGGTCTCGGCGTTGTTGCCGACGATGCGCCCGCCGATCCGCACCCGCCGCGAGGGTTCGCCGTCGCGATGCATCTCCACGTACTCGGGCTGGTTCATCACGCTGAGGATCAGCATCGAGTGGCCGGCGAGTTCCTCCGGCGTGCGCGGCAGGCCGTGGGTCTGCGCATACGCCGGCGAGGCCAGCAGCAGATGCCGCCACTCGGCCATGCGCCGCGCGATCAGGTTGGAGTCGGCGAGCCGGCCGACCCGGATCGCCAGGTCGATGCGTTCGGCGATCAGGTCGATCTGGCGGTCGTCGGCGAAGATCCGCAGCGACAGTTCGGGATAAGCGCGCATCAATGGCGCCAGCGCCGGCGCCAGATGCGCGGCGAAGCCGATCGGCGCGGCGATGCGCAACTCGCCGCGCGGTTCGTCGCGCAGGTCGCCGAGGCGGCCGTCGGCGCTGCGCGCGGCGTGCAGCATCGCCGCGCAGTCCTCGTAATAGGCCTGGCCGATCTCGGTCGTGGTCAGCTTGCGGGTCGAACGGTGCAGCAGAACCACGCCGGTCTCGGTCTCGAGCTGGCGCAACTGCTGGCTGACCGCCGACGGGGTCATGTCGAGTTCGCGGGCGGCCGCGCTCATCGAGCCCAGCTCGACCACCCGGGCGAACAAGGCCATGCGTCTGAGTCGGTCTATCGTGAAGTCTAGCTTCATGGTGATAGCGTCCTGGGCTGGATTATCGCGGGGTCTGTAAGTCAGCAGACTATATCCCGTCCAATCCACTACGGGAGTCCCCCATGAACATCGTCCTGATCGGCGCCACCGGCTACGTCGGCCGCGCCCTGCTCCAAGAAGCCCTGCAGCGCGGCCACCGCGTCACCGCGGTCGCCCGCGACACCTCGTCGCTGCAGGCGCACGACGGCCTGACCGCCAAGCCGGCCAGCATCGACGGTGAAGCGGCGGCTTCCGCGACCGTTGCCGCGCTGGCCCGCGGCCACGATGCGGTGATCGCCTCGTACAACGCCGGCGGCTGGAAGAACCCGAACGTCGGCCGCGACACCGTCGCCGGCTATACCCGGATCGTCGAAGGCCTGAAGCAGGCCGGCGTGCCGCGTCTGCTCGTGGTCGGCGGCGCCGGCAGCCTGGAGATCGCGCCGGGCCAGCAGGTGCTCGACCAGCCCGGCTTTCCGGCCGAGTACCGCGACGGCGCCGAAGCCATGCGCACGGTGCTCGCCACGCTGCGCGAAGAAAGCAGCCTGGACTGGAGTTTCCTGTCGCCGGCCGCGCATTTGGTGCCGGGCGAACGCAGCGGTCGTTACCGCGTCGGCGGCGATCAATTGCTGGTCGACGACAAGGGCGAGAGCAACATCTCGGTGCAGGACTATGCGGTCGCCTTGATCGACGAACTGGAGCAGCCGGCGCATTCGCGCAAGCGCTTCACCGTCGCTTACTGATCATTGCGTGCGATGGAAACGAAGGGCGCGGCAGCGGGGCTGTCGCGCTCTTCGTTCTTGCGGGGTGGTTTCAACTTGTCGTCGCGGCGCGAATAGGTAGTCCCGCGGTCGCGGCTTACGCTGTTCCTACAACGACAAGGCGGCAACAAGCTGTCAACCGATCGCCGCGACCAGGGCCTCGCGTTGTTTCGCATCGAGCACAGGGCCGACGCCTGCCTTGAGGTTGTCGGTCTGGTTCTTCGGCTTGGACGTCGCAGGAATCACCACCGTCACCGCCGCTTCGCTGAGGGCGAACTTGAGGAACAACTGCGCCCAGGAATCGGCGCCGGCCTCGGAGGCCCAGGGCGGCAGCGGTTTGCCTTTGACCTGCGAAAACAAACGCCCGTCCTCGAAGGCGCGGTTGACCATCACCGCGATGCCCAGTTCGCGCGCGAGCGGAAACACCGTGCGTTCGGCCGCGCGCGAGACCGGCGAATAATTGATCTGGACGAAGTCGGGCTTGAACGCGCGCATGTCTTGCGCGAGTTGTGCCTGCGCTGGTTCGCGGTAATGGGTCAGGCCGACCAGGCGTACCTTGCCTTGCTGTTTCAGTTCGCGCGCGAGCGCGAGTTGGGTGCGGGTGTCGCCCAGGTTATGCACTTGCAGCAGATCGATGCGATCGGTGCGCAGGCGGCGCAACGAGGCCTCGAACTGCGCCAGGCCTTCGTCGCGGCCATTGACGCCGGAGAGCTTGGTGGCGAGGAACAGACGCTCGCGCAGCTTGGCTTCGGCGACGAGATCGCCGAGCACGTCCTCGGCGCTGGAGTAGGTCGGCGCGGTGTCGATGACGCTGGCGCCGGCATCGACGAAACGTTTCAGCACCTCGCGCAGGGGCGCACGCGAGGCCGCGTCCGTGCCGACCTCGAAGCTGCCCGAGGTGCCCATGCCGATCACCGGGATGGATTCGCCGGTCGCCGGAATCGTGCGTTTGAGAAGGGTGCCGGAGAACGGTGTTTCGGCCGGTGCCGCTGCCGGGACCTCGGCGGATGGCGTCTGCGTCGGCGCGGGCGGCGATTCGTGGCTGCATGCGGCCAGCGGCGCGAGTGCGAAGCCGCTCGCGGCGAGGGAGACGGTACCGAGGAAATCGCGACGACTGGCCATGGCGGAGACTCGCTGTGGGATCGGTGCGGCAGTACGTGGGTCTGCGGAGGCCTTCGGGGGCGGCCGCGGTATGGCGATTGTGGCACCGAATCGTGGGCGGCGAGAGGGCCGGTTGTCCGTGCGCGATCGATGGCCGTATCGAATCGACGCGATCGGAACGAACGCGGTCGCGACTTGCGTCGCTCCTACCCTTAAAGCCGTGCACCGGGGTAGGAGCGGCGCGAGCCGCGACCGCGATGTGTCGCGCGCCGGCGCGACTTCCCGCAGGCCGGCGTCGCGGCGACAGGGATTCGCTCGCTTAGCGCGCGCCCAGCTTCTCCAATAAACGCATCGCCGCCGCCGGGTTGCGTTCCTTCGCCGCGCTGATGAAATAGACGAAGACTTCGCGCGGCTTGCCACCCTCGAGGGGCGCGGCGACATGCGGTAGTTCGGGACGATCTCGGCCCTGCGCCCAGGCCTGCGCGCGTTGCTTCCAGTCATCGAGCTCGGACTCGGGATAGCCGGTCGCCACGTCGCTGCGCGAACGCATCAGGCGGGCGTAGACGAAATCGCCGGTGACGTCGGCCAGCGACGGGTATTCGTCGGAGTCGGTGAATACCGTGGCGATGCGGTGCTCGCGCGCCAGCCGCACATAGGCCTCGTCGAGGAAGCTCGGATGGCGGACTTCCAGTACGTGCTTGAGCGCGCGGCCGTCGAGCGTGCGCGGCAAGCTGTCGAGGAACGCAGCGAGGTCGTCGCGGTTGAAGACGCGGTTCGGCGTCAGCTGCCACAGGATCGGCCCGAGGCGTTGGCCGAATTCGCTCAAGCCGCCGTCGATGAAGGCCTTCGCGCCGTTGCCGGCCTTGGCCAGGGCGTCGCCCTGGGTGATGCGGCCCGGCGCCTTCAGCGAGAACACGAAATGCTCCGGCGTTTCCGTAGCCCACTTGGCGTAGGTGGCCGGCTTCTGCGCGCTGTAGTAGGTGCCGTTGATCTCGATGCTGCTGAGCTGGCGGCTGGCGAACTCGAGCTCGCGCCGCTGCACCAGCTTTTCGGGATAGAAGTTGTTGCGCCAGGGCACGAAGGTCCAGCCGCCGATGCCGGCGCGGATGCCGTCGACCGGGCCGGGACCGGCGCCGAAATCGCCGGCCGGAGCCGGGGCGGCGGGGGCGGCGAACAGGTCGCCGGGTGCGGAGTCGCTGCTGCGTTTGCGATTCATAGGTTCCACGGGTTGTAGGTGCCGAACCACCACAGTCGGCCTTCGAGGTCGCGGCAGGTGTACGCGCGTCCACCGTAGTCCTGGTCGGCGATCTCGACCACGATCTCGGCGCCGGCCGCGCGCGCCTGCGCATAGTGCTCGTCGGCGTCGCTGACGACCACCGAGCAGGCCTGAGTCTCGCGCCCGCCGATCTCATCGGGTTGGACGATGCGCTGGCCCCATTCGCTGCTGTCGTCGACCGAGCCGAGCATGATCATGCCCGGCCCATAGGTCAGCTGGGCATGGTGCACGGTATCGCCGTCGGCGTAGACGGCGTGTTTCTCGAAACCGAACGCGCGGCACAGCCATTCGATCGCGGCGGGTGCGTTGCGGTAACGCAGGGACGGGATGATGGTACTGCCGACGATCGAGTCCATGAGGCGCTCCGTTGGTGTATTGGCGGCGCGGGCCGGGTAGGCGGCGAGGGGTGTCGGGAGTCAGGGCGACGAGCATAGCGCGGCGGCGTTATCCTCGCGTCTTCATGGGCGCCGCACCGCGGCGGGAGCATGCGATGACCAAGTATTCCGGCGGCTGCCATTGCGGCAAGGTCGCTTACGAGGTGGAAGGCGAGATCGACCAGGCGATCGACTGCAATTGTTCGATGTGCCAGCGGCGCGGCGGCCTGTTGTGGTTCGTGCCGCGGGCCTCGTTCGTGTTGAAGACCGATCCGGCCGACCTGGGCCTGTATCACTTCAACAGGAACAGCATCGACCATCATTTCTGCAAGCACTGCGGCATTTCGTCCTTCAGCCAGGGCAGCATGCCGGACGGTACGCTGATGACGGCGATCAACGTGCGTTGCCTGGAGGGTGTCGACCTGGCCTCGGTCAAGGTCGTGCCGGTGGACGGGCGCAGTTTCTGAGGTCCATGGTTTGACGACCGGCGTTGCGTAAGTGACGCCTCGCATGGAGGTTCGTGGTCGCGGCTCGCGCCGCTCCTACCCAAGAGCCGCGGCCAGGGGAGGGGCAGCTCGCGCGGTGACCGCGCCAAAACAATAATGACGTAGCCAGCGTTTCCAGGGCTATTTCGAAACGCCGATGCGCTCTAATCGCGCTGCTCGCCGCCACCCGTTCGCAGCCGTTCGCGCCCGCGCTCGGTCAACACCGCGACTTGGGTTTCGCCGCGCATCTCCACCCGCACCCAACCCGGACCGGTGTGGCCGCCGATGGCGTCCTCGCCGATCCAGGCCAATTCGCGCAACAACACGCTCATGCGCAGGCCCAGGCGCTTGCACAGGCGCGGCAGGGACACGCCGTCGGCTTCGCCGGCCAGCATCGCCAGCAGGGCCTCAGTCGACTCGGACAAGGCCGATGTCCCTGGACGCTTGCAGGCTCTGCGCTGCTTGCGGCACATGCGGGTGCACGATCACCGGGATCGATTTCGAGGTCGGAGTGCGCGCCTCGTCGGCGAAGCTCGACAGCGGCACCAGCGCATTGGTCTCGGGATAGTAGGCGGCCAGGCAGCCGCGCGGGATGTTGTACTCGACCAACAGGAAGCGTCGTGCGATGCGTTCGACGCCGTCCTCGCACAGGCTTTCCAGGTCGACCCAGTCGCCGGCGTTCATGCCCAGCGCGGCGATGTCGTCGCGATGGATGAACAACACCCGACGCTCGCCGAACACGCCGCGGTAGCGGTCGTTCATGCCGTAGATGGTGGTGTTGTACTGATCGTGCGAGCGGGTCGTCGCCAGGGTGAACACCGGTTGCAGCTGGCTGGCGCGTGCGCGGTGCACCGGCAGGTCGGTTGGCACCGCATGGGTCTTGAACAGCGCCTTGCCCTCGGCATTGAGCCAGCGCCGTTCGGCCGCGGCATTGGGGAGGTGGAAACCGCCGGGCACGCGCACGCGCCGGTTGAAATCGTGGAAGTCCTCGAACACCTCGGCGATCTTGTCGCGGATGCGGTCGTAGTCGCCGACCAGCCACAGCCACGGCACCTTGCTGCGTGCGCCCAGGGTGGCCGCGGCCAGGCGCGCGACGATCGCCGGTTCCGACAACAGGGTCGGCGCGGCCGGCGCGTTGATGCCCGCCGACAGGTGGACCATGCTCATCGAATCCTCGACGGTGACGCCTTGCGGGCCGCTGTCCTGGATATCGATCTCGGTGCGGCCGAGGCAGGGCAGGATGTAGGCGTCGCGGCCGTGCACGAGGTGGCTGCGATTGAGCTTGGTGGTGACGTGCACGGTGAGCTCGCACCCGCGCAGGGCGCGATGCGTGGCGTCGGTGTCGGGCGTGGCGGTGGCGAAGTTGCCGCCCAGGCCGAAGAAGGTCTTGCAGCGGCCGTCGAGCATGGCTTCGATCGCGCCGACCGTGTCGTGGCCGGGTTCGCGCGGCGGCTCGAAATCGAATACCTCGCGCAGGCGGTCGAGAAAGGCCGGCGACGGCTTTTCGTAGATGCCCATGGTGCGGTCGCCCTGCACGTTGCTGTGTCCGCGCACCGGGCAGGGGCCGGCGCCGGGACGGCCGATGTTGCCGCGCAACAGCAACAGGTTGCCGAGCATGTGGATGGTCGCGACCGAATGCTTGTGCTGGGTGATGCCCATGCCCCAGCAGCAGATCACGCTGCCGGCTTGCGCATACAGGTCGCCGGCGCGTTCGAGCTCGGCGCGGCTCAGGCCGGATTCGGCTTCGATGGTCTCCCAGGCCTCGGCGGCGACGTCGGCGGCGAAGCGCTCGAAGCCGCGGGTGTGCTCGGCGATGAAGGCGATATCGATGACTCTTTCGCGGCCTTCGCCCTGTGCCTGTGCGTCGAGTTCGAGGGTGCGCTTGATGATGCCCTTGACCGCGGCCAGGTCGCCGCCGATGCGCAACTGGAAATAGTCCGAGGAGATCCGGGTCGAACCGTTGTGCAGCATCTCCAGTTTGTCCTGCGGGTCGGCGAACTTCTCCAGGCCGCGTTCGCGCAAGGGATTGAACGAAACGATCGCGGCGCCGCGCTTGGCCGCCTTGCGCAGCTCGCCGAGCATGCGCGGATGGTTGGTGCCCGGGTTCTGGCCGAAGATGAAGATCGCATCGGCGAGCTCGAAATCGTCCAGCAGCACCGTGCCCTTGCCGACGCCGAGCTGGGCCTTCATCGCCGTGCCCGAGGGTTCGTGACACATGTTCGAGCAGTCGGGGAAGTTGTTGGTGCCGAACTCGCGCACGAACAACTGGTACAGGAAGGCGGCTTCGTTGCTGCAGCGCCCGGAGGTGTAGAACAAGGCCTGGTTCGGCGAATCCAGGGCGTTCAGATGCGCACCGATGCGGGCGAAGGCTTCGTCCCAGCCGATCGGCAGATAGCGGTCGCTGGCCGCGTCCCAGCGCATCGGATGGGTCAGTCGGCCCTGGTTCTCCAGCCAATGGTCGCTGTAGCGCGCGAGCTCGGCGACCGTGTATCGGGCGAACAGTTCCGGCGTGGCGCGGTGCCTGGTCGCTTCGGCGGCCACCGCCTTGGCGCCGTTCTCGCAGAACTCGAAGGTCGAGGTGTGGTCGCGATCGGGCCAGGCGCAGCCGGGGCAGTCGAATCCGTCGGGCTGGTTGGCCGAGAGCAGGGTGCGCGCGCCGTGCACCGGCACGTCCTGTTCGAGCAGGTGTCGGGCGACGCTGCGCAACGCGCCCCACCCGCCGGCGGGGCCGTCGTAGGGGCGGATGGTCTTCTTGCTCATGAATGCGATTCCGTTGCATTGCCGTCGCCGCCATCGTCGGCGCGCGCGTCGCGCGGCCCGTTCTCGATCAGGCGCTGCGCATGGGTGTAGACCGCGTGCCCGTCGTCGCGGGCGAAGCCGATCAGGGTCAGGCCGGCCGAGTCGGCCAGCGCGATCGCCAGCGTGGTCGGCGCCGAGATCGCAGCCAACAGCGGGATGCCGGCCTGCGCGGCCTTCATCGCCATCTCGAAACTGGCGCGGCTGGTGACGACGGCGAAACCCTGCAACGGGTCGAGGCCGGCGGCGACCAGCGCGCCGATCAACTTGTCGAGGGCGTTGTGGCGGCCGACGTCTTCGCGCACGAACGACACGCGACCGTCGCGGCCGGCCCAGCCGGCGGCATGGGTGGCGCCGGTCAGGGCGTTCAAGGGTTGGCGTTCGCGCAGTTCGTGCAAGGCGCGGTGCAAGGCCTGGACGCGGATCGGCGCGCTGTCGCGCAGACGCGGCGGCGGCCGCAGCACCGCCTCGATGCTTTCGGTGCCGCACACGCCGCAACCGCTGCGGCCTTGCAGGTTGCGCCGGCGTTGTTCGAGCGCGGCGGCGCGGGCCTCGGGAATGGCGAGGCGCAGGGTGATGCCTTCGAGCGAGGTCGCGATTTCCTCGACCCGCAGTTCGTCGGCGCGCGCGACGATGCCTTCGCTGAGCGAGAAGCCCAGGGCGAAGTCGGCCAGGTCGTCGGGCGTGGCCATCATCACCGCGAACGGCGTGCCGTTGTAGACCAAGGCGACCGGCACTTCGGCGGCGACCGCATCCACGGTGTCGTCGACGCGCGCGCCGCGGCGGCGGCGCACCGGGCGCGATACCGCGCCGGCGCGTGCCGTGTCGGGCGCGGCCGAGGGCGGGGTTGCCGACGCCACGGCGTTGTCACTGGACATGAGACCTCTCCGATTACGAAGGTTGTTGCCTGCGCTCTGCGCCACTATGCGCCCCGGGACATAAAGCAGGGGTCAATCCGGAAGCGTGAGCGAGGCTATTCCAGGCGGGTGGCGACCTGTATCAGCGGTCGATTATCGCCGGTCGACCGGCTCTGGCCTTCGCCTGCCGCGATCCGGGAGTGGGGCGACGCGGGCGGCCGTGGTTCAGTCGCTGCCGAGGCGGCGTGGTCGCGGCTTGCGCCGCTCCTACCCAAGCGCCGCGCTGCAAGGAGTAGGAGCGGCGCAAGCCGCGACCGCGGGCGATCGGCGGCGGCGTCACTCCGGCTGGCCACATGCGCGATTGGCCACGTGGAAGATCGCAGGTGCACGTACCAACAAAAAGCCCGCCATGCGGCGGGCTCTCGTTGCTGCGAACCGGTCTTCAGAGAATCGGCTCGTCCAGCATCAGCTCGCGCACGAAACGCACCGGCGGAGCGCCGTAGGACAGCACTTGGTCGTGGTAGGTCTTGGCGTCGAACTTCGGCCCGAGCTTGGCTTCCACCGCCTTGCGCATGTCGAAGTGTTCCTGCGCGCCGACGAAATAGGTCGGCAGCTGCGCCGAGGTCAGTTGGGCGCGGACCCACTTGCCGGCGGCTTCGCGTTCCTGCTGGAAGGTCTGCTGGGTCATGAACTGCATGGCCTGCTCGCGGCTCCAGTCTTCGACCTGCACGCCCTGGTCGAGAATCGCATTGCCGATGCTGCGCAGGTAGAACTTGAGCTGGACCAGGCGGAACAGCGGGTCGTTGTCGAGGTAACCGGCATCGGCCATCACGTCCTCGGTGTACACCGCCCAGCCTTCGGCGAACACGCCCGAACGCAGCACCGCGCGCAGGGTCGAGGGCGCCTTGGCCGAATGCGCGCCTTCCAGGTAGTGGCCGGGCATTGCTTCGTGGATCGACAGCAGATGCACCATGCGCGTGTTGTATTCGCGCAGGAAGGAATCGACCTGGGCGTCGCTCCAGTCGTCCGGAATCGGCGAGATCGCGTAGTAGGTATCCAGGCCCTTGTCGAGCGGGCCCGGCGAGTCGCAATAGGCCAGCGCCACGCCGCGCTGGAACTCCGGCATCAGGATGATCTTGACCGGCGCGTCGGGCACGGTCACCAGGTTCTTGGCGCGGGTGAAGGTCGTGGCTTCCTCGAGCGTCTGCTTGGCGAAGTCGACGACCTTGTCGCGCGCCGGCTTGTCGGCATAGGCCAACTCGAGCGCGGCTTCGATCGCCTTCTGCTGCTGTTCCGGCTTCGGCTTGTCCGGCAGTTCCGGTGCGCCCGGCTTGCCCTTGAGCTCCTTCTGCGCGATCGCGTACATCTCGGCGCGCACACGGGCCAGCTCCGATTGCGCGCGCTGCATGATCTCGGCGCGCGAAAGCGAGGAGTTGAGCGAAAACTTCAGCTTCTCGTCGTACAAGGTCTGGCCGATGCGGAAATTGCCCTTGGCGTTCGGCACCAGGGTCTTGTCGAGCCATTCCTGTTGTTCGGCGACGGCCTTGCGCAGCCCGGCGACGGCGGCGTCCAGGCGCTTGCGCTCGGCGCCCTTGAGCTGGCCGGCGTTGGGCGCGATGAAGGTGTCGATCAGGCTGAGCACGCCGGCGTTCTGCTTGGCGACGGTCTCGGCGTGGATCTTCGGCACCCGCGCCGGGTCGAGGTTGGCGCGGGCCTGGGCGAAGATCGAGGGGATCTTCTCCATGCGCGCGGTCGCCGACTTCAGGCGCTGCGGCATCGGCGCGAACTCGCGCGCCATCAGGTTGTAGATCGCGTCGCCGGCCAGGCCGCTGTAGACCATCGGGTCCCAGGCCCAGTTCTGCAGGGTTTCGATCGACCACACTTCCGAACGCAGGCGATTGCGCAGGATCGCCGCATCGACCTGGTTCTCGCGCGACAAACGGGTGGCGTCGACGGCGTCGAGTTCGGCCAGCAGCTTGCGGTTGAAGTCGAGCTGGCGCTGGCGGCCGGCGGCGCTGAGGTCGTCGAGCTCGGCGTCGAAACGGTGGTCGCCGATCTGGGTCGCGCTGACCGGGTTGATCTGCATGACCCCGTCGAGCCAGCGCTTGGACAGCGCGGCGAAGGCGGCGTCGACGGCCGGATCCGAGCTCGCCGCGGGCGCGGCGGCGGTCTTGGCCACGGCGGTGGGCGCGGCGGTTTCGTGCGGCCCGCAGGCCGACAAGGCGAGGGCCAACAGGGTCGGGGTGAGGACGAAAGAGAGCTGCGAGGGACGCAACAGGCGCATATCCGATCTCGGTCGAGGGGGCGGCCGGGCCGCAATGCGCGGAGGATATGCGAAGGCGATGGGGGGCGCATGGGTCATAGGTCCGGGCGGGGAAGTGGGCGGCGCGGCCGATTGCAGGGGCGCCGCTGGCGGCGCGCTCGCGGGCAGCGGACTTTTCCGATCCTGTCCTCCGCGCAACGGCCGTGTCGGCTGTCGGATTTCGCGGTTTTCGTGGGCGCCGGCGACATAACCATCGGCAATGCGCTCATGCGCGCCGCGGCATGAGGCGGCCTGAATAATGAACACCGGGTCGCACTGACGCGATCGCGTGCAAGCCTTGGCCTGCGGGGCTTGCACGCGATTCGTCCCGATCGCCGGCGCATTGCCCGGTTCAGGATTGCGGCGGCCGGCGACGATGACGGCGGCGAATCGGCACGGCGAGTCGATTGACGTCGCTTTATCGCGATGCAACATATCCCTCGTCGCCGGCCTCGGCGACCCTTACTCCGCTGCCGACGACCTCACCGTGAATCCTGCAGGACCGACGAAAACTCACGCCGCATCGCCCCGTTGCATGGGCGCCTGCCGCTGTCGCGAGTGTTGCCGCTGAATCGCGCATCGCTACGCCTCGTCCGTCCGCTACCTCTTCACGTTCGTCTTCGCCGCCATGTCCGCTTCGATCCTGAAATCTCCGCCCGCGACCACGTTCGCTTCGCTGCAGCCCCGACCCATCGCGCGAATGCCGATGCGCTGTCGTTGTAGCCGGCAGGTGATGCCCGCGACGGGTTGATCCTGCCAGCACCGTCTTTCGCCCGACCCGGATCGGTACGCGGCCGCACGGCAACGCCGTCCCGCGATTCCCTCTCCCTCTCGTGACCGTACTGCGCTTGCGCAGCGCCAGCGGCTGCGTGCCGTTCCGGGCGGGCGTTCTTGTTCGTTTTTTCGTCTTTCCCTTCGACTCGTCCCCAGGAAGCCCCATGTCCCTCGCTCTTGTTTCGTTCCGCCCCGGCGTGCGTTACCGACGCCTCGCTCTCGCACTTTCGATCGCACTGGCCGCGCCGCTGGCGCAGGCCGACGATGCCGCCGCCGCACCCGACGCCGCGGCCGGCGTCACCCTCGATGCGGTCCAAGTGACCGGCACCCACCTCAAGCGCAGCGACGAGGCCGGGGTCAACCCGGTGTTGGTGATCGATCGCGCGCAGATCGAGAAGAGCGGCAAGGTCACCGTGTCCGACCTGCTGCGCAGCCTTACCGTCAACAGCGGCAACAGCTTCAACGAGCAGTACACCGGCAGCTTCGCCAATGGCTCGGCCGGCGTGTCGCTGCGTGGCCTCAGCCAGAAGAACACCCTGGTGCTGGTCAACGGCTATCGCGTCGCCTCCTACGGTTTCGCCCAGAACACTCAGGACAATTTCGTCGACCTCAACGCCTTGCCGCTGGGCGCGATCGAGCGCGTGGAAATCCTCAAGGACGGTGCCTCGGCGCTGTACGGTTCCGACGCGATCGCCGGCGTGGTCAACCTGATCCTGCGCCGCAAGATCGAAGGCCTGGAAGTCGATGCGGCCTATGGCGCGGCGACCGAAGGCGGCATCGATCAGAGCAGCCTCGGCCTGCGCGCCGGCCACGGCGATTCGGCCAAGGACGGCTACAGCCTGCGTTTCAGCCTGGACGTGTTCAAGCGCGGCCGTCTCGACGCCGACGAGCGCGATCTGACTCGCGACGGCGATTATCGCGACCAGCCCGGCGGGCGCCTCGCCGGTTGGTCGACCCAGGGCGGCGCCTATCTGTCGAACCCGCGCGCACCGGTGGCGTTCGCGTGCCAGCCCGGCACCCAGTCGCGGCCCTACGCCGATTTCGGCAGCCCGCTGCCGGGTAATGCCTGCGCGTTCAATACCCAGCCGTTCCGCACCCTGGTGCCGGACGTCGAGCGCTATCAGGCGCTGGTCGCCGGCGATGTGTGGTTCAACGATTCGCTGCAGGGTTTCGCCGAGATCCTCTACAGCACCAGCCACAACGGCACCTATTTCAGCGCGCCGATGTCGGTCGGCGCCGGCCTGCGCGCCTACGACCGCGGCACCGGTCGCCTGGTCGACATCCCGGCGGTGTTGCCGGTCGGGCATCCGAACAATCCCAATGCGGTGCCGACCCCGTTCGAGTATTCCTTCCTCGACCTCGGCGCGCGCTACAAGATCAACAAGTCGCAGTTCCAGCGCACCCTGGTGGGTTTGCGCGGCCACGGCGAAACCTGGGACTGGGAAGTCGCCGCCAGCCATTCGGAAAGCCGCCAGCGCGAGTACGTGCGCAACTTTCTCAACCGCTACGCGTTCGAGCAGACCCTGGCCAGCGGCAGCTACGACTTCCTCAACCCCTCGCGCACGCCGGGCGCGCTCGACGCCCTGCGTCTGTCGACGCGGCGTCCGGGCACCTATCGCCTGAGCACGGTCAGCGGCAAGATCTCCGGCTTCCCGTGGCAGTGGCGTGCCGGCGACGTGGGTGTGGCAGCGGGCGTGGAATTCCGCGACGAGGCCCAGGACGCGCGCACCAGCCCGCAGGTGCTGTCGGGCACCGAACTGCGCCCGGCGATCAACCTGATCGACGGCAGCCGCCGCGTGTCGGCGGCGTTCTTCGAACTCAGCCTCAAGCCCTGGCAGCAGGTCGAAGTGCAGTTGGCCGGCCGCGGCGATCACTACGACGACTTCGGCAGCGCGTTCTCGCCCAAGCTCGGCATCCGCTGGCAGGCCAGCGACGATTGGCTGCTGCGCTTCAACGCGTCGCGCGGCTTCCGCGCGCCGTCGTTGCCGGAGATCGCGCAGAGCACCACGATCAGCTACGGCAGCGTGATCGACCCCTACGATCCGGTGCAGCCGGGCGCCTCGCGCGGCGTGACGATCCTGCGTGCCGGCAACCCCGACCTCAAGGCCGAGCGCTCCAGCAACATCAACCTCGGCGTGTTGTGGGCGCCGGACGCCGACACCAGCCTCGGCGTGGACCTGTACCGGATCCGCCAGGACGATTTGATCGCGCCGGACAACGTCCAGTTCGTGGTCTCCAACCCGCAGACCCATCCCGGTCGGGTCACCCGCGATGCGCAGGGCCGCCTGCAACTGGTCGAGAACCGCTACGCCAACCAGGGCACCCTGACCACGACCGGCTTCGACATCGAAGGCCGCAAGGTCTGGCATGCCGGCCAGGCCGACTGGACCCTCGACGGCACCTGGACCCGCCTGCTGAGCTACGAGCAACCGCAGGTGGCCGGCCAGAGCGCGCTCGAAGGCGCCGGCGGCAACCGCTTCGGCGCGCTGCCGAAGTGGCGCGGCATCACCTCGCTGGCCTATGGCCGCGGCGACTGGAACGCGCAGCTGTCGTGGCGTTATATCGGCGGCTACCGGCAGCAGGTCGTCGATGCGCGCAGCAACCCGGGCCTGGACGCCAAGGTCGACGACCATCATCAGTTCGATCTGTACCTGGGCTACGAAGGCCTGCGCGACACCACCTTGTATGTGTCGGTGCAGAACCTCGCCGACAAGGACCCGCCGTTCGATCCCGCCGGCGGTGCGTTGCCCTACGACATCAGCCAGTACGACGCCTTGGGCCGCTTCGTCACCGTGGGGTTCAAGCACAAGTTCTGATCGGCGTGCCTAGGTGGGAATGATGGTCGATAGGCGGGTGGCGTAACCCGCCTGCCGTGGTTCCCGCGACGGCGACCACCCGGGGTTTACCGAGGCATCGCTCTGAAGTCTCTACGGCCCGGCCAGGGCGCATCGCGCCCTGGCGTTCATGGATGCGCGAGCCAGTGGCTCGCAAGCGCATCCATTCACCCTCTCCTTCGCGGGGATGACGGTTGGACAGACCCAGCGGGATCTACCCATCGTCGTTCCCGCGAAAGCGGAAATCCAGTGCTTTACCGCGGCACTGCTGTCCAGTCTTTGCTGTGTTTCCGAGGGGTGTTCAACCCCGATGGAGGCGGCCCGACGTTAGCCATCGTCATGGCGCCCAGCGCAAACCCGCTGCGCCCCCGGCCGCGGTGGCATAGTGCGTGGGCCGAACGGATCACGGACAACAGGGAGAACGGA
Organism: Lysobacter antibioticus; assembly: GCF_001442535.1. Taxonomy (NCBI): domain Bacteria; kingdom Pseudomonadati; phylum Pseudomonadota; class Gammaproteobacteria; order Lysobacterales; family Lysobacteraceae; genus Lysobacter; species Lysobacter antibioticus. Next base: position 952,677 of record NZ_CP013141.1, on the reverse strand, counting down.
TCATGGCGTATGGATTTGCGAAGCGGCTGCTGGCCGCGACGTTGGCGGTGGGACTGCTCGGCGCGTGCAGCAAGCACAACGCCGCGACCATGGAAGAGTCGGCCGCGGTGCCGATGGCCGACCTGAGCAAGCCCGATGCCGGCGGCTCGGCGCCGTCGCCGGCCAAGGCCGATCTCGGCGTGCTGCTGGCCTACGAACACCGGCTGCGGATCCGCCTGCCGGGCGAGCGCATCGCGACCCAGGCCCAGGCCGTGCAGGCGGCCTGCAACGGCGGCAAGCTCGGTGCCTGCGCGGTGCTCGGCATGAACCAGAGCGGCGGCGACGAGCCGAGTGCGACCCTGCAGGTGCGCATCGTGCCCGAGGGCGTCGAGCCTCTGATCGCATTGGCCGGCAAGGGCGATGAAATCAGCGAACGCAGCATCCAGGCCGACGATCTGGCCACCGCGGTGCGCAACAACACCATGTTGCAGGACCGCTTGCAGAAAGAGCACGCGCGCTTGCTCGAGTTCCAGGACCGCAAGGACCTCAAGGTCGCCGACGTGCTGACTTTGTCGAACCGCATCGCCGAGATCGAGGCGCAGTTGCAGGGCGCTCAGCAGGAGGCCGCGCAACAGCAGCGGCGCATCGCCACCCAGTTGGTGACCTTCAACTTCGAGACCACCCGCGCCCAGGCCAGCCGCAGCGAAATCGGCGAAGCCTTCCGCGATTTCGGCGGCATCGTCGCGGCGGTTATCGCGTTCCTGATCCGCGCCTTCGCGGTGTTGTTGCCGGTGCTGGCGGTATTGCTGCCGCTGGTGTGGCTCATCCGCCGCACGCTGCGCAAGCGTCGCAAGGCCTGAGGCGGCGATGCCGCCGGCCTTCGGGCCGGCGCTGCGCCCGCTATCGCCGCAAGCGCCGGCTCAACGTTCTTCGTCGGTTTCGAACTCGACCAGCACGTCCAGGTCGAAGGCCAGCGCTTCCACCGCTTCGCGGACCTTGTTCGCGGTGGAAGCGTTGGGCGCGTCGACCTCCAATTCGTGCACGCCGGGGCCGGCGTCGTCGGGCAGGCCGGCGGAACTGGAATCGGAGTCGTCCATATGCGGCATCAGGTCGGCGACTTCCTCGACGTGTTCGATGCCTTCCAGGCTCGACAGCAGGTTGCCGATGGCGCGCGCGTCGTTCTCGTTGCCGGTGATGCGCAGTCTGAGCAGGGGCATGGCGGAACCTTCGCGCAGGGGGGAGTCCGCAGGCTAGGCAGCCGACGGCTAAGGCGATGTGAAACGTCGCCATCGGTCCGCCTATTGCGATGCGCAACGTGGGTAAAACGTCACACCGGCTGCATGCCGGTGGAGTAGGGTAACGGCCATGACTACGACCTCCGCCGACGAGCATCCCGTGCCGAGCGTCACCCTGCGTCCGCTGGAGCGCGGCGACCTGCATTTCGTCCATGTGCTCAACAACAACCGCAGCGTGATGGGTTATTGGTTCGAAGAGCCCTACGAGTCCTTCGTCGAACTCGAAGAGCTGTACCGCAAGCATATCCACGACCAGTCCGAGCGCCGCTTCATCGTCCAGGACAGCTCGCAAGAGCGGGTCGGGCTGGTCGAGCTGGTCGAGATCGACCACCTGCACCGGCGCGCCGAATTCCTGATCATGATCTCGCCGGAACAGCAGCGCCGCGGTTACGCGCGCGCGGCCACCGACATGGCGATCAACTACGCTTTCCGCGTGCTGAATCTGTACAAGCTTTATCTGCTGGTCGACGTCGACAATTCGCGCGCGATCTCGATCTACGAGCAGGCCGGGTTCCAGCGCGAAGGCGTGTTGATCGACGAATTCTTCAGCGACGGCCGCTACCACGACGTGGTGCGGATGTGCCTGTTCCAACCGCAGGCGCTGGAGCGCGGCGCCAGCGCCAAGCCGCTGTCGCGCGGGCCCGAGAAGGACTGAGGCCGGCGCCGAACGGCGCCGAACACGACTGAGGCGGCGCCGAACGGCGCGGAACACGGTTGAGGCCGGCGCCGAATGGCGCGGAACATGGCTGAGGCCGGCGCCGAACGGCGCCGGCCGTGCAAGACCCGGCGCCGTCGATGCGAGCTTATTTCTTCTTGCCCTTGGTCTTTGCCTTGGACGGCTGCGCCGCGGCCTGCGCGGTTTGCTCGCGCACCGGCAGCGGCACGTTGCAGATGTTGATGTGGCCGGCCGGCTGCTTGTACCAATCGTCGCGGCGGTTGCGACGCGATTCGACCAGCTCGGCGAACAGCGGCGTATCGGTGCGCAACACTTCCAGGTTGGCGCGTTCGGCCTTCGGCACGTCGGCGGCCAGGCGGATCGCACGGATCGGCGTGCGCTCGGCCGGGGTCTCGTAGAAGCCCAGGTTGCCGGTGCCGCGCGGCAGCGACGACAACAGCTCGATGCCCTTGACCACGCGCCCGACCGTGGTGATGTTGCGGTCGAGGTGGCGCGGCGATTGCCCGGTCACCACGTACAGCTCGGTGCCGTTGCTGGAATCGGCGGCCATGTCGCGGCCGGCGCCGACGGTGCCGTAGCAATGGGCGAGCCAGCTCGAACCATTGGCCGAATCGCGCGCGGCCGGGAAGCCGGCGACGAAGCCGGCCTCGGCCGCCCAACCGTCGGCGTCCGGCAACACGGTCATCGCCAGGCCCTGGCTCTTGCGGGCGAATTCGGCCGGCAGCTTCGGCTTGACGCCGCGGCCATAGGGCTTGCGCGTGGCCGCGTCCTCGGCATTCGCGTCGCCCCATTGCACGACGTAGTTGTCCTGCGAGCGGTTGATGCTGAGGCCGTTCCAGTACTGATTGGTGGCCAGCGCGCGGATGTTGGCGACGTGGGCCGGCGCGAACTGCGGCGCCAGCTCGATCACCACGCGGCCGCGCGGCAGCTCGACGTACAAGGTGTTCTTCGGGTCCAGGGGGCGCCAGTCGGCGGGCTGGCTGGCGTCGAGGATCTCCTGCATCGGACGCGCCGGGGTCTGCGCCGCTGCGGTCTGCAGCACGGCGACGGTCAACAGGCTCAGCAGGGCGGTTTGCGGCATCGAACGCATCGGGCGATCTCCTGTCAGGGCTGGCGAGTGTAGTCGCCGCGCATGAATTCGGCGAAGTCGGTTTCGCCCGGGAAGCGGTGCTCGATGACGAAGCGGTGGCGCTCGCCGTCGAGTTCGTAGCGATAGCGCGATTCGCCGCGCCGGGTGACCCTGTCGAAATGCAGGCTGTCGCCGCACCAGCGCCCGCGCGCCGGCGTGGCCGGATAGCCCAGCGAGTCGAACCACCACCACAGCACCTGGTCGCTGCCGGGTTCGACCACGAACACGCCGTGGGCGCGGAACACGGTCTGGCCGTCGCGTTCCTGGCGGTAGTCCTGGATCAGCGCGCCGCCGTCGAGGGCGATCCGGTAGTGGCCGTGGCCGAGCGAGGCCGCGTCCGGGGGGGCATCGGCGCTGCGCTCGGGCCCGGACCAGGCGCCGGCGAGGCGGTGCAGCAGGGCGATCGGGGCGGGGTCGGCTCGGTGCGGTTCCATGGTGTGGGCGGGACCTCGTCGATGGCGTCGTTGGGCCGGGGCGCGGCGCGGCCGGGTCGCCGCAGCCTACCCCAGCCCGCCGAGCGGAAAGCGGCCCTGCGACTCGTCCCGGTGACTATCGGCACATTCGCTATACCGAACTTCGCACTAGTCTGACCTCAACGATAGCGGAGAGCGACATGACCGACTTCGATAACCAGCTGCGAAAGTTCCAGAAAGAGCTCAGTGCCGGCACCGTCTCGCTGGCCCTGTTGGCGGTTTTGGCCTCGGCCGCCGAGCCGATGTACGGCTACCAGATCGCCAAGCGCCTCGAACGCGAAGGCGAGGGCGTGCTCAGCGGCAAACAGAGCGCGCTGTACCCGGTGTTGCGCAACCTCGGCGCCGGCGGCCTGCTCGACAGCCACGTCGAGCCCTCGGTGACCGGCCCGCCGCGCCGTTACTACCGCATCACCGAAACCGGACTGTCCGTGCTGCGCGAATGGGTCATGGCCTGGCGCGCCACCCGCGATTCCGTCGATTCCGTCCTTCAGGGGCTAGCACTATGAACACCACCGCCACCACCGGCTCCTTCGCCCGGCCCGACAGCGCGCTGCCGCAGTCGATACCGGACTACCTGGATCGCCTGCGTGCGGCCTTGGCCGGCGCCGACAAGGCCTTGATCCAGGACGCGCTGTACGACGCAGAGGAATACCTGCGCTCGGAGATGGCCGAGAACCCGGGCCAGAGCGAGGCCGAGGTGATCGCCGCAGTCGCCGGCAGCTACGGAGCGCCCGACGAGGTCGCCGAGATCTACCGCGACACCGAGATCAAGGTACAGACCGCGCTGCGGCCGCCGGCAGCGAAGCGGCGTCGGTCGCTGCTCGGGCGCTTCTTCGGCGTGGCCGCCGAACCGCGCACCTACGCCGCGCTGTTCTACATGCTGTTCTCGCTGGCGACCGGCATCTTCTACTTCACCTGGGTGAGCACCGGTCTGTCGATGTCGCTGGGCATGTTGGTGCTGATCGTCGGCATCCCGCTGTTGATCCTGTTTGTGGGCTCGGTGCGGATCCTGTCGCTGGTCGAGGGCCGCCTGGTCGAGGTGATGCTCGGCGAACGCATGCCGCGCAGGCCGCTGTATCACAACCGCGAACGGCCGATCCTGGAGCGCATCAAGGACATGTTCACCGACCCGCGCACCTGGGGCACCTTGATCTACATGCTGCTGATGCTGCCGCTCGGCATCGCCTACTTCACCGTCGCGGTGACCGGTTTGAGCATCGGCCTGACCCTGGTATTCCTGCCGATCGCGCGTTTGTTCGGCTTCGAGTACGGCACCGTCAACATCGATGGCATCGACCTGCTGGCGCAAGGCGAGCCGTGGGCCTGGCCGGTGGTGATGATCCTCGGCGTGCTGACCGTGTTCGCGACCCTGCACATCGCCCGCTTCGTCGGCAAGTTCCATGGCCAGCTCGCCAAGCATCTGCTGGTGCGCTCGAGCTGATAACCCGCTCCATGTCGCGGTTGTTGCCGCGGTCCCGAACGCAACGAAGCCGGCCCGATGCCGGCTTCGTTGCGTTCGGGCGTCCATCCGCAACCAGCTCGTTCCGGCCCGTTAGCTTTGGTCTTTTTTGGTTTTTGGCTTCTGGTTTTGCTGTTGCTGTTCCCCCCTTTGAAAAGGGAGGATTTGCTTTTGCTTAGCCGCACGCATCGCACCGAACAGCAAATCCCCGCGCCGACACCTCCATCGGGCTTCGTGCTCATGTCGGGCGCTCGCCCCCTCTCCAGGGGGCGATGTGAGAGGCGTGTTCGTAGAGCGCCGCTCAAGCGTCGTGGCTGCGATTCGTTCGCGGTTGAGGCGCGTGAAGCAGGTCGCGCATCACTGCAGGAAGCAGCTGAGCTTGACCTGCAGGAAGCTGGCCTGCTCCTGCTGCATCGCGGCCTGGCAGACCGGGTCGGTCGACGAGCCGGCTTGCTGGCACTTCATCGCGCGTTGCTGCGAAACGATGTTGTACATCTGGCGGTTGACCGAACACTGCGGCGTCGGCGCCGGGCATTGCGCATCCATCAGCTGCCAGTAGACGTTCTCGACCTGCTGGTGCTGCTGGCAGATCGGGCTGTTCGGGCCTTGCGTGGTGCAGGCCTGGACGCGTTGGATGTGGCTGATCTCGACTTGGATGCGAGCGGACTGGCAGGCCGGGGTGGCGGCGGAGGCCGCACCCGAGCACAGCATCAGGGCGGACAGGACGGCGGAAACGGTGGCGAATTTCATGCGGTTCTCCTTGAGTCGGGGGCCATGGAACGAGTCGAGGGATGAAGCACGATCCGGGGCAAGGGCGCGGACAGGGCGCCATTCCTTGCGACGGGACGTAGGAGCGCGCAATCGCAGTCGGCGATCGCGCTTGCGACGAGCGCGCGGGGTGGCGCAACGCGACGCGTCGGCGTTGCGACGGGCGATGGCGAGGGAACGATGCGATGCGGCATTGGGCCTTCCTGGCATGTCGCGAACGGCGTGGCCGGTTCGCGTGGTCCTTGTTCGCCGAGCTGATTCGATGCGGCCTCGAAGCGAGGGCGACTGCACAGGCAGCGTTCGGTGGGGCGCGGCGATCCTTCAGCGGGCCTCAGCGCAGACTCTATCCGCAAAATTCGCCGGGTCCTGGCGGCGACGGCCGCGTTTGCTACGCAGTCGACAGTTTTTCCGTGCGAATCGGCGGGGTTCTTGCAAAAAAAGCCCGATGCATGGCATCGGGCTCGGGTTGCGGCGGCGGTGCGCGCTTTGGCGCGGGAAAGCTCAGGCTGCGTACTTGGCGATGAACTTGCGTACCTGCGGATAGACCTGCTCGCGCCAGCGGCGGCCGCTGAAGATGCCGTAATGGCCGGCGCCGAGGATGGTCAGGTGCTCGCGGTCGGCTTCGGCCACGCCGGTGCACAGGGTGTGCGCGGCGCGGGTCTGGCCCTGGCCGGAAATATCGTCGAGCTCGCCTTCGATGGTGAGCAGGGCGGTGTTCTTGATCGCGCCCGGATTCACCCGTTCGCCGGCGACGTCCCACAGGCCGCGCGGCAGCAGGTGCTCCTGGAACACCACGCGGATGGTGTCGAGGTAGTACTCGGCCGGCATGTCGAGCACGGCGTTGTACTCGTCGTAGAAACGGCGATGCGAGTCGGCGTCTTCGAGATCGCCCTTGACCAGGTCCTGGTAGAAATCCCAGTGCGACTGGAAATGCCGTTCCGGGTTCATCGCGACGAAACCGCCGTGCTGCAGGAAGCCCGGGTAGACGCGGCGGCCGCGGCCGGGGAAATTGGCCGGCACGTGGTGGATCAGGTTGCCCTCGAACCACCACAACGGCTTGTGCACGGCGAGATCGTTGACCTGGGTCGGGCTTTCGCGGGTGTCGATCGGGCCGCCCATCATCACCAGCGAACGCGGCGTGGCTTCGCCGCGCGCAGCCATCAGCGAGACCGCGGCGAGCACCGGCACGGTCGGCTGGCAGACGCTGATCACGTGCAGGGTCTCGGCGCCGATCAGGCGGATGAAATCCTGGATGTAGGCGACGTAGTCGTCGAGGGTGAAGGCGCCGTCCTCGGCCGGCACCATGCGCGCGTCGACCCAGTCGGTGATGTAGACCTTGTGGTCGCGCAGCAGGGTCTTGACCGTGTCGCGCAGCAGGGTGCTGTGGTGGCCGGACAAGGGCGCGACCACCAGCACCGGCGGATCGTCCTTGAGCTCGGCGATGTTGTCGGCGTCGTCGGCATAGCGCTTGAAGCGCAGCAGCCGGCAGAACGGCTTGCGCTGCATCTCGCGCTCGATCACCGGATAGGCGTTGCCGTCGATCTGGATCGAGTGGATGCCGAACTCGGGCTTCTCGTAATCCTTGCCGACCCGGTACAGCAGTTCGTAACCGGCGGCCAGGCGCGAGGCGCCGGGCACGGCCGAGAGCCAACTGCCGGGCGCGGCGAACATCTTCGCGCCGGCTTCGGCCCAGTAGGTCATCGGCGCCATCCAGGCACGGCCGAGTTCATGCATCTGATAAAGCAGCATCGGATGGGACTCTCTGTGACGTTACGACTGTGGCGGTACGGCCTGAGGCCGGAGCGTGGAGGCTCCGGCCCGGGTGGTTTGCTGCGCCGCAGCATAGCGGATTGGGATGGCGGTCGCGTGAATGGCCCGAGCGAGTGCGACCGGCGTTCCAGGATGGGCTGAGACGCGCGGCGTGCCGGTTGATGGCCTTGCAGGAGCGGCACGAGCCGCGACCGTCATGGTTCCCGCTGACGTCGTGGTTGCGGATTCGCGGTCGCGGCCTGCGCCGCTCCTACCCCGGGGCCAAGTGCTTCACTCAGCGGTTTCCAAAGCCGCGGTGCCGCCGCGCAGGTCGGGCGCCAGCCACAGGTGCGAGCCCAGGCTGGCGAACCCTTGGGCGGCGAAGCGTTCGCGATAGAACTTGGCCGGGCGGCGCTTGAAGCCGACCGTATCGCCCTCGATGCCATCCTCGCGGCTGAAGGTTTCCAGGAAGGCGACGCCGCCGCAGAGTTCGGCCAGGCCGGACAGGCCGCGGTCGAGTTCGCGCGTGTCCAGGTAGTGCAGCACATCGCTGCAGATCAGCAAGTCGACCGGCGCGCTGGGGCGCAGGAACTCGAAGTCGCCGAAGCGCGCCAGGTGCAGGTTGCGGCTGCGGCCGTAGCGGCCGATCGCGTACTCGCTGCTGTCGAAGCCCAGATAGCTCGCGCGCGGCCGCAGCTTCAGCAGCGGCGCCCGCCACGGCCCTTCGCCGCAGCCGATGTCGAGCACGCTGCGCAGCGGGCGTTCGAGGTGGTATTCGGCCGTGGCCACGGCCAGCGCGACCTTGCGCGCGAGGCGGGCGCTGCCGCCGATGGCCTGGTCCTTGAGGGCCGGGTCGCGGTACCAGCGCTGGAAGTAGTCGCGGTCGTACTGTTTGCTCATGTGGGCGTCGGCGTTGCGTGGAGCGTGGCATCCTATCGCGCCCGGCCGGCGGACAGGACGCGGCGCGATGCGCGCCGGCGGTCCGTGCGATGGTTTCGCCATCGACTCCGCCCGCCAGTACCGCCAGTACCGCCAGCCGACTTCAGGACGCCCGCGCATGAATGCCTATCTGTGGACCAAGACCTTCCATCTCGTGTTCGTAATGGCCTGGATGGGCTCGGTGTTCTACCTGCCGCGGATCCTGGTCAACCTGGCCGAGGCCGGCGACGAGCCGGCGGTGCGCGCGCGCCTGGTGCTGATGGGCCGGCGCCTGTACCGCTTCGGCCACATCATGTTCGGCGTCGCCGCGATCCTCGGCGGCGTGCTCTGGTTCGTGTTCCACATGAGCGGCGGCTGGCTGCACGCCAAGCTGACCGTGGTCGCGGCGATGCTGGCCTTCTACATCGTCACCGGCCGCTGGCTCAAGGGCGTCGACCAGGGCCGCGCGCTGCCGTCCTCGCGCACTCTGCGCATCTTCAACGAGATCCCGGTGTTCGCCCTGATCGCGATCGTCTGGCTGGTGTTGGCTAAGCCGTTTTGAGGCGGGAGGCGGGAGGCGGGAATCGGGAATCGGGAATCGGGAATCGTAAAAGCGGGCCGACGCTGGTGACCTGGTAACGAAAAACGGCGACCTGCTGGCAGGTCGCCGTTTTGTTGTTCGCCCCGAAGAAGGGGCTGAGCGTAAGCGATGCGAGAGGGCGTTCGGTCGCGCGCCCTGCGCCTTGCTCTTGCTGTTCCCCCTTTGAAAAGGGGCAGGGGGGATTTGCGCTACGCCTCAGCGATTCTTGAAATCGTCCGCCTTCGGCAGCGTCAGCGGAATCGCGTTCGCGTCGCAATCGCCCTTGGCGCACAGCGCAGCGCGCAGCTTCGGCATGCTCTGCAGCATGAAGTGATAGATCGTGTTCTGCTCGACGCTGCCGCGCACGGCGTCGCTGCCGGGGCCGCGCGCCCAGATGCCGACGTCGTCGCCGCCGTGGGTCTCGGCGTTGGTCGGCACCAGCGCTTCCTGCATGTAGTCGGGATGCTCGGTGTCGACCTTGCTCAGGTCCGGGCGTCCCTTCTCGGCCATCTGGGTGCCGCTGACGGTGTGCGGGTAGCGGTGCGGGCCTTCGGGCTGCTGCGCGCTGGCGCCGACGTAACCGGGGCCGTTGCTGTAGCTGAGGGTGGTGTAGGGCATGCCGAGCGCGTCGCGGGCGTAATCGCCCGGGTCGCCTTCTTCGCCGCTGCTGCCGCGCACCTTGCCGAGCATCGGGTTGCCGCGCACCGGGTAGCCGACGAAGCTCAAGGTATGCGAGTGGTCGGCGGTGACCAGGATCAGGGTGTCGTCGGCCGAGGTCGCCCGGTTCGCGGCTTCGACCGCTTCGCTCAGCGCGATGGTGTCGGTGAGGGCGCGGTAGGCGTTGCCGAGGTGGTGGGCGTGGTCGATGCGTCCGCCTTCGACCAGCAGCACGAAGCCGTTGTCGCCCTTGATGCGCTTGAGGCGCTCGATCGCCGCGGTGGTCATCTCGGCGAGCGAGGGTTCGCCGGCGCCGTCCTGCGGGCGGTCGTGCGAGAACTGCATGTGGTCGGGTTCGAACAGGCCGAACAGCGGCTGGTCCTTCGGCGCCGCGGCGAATTGTTCGGCGTTCCAGACATAGGTGCCGCCGGGGTGGCGCTGCTTCCAGGTCGCAACCAGGTCGCGGCCGTCGAGGCGCTGGCCGACTTTGTCGTCGTATTCCGGGTCGCGCTGTTCGACGGTCATGAAGTTGCCGCGGCCGCCGCCGAGCAACACGTCCGGGCCGGTGCCGTAGGGCGATTCGATCATCTGCCGGGCGATGTCGGCGCAGCCTTCGGCCTTGGCCTTCTCCGGCAGATCCATGTCGTTTTCCCAGTTGCGATCGGCCGAATGGCTGAAGGTCGCGCCGGGGGTGGCATGGGTGACGCGGGTGGTGGTGACCACGCCGGTGGCCAGGCCGCTGCTCGCGGCGAGTTCCCACAGGGTCAGCATCGGCGCCGCCAACGCGCCGGCGCAATCGCCGCGCGCGGCCTGCTGGCCGATGCTGAGCACGCCGGCGCGGGTCTTCACCCCGGTCGCCATCGCGCTCATGGTGCCGGCCGAATCGGGCGTCTGCGAATCGGTGTTGTAGGTCTTGCTGAGCGCGGTCGAGGGGAAGCGTTCCCAGCTCAAGCGGTTTTCTTCGCCGGGCGCGCCCTTGAGCTGGCCGGCCAGGATGCGCGCGGCGGCCACCGTGGTCAGGCTCATGCCGTCGCCGACGAACAGGATGACGTTCTTGGCCTTGCCGCCGATGGCGCCGCGTTGCGCGGCCTGGGCGGCGCCGTCGCGATACCACCAGGCCGGCGTCTCGCCTTGCGGGTGTTGGATCGCGGGGACGTCGATGGCGACGCCGTGCGTCGCCGGTGCGTCGCTGCGCGTCGGCGCCGAGGCGGCGCAGGCGCTGAGCAGCGCGGGAACGAGAAGGACGGAAGCGGAACGCAGCTTGGACATGGACGGCCGGCTTGGGATGGCTAGCCGGCGATTATGCCCCGGGTCTGTGACGGCATTTACGATTGCCGGAAATGTGCCTGGGCCATCGCCTTTGCCGGTCGTGGCGGTCCGCCTGGAGGCGGGGTTGGCGCGGCGGTCGCAGGCGATGGCGTCGTGGCTGTGGCGACCCTTCGGCGACGACGCTGCCGACCCGCAGGCCGCGCCGACGCCGGCCTGCGAAACCGTCTCGATCAGATCGCCATATCCAGGCGCCGGTCGGCACGGTGTTCGAGGAAATTCACCACCAGCCCCAGCCCGATCACGAACGCGGCGACCACCAGGATCTGGTTGAGCCCGACCTGGCGCAGCACTACGCCGCCGATCAGCGAGCCCAGGGCGATGCCGATGTTGTAGCCCGACACGGTCAGGCTGGAGGCGATCTCGGCCGAACCCGGAATCAGACGGCGCGACACTTCGATGCCGTAGTGACCCAGCGACGGCGTCGCGCTCATCGCGAACAGGCCGAGCACCAGGATGCCGGCGTAGGCCGCCGAGGGCAGGCCGATCAGGAAATAAATCGCCAGGAACAAGGCCGCGATCAGCGCGTAGTTGAAGCCGATCGTGCGCGACACCCCAAAGCGCGCCGCGGCGATGCCGCCGACATGGTTGCCCAGCACCACGCCGATGCCGAACAGCAACAGCAGCAGGTTGGCGGTGTCCTGGCTGTAGCCGAGCGAATCGATGATGAGCTTGGGCAGGTAGGTGTAGGCGATGAAGTAGCCGCCGAACAGCAGGACGATCTTCATCAACGCCGACAGCACGCGCGGGTTGGAGATCACTGCGACGAAACTGACTTGCTGCGAGTCGATATCGCGGCTGCCCGCACGCGCCGGTATCCAGCGCCACATCGCCGCCGCGGCGACGAAATAGCTGGCGCCGAGCAGCCAGAACGTCGCTTGCCAGTGATAGTGATCGCTGACGAATCCCATGATCGGGATGCTCAGCACGATGGCGATGGTCAGGCCGGACACCACCTGGGACATGCCCTCGATGGTCGAGCGCGGGCTGAGCTTGCCGGCCAAGGGCATCGCCAACGAGAAGAACAGGCCGTGATTGGCGCCGAGCAACAGGCGCGCGATCAACAGCAGGCCGAAATGCTCGCTGGCCGAAGCGAGCACGGTCAGCACTCCGGCCAGGGCCATCGACACCGCCAGGGTCAGGCGGGCGTCGTAGCGCTGCAGCAACCGCGTCAGCAGCGGCGCGCCGATGGTCACGCCGATGGCGTAGATCGCCACCAGCCAACCGAGCTCGTCGCTGCTGCGGTGCAGTTGATGGCTCAGCGACGGAATCAGCCCGACCGTGCCGAATTCGGCCGAGCCGAGCGCGAAGGCGCCGAGCAGGAGAGAGAACAGGGGTTTGTTCATTGTTTCGCGATTCGGGAGTAGGGATTCGGGATTGGCAGGGGCAAGAGCGTGGGAGCAGGAGCGCCGGTGCGACGAATCACTACTCCCGAATCTCGAATCTCGGCTTATAAATGACTGCCGCCGCTAGCATCGAGCGTGGTGCCGGTGAGCCAGCGGCCCTCGTGCGAGGCGACGAAGGCTACCGCATCGGCGATGTCCTCCGGTTGGCCCACCCGCTGGATCGCCTGGCTTTGCAAAATCGCGGTGCGGCCGGCGTCTTCCTGCAGGAAGGTGTTCATGACGGTTTCGATGGCGCCGGGCGAGACGTTGTTGACGGTGATGCCGCGCGCGGCGAACTCGGGCGCGAGCTGCAGGGTCAGGGTTTCGAGCGCGCCCTTGCTGGCGGCGTAGGCGGCCAGGCCCGCGGTGGCGACGCGGGTCGAGAGCGAGGAGATGTTGACGATGCGGCCGCCTTCGTTGAGACGCGGCGCGGCCTGCTGGATGGCGAAGAACACGCCTTTGACGTTGACGTCGAACAGACGGTCGAACTGCGCCTCGGTGGTGTCGGCGGGCGTGGCGACCACGGCGACGCCGGCGTTGTTGACCAGGATGTCGAGGCCGGGCCGGCCGGTGGCGTCGAGCAGGAACGCATCGAGTTCGACGTAGGCCTGGGCGATCGACGCGACCGAGCCGAGGTCGGCGCCGATGGCGACCGACTTCACGCCCAGCGTGCGGATCTCGGCGGCCACCGCTTCGGCCTCGTCGCGCGAGGCGCCGTAGTTGATCGCGACATGGGCGCCGTCGCGGGCCAGGCGCAGAGCGATGGCGCGGCCGATGCCGCGGCTGGCGCCGGTGACGAACGCGGTCTTGCCGTGCAGGGGTTTGCTGGAAAGCGTGCTCATGATGGGTGTCCGGAGGGGGAGGGACGACTGGGCTGGGTGGTTGGGGAGGACAGATGTGTTATTCTGTTGTTCCGATATTCGGAACTATGGAAACCATAGCAGCAGGCCTCGGCTTGTTGCAAGCTGTCGCCATGAGACCCCTGCATCACCCCGCCATCGACGACATCGAGATGACCAGCGTGCTGTATGCGCTGGCCGACCCGGTGCGCCTGGGCATCGTCCGCTCGCTCAGCCGCGACCATCCGGTGTCCTGCGTCGGCGCCTGCATCGACGAGGAACTGCCGCGCGCGACCTTGTCGCGGCACTTCGACGTGCTGCGTTCGGCCGGCCTGGTCAACACGGTCAAATCCGGAACGCAGTATCTCAACACCCTGCGCTGCGACGATCTCGAACGGCGTTTCCCCGGCCTGCTGCGGGCGATCCTGGCCGGCGCAGCGGGATCGCAACCGACCAGGAAGCCGTCGGCGAAACCTGCTGCGAAGCCGGTGGCCAAGGCCGCGCCGCGCGGACGCCGCGTCGAGGCTTCGCGCACGCCGCCGGCGAAGGCCCGTGCATGAAAGCGCGGACTGTGTCGCGCTGTTTTGCCGAAGCGGTCGCTCTTCATGAAATTTCGTTGCCGGCTTATGCGCTAGGGTTTGCCGGCGACGTATCGAACCTGTTTATGGTGTGCCGCTCGCTCCGCACCGGGCTGGTCCGGCCGGAGTCTTCCGACGAATCTTCTGGATAGTCCGTCATGACCGCCTTGCTCTCCGCGTGGTTCCGCATTCCGTTCTGGCAACGCGTGGTCGGCGGCTTCGTGCTCGGCGCGCTCGCCGGCTGGGCCTTCGGGCCCGCGGCCGAAACCTGGTTCGGCCCGCTCGGCGATCTCTACGTCACCCTGATCAAGATGATCGCGGTGCCGCTGGTGTTCTTCGCGGTGATCAACGCGGTGGCCTCGCTGCACGGGCAGAAGTCGATCGCCGCGCTCGGCGGACGCACCTTCCTGTGGTTCGCGGTCACCGCGGTCCTCGCCGTCGGCATCGGCCTGGCGGTCGGCACCGTGTTGCAGCCCGGCAGCGGCGTAATGGGGCTGGCGATCGACAGCGGTTACAAGCCGCGCGACGTGCCCAGCGTGACCAAGGTGCTGCTCGACGTGGTGCCGAGCAATCCCTTCTACGCCCTGACCGGCATCGGCACGACCAAGAACGCCGCCGGCGAGACCGTGCTCGCGGCCGGCAAGGGCTCGATCCTGCCGGTGATCTTCTTTGCCGGTTTACTCGGCTTTGCGATGGTCAAGCTCGGCGAGAAAGTCGCCGGGGTGCGCAAGCTGGTCGGCGAGACCAGCGACCTGATGATCCAGGTCACCCGCTTCGTGCTCGAAGTCACCCCGATCGGCACCTTCGGCCTGATCGCCGCGCTGGTAGGCGCCTACGGCTTCGAGAAGCTGCTGCCGCTCGGCAATTTCGTGTTCGCCCTGTACCTGGCCTGCGCCCTGCATATCGTCGTGGTCTACAGCGGCCTGTTGCTCGCGCACGGGCTGAACCCGTTGAAGTTCTTCCGCGGCGCCGCGCCGGGCATGCAGGTGGCGTTCGTGAGTTCGTCGAGCTTCGCGGCGATGCCGGTGGCGATGCGTTCGATCACCCACAACCTGGGCGTCAATAAAGATTATGCGGCGTTCGCCTCGCCGCTCGGCGCCAGCATCAAGATGGACGGCTGCGGCGCGATCTATCCGGCCTTGTGCGCGGTGTTCATCGCCCAGTACACCGGCACGCCGCTGACCGCCGACCAGTACTTCATCGTCATGATCGCTTCGGTGCTCGGCAGCTTCGGCACCGCCGGCGTGCCCGGCACGGCGGTGATCATGGCCACCGTGGTGCTCAGCGCCGCCGGCCTGCCGCTGGAGACCATCGGCTATCTGTATGCGATCGACCGCGTGCTCGACATGATGCGGACCATGACCAACGTGACCGGGCAGATGCTGGTGCCGGTGCTGGTGGCCAAGGAGACCGGCCTGCTCGACAAGGCGGTCTACGACGCGGCGCCGACGAATGTCGGGATCGAGGAAGAAAGCAAAGCCTGAGCGAGGACGAAGGCCATGCAGGGTGTGAAGCGTCGATGCAAGCGTGCGGGCGGATCGGTTGCGTGCCGATCGTCGCTTCTGCTGTTGAGCCTGAGCCTGCTGGCGGCGTGCGCGACGCACCCGAGCCCGCCCGAGGTCGAAGAGACCAGCCGCAGCGGCCAGGTCGGCGTGCGCTCGATCGACAAGCTGATGCCGGCCAGCGAGCGCATGCAACTGGCCGACAACGAAACCTTCCAGATGCCCTTGGCCGAATACGGCAATCCCAATCCGCTGTATCCGCCGATGCTGCTAGCCCAGCGCCTGCCGCCGCAGACGATCTGCCTGCGCGTGGCCATCGGCGAGGACGGCAAGGTCATGGACAGCCAGCCGATCGACGATGCCGCCAGCGGTTGCCCGCGCCCGGCCCAGACCGACCCGCGCTTCGTCGAAGCCGCGCGCAATGCGGTGGCGCAGTGGCGTTTCGACCCGGCGTTCCGCTGCGTCTATCCCGGGGCACGGCCGATCGACGAGCAGGGCTGCGTCAGCGGCCGCGAAGAAGCGGTCGCGGTGAGCCTGGCCTTTAGCTTCGTGTTCGAGCAGGAAGACGGCAAAGGCTCGGTACGGGTCGGCGGATAAATCGGCGCGTTCGTTCGGCGGATCGAAGATACCGGTGCCTTCGCGATGGCTGCGTCGCGATCGCACTCGGACAGCGAGGACACAGGGATGTCGGTGGAAGTCGTGTCGCGTCCGATGACGCAGGCGGAGTTCGGCGAGCTGGCATGGTCAAGCGACGCCGGGCCTGCGCCGGTCAAGACGGCGTTTGGCAACTGGCTGGTCGCGACAGCCGCGCTGAGTCTGCTGATGGCCTTGCTGTCGATGGGGGCCGGCTGGTTGGCGCGGACGCTGTTCGGCGTCGGGGCCTGGGTCGATGAGTACGCCTCGTTCGCGGTCCTGGCCGGCGCAGCGGCGATCGCGCTGGGCTGCGCCGTGCACGCGTGGCGCCAGGCCAGACGGCTCGGCCGCTTGCGAGCTGCGTCTCGCGCCGCCTATCGGGCCGATATGCAGGCGGGGACGGTGAACGAGGAGTCTTACGAGTTCAGCGAGTGCAAGCCGCTGGCCGAGCCCGAGCACGGTGGTCTGGTGTACCTGCTCAAGATCGACGCCGGCCGTTGCCTGGCGGTCTACGATTACGACAGCATGCGGATCGCCATGGACGACGGCGATCCGTCGAGCAGCCCGATGACACCCAGCCGCTGCGCGACCCTGCGCCGCGCGCCGGTCTCGGGGTACGTGTTTTCGTTGGAATTTTTCGGTGCCGCCTTCGGCAAGGCCGTGCAGGGCGAGCTGCCCGCCGAGGTGGGCAACTGGCCGGAGCACGGTGAGGTCTGGGCTGTGCCGTGGAACGACATCGAGCGGCGGCTCGACGGGGCTTGAAGCTGTGCGCTCGCGCTTAGATCCGCGAGTACTTCCACGACTGCATGCGCCCGTCCCGATACGGCATCACCCCGTGGAAGGGGCGTGGGTCGGCGTCGAACACCAGCGGCAGGAACTCGCGGTCGCCTTCCCACATCGGCAGCTCGTGCAGACGCTCGATCTCCACCCAGTCCAGCGTGCCTTCGGGGTTGCTCGCGAACGGCGTGCCGTCGAAGGCGGTGATGGTGAACACGAAGCCCAGCCAATCCTCGCCGTGCTTGCCGAAGCCGGGCCAGCTGATGGTGCCGCGCAGGTTCATCGCGGTGCAGTCGATCCCGGCTTCCTCGAAGATTTCCCGGCGCATGCCGGCGACCACGTCCTCGTCGGGTTCGAGCTTGCCGCCCAGACCGTTGTACTTGCCCAGCTGATGGTCGTCCGGGCGCGCGTTGCGGTGGACCATCAGGACTTGGCGGCCATCGGGCGAAATCACGTAGCCCAGGGTGGCCACGATAGGCGTATACGGCATCGGCGAGGGTGTCTGCAGAACAGGAGCGGGGCCGCACAGTGTCGGCGATTCGTCCCGCAACGACCAGCGCCGTCGATCCCCCTACGTGACTTTCGACCCGTATCGGCGGGCCCGTCCCGGGTTAGGGTGCCGGAGCCTCCGGCGCGTCGCAGCAGCGGTCCCGCGACGGCCGACGGACTCATTCGACAGGACAGGGAGATTCCCATGCGCAAGCGTCACCTCTGCGTGCTGCTGGCCGGTCTGACCACGATCACGACCGCTGCGTTCGCCACTGCGCACGCGGCCGAGAGCGATCGCTGGCAGTTGCCGGTCGCAGTCAAGAAGCTCGACAACGGATTGACCGTGGTCGTTTCGCAAGACCACAGCTCGCCGACCGTCGGCGTCAGCGTGGTCTATCACGTCGGCATGCGGCTGGAGCCGAAGAACCGCACCGGCTTCGCCCACCTGTTCGAGCACCTGATGTTCCAGGGCACGCCGGTCGCGCCCAAGGGCGTGTTCGACCAGGTCATCAGCGGCGGCGGCGGGCGCAACAACGGTTCCACCCGCGCCGATTTCACCAATTACATCGAAGTCGCGCCGGTCTCGGCCCTCGACCGCATCCTGTGGCTCGAAGCCGACCGCATGAAGACCCTCGACTTCAATCCGACCACGCTCAAGAACCAGCAGGACGTGGTCAAGGAGGAGATCCGGGTCAACGTGAAGAACCAGCCCTACGGCGGCTTCATGTGGATCGACATCGGCCAGCACGCGTTCCAGAAGTGGGAGAACAATCACGACGGCTACGGCAGCTTCCAGGACCTGGAGAACGCCAGCCTGGAAGACGTGCGTTCCTTCCATCGCGACTACTACGGCCCCAACAACGCCGTACTCGGCATCGCCGGCGACATCAGCCCGGAAGACGCCTTCAAGCTCGCCGATAAGTACTTCGGCGCGATCCCGGGCCGTCCGACCCCGCCGCCGCCGGATTTCGCCGAAGGCCTCAACACCAAGGAAAAGCGCATCGAGCAGACCGACGCGCTGGCGCAGGTGCCGGCGATCGCCGCGGCCTGGAAGATGCCGACCCGCGGCAGCCGCGACCATGCGCCGATGGCGGTGCTCGGCAGCCTGCTCGCCGGCGACGAGGCTTCGCGCTTGTATCAGGGCCTGGTCAAGCAGCGCCAGATCGCGCTCAACATCGACGCGCTATACGGCCTGACCGACCCCTGGACCTACAACGGCCCGACTTTGTTCACCCTGTTCGCGCTGTACAAGCCCGACACCAACG
This sequence comes from Lysobacter antibioticus, assembly GCF_001442535.1. NCBI lineage: Bacteria > Pseudomonadati > Pseudomonadota > Gammaproteobacteria > Lysobacterales > Lysobacteraceae > Lysobacter > Lysobacter antibioticus. Next base: position 934,200 of record NZ_CP013141.1, on the reverse strand, counting down.
CCGATGCGGTGCTCGCCGCGATCGACGAGGAGGTGGCCAAGGTCGCGCGCGACGGCGTCGACGCGGCCACCCTGAAGCGGGTCAAGACCCACATGCTCGCCGATTGGTACAACGGCCTGGAGAGCTTCATCGAACGCGCCGACACCGTCGCGCGCATGCAGACCTTGTGGGGCGATGCCAACGTGGTCAACAAGATCCCCGGCTGGATCGAAGGGGTGACCTCGGCCGACCTGCAGCGCGTCGCCAAGACCTATCTGACCCGCGCCAACCGCACCGTGATCGACCGCAAGCCGGTCGCGATGGCGGCGCCGGCCGCGAAGCCCGCAGCGGCCGCGCCGTCGGCGGCGAACTGAGGAGGAGACGACATGAGAATCCACAACAATCTGCTCGCCCTGTCGACTTCGCTGGCCCTGGTCTGCGCGCTCGGTACCGCCGTCGCCGGCCCCGCCGCCAAGCTGCCCAAGCAACTGCCGCCGCTGGCCGCCGACAAGGCGCTGCCGGTGCCGCAGATCGCCCAGAAGACCCTCGCCAACGGCCTGCAAGTCTGGGTGGTGCCGCGCAAGGGGCTGCCGCGCGTCGACTACGCACTCGCTGTGCGCAGCGCCGGCTATGCCAGCGACGGCCCCGATGCCTCGGGTTTCGCATCTCTGTATGCCGGCCTGCTGACCCAGGGCACGGCCAAGCGCAACGCCAAGGCGATCGCCGAGGCCGCGCAGGGCTACGGCGGCGCGATCGGCGCCAACGCTCTCAACGACGGCGTGCTGCTCAGCGCCAACGCCTTGCCCTCGCAGGCCGAGCCGATGATGCGGCTGTTGTCGGAAGTGGCGCAGCAGGCGAACTTCCCGGATGCCGAGGTCAAGCTCGCCCAGGCCAACGCCCTGCAAGGCTTGAAGGTGTCGCAGGCGCAGCCGAGCTTCAAGGCCACGCGTGCCTTGCTGAAAGCGACCTACGGCGATCACCCTTACGCACGCAGCCAGCCGACTGAGGCGGCGATCAGCGCGGTCACCGCGGAGAAAGTGCGGGCCGAACACGTACGCCGTTTTCGCCCGGACCGCGCCTTGTTGATCGTCACCGGCCGGATCGGCGCGGAGGAGGGCTTCAAGCTCGCCGAAGCCGCCTTCGGCCAATGGAAGGCCAGCGGCGAAGCCATCGCCGACGCCGCGCCTGCGCGCGCCAACGCCGATCCGCAGCGCATCTTCGTGCAGCGCGACGGCAGCGTGCAGTCGGCGGTGCGCCTGGGGCGTCCGGCGATCGCCGCGACCGATGCCGACTACCTGCCGGCGCAGTTGGCCGGCATCGTCCTCGGCGGCGGTTTCAGCAGCCGTCTGATGCAGAACTTGCGCGAAGACAAGGGCTATACCTACGGCGCGCGCGGCGGCCTCAACGCTCTGCGCGACGGCGGCAGCATCCAGGCCTCGGCCGACGTCCGCAACGAAGTCACCGGCGCGGCGATCAGCGAATTCATCTACGAATTCGGCCGCCTCAACGACTACCCGGTGCCGGCGCAGGAGCTCGAAGACACCAAGCGTTACGTCGCCGGCGGTTATCTGATCGGCAATCAGCTGCAGAGCTCGGTCGCGGCCTCGTTGGCGAGCAATTGGCTGTACGGCTTGCCGCCGGAATTCCTCGGCGAGTACGTGCCGAAGATCCGCGCGATCAGCGCCGAGCAGGTCCAGGCGATGGCGAAGAAGTACTACGCCTCCAAGGACCTGTCGATCGTCGTGGTCGGCGACTACAAGGCCGTCGAAGGCCAGCTCAAGGAATACGGCGAGTTCAAGCTGGAGAAGTAAACCCGGCCGCTCATCCAACAGCGAAGCCCCGGCCGTCGATGGCCGGGGCTTCGTCGTTTCGGAACCTTGCTGTCTGGATGCCGAGCCGGCGACGCCTAGTTCTCGCCGAACCACTTCAGCACCACGCCGACCGCGAGGCCGGCGAAGACCAGGCCGACCACGCCGTACAGCAGACCGGTGAGGAACAGGCCATAGCCGCCCGGGAACGCGCCGACGATGGCGCCGGTGACCAGCGAATACGCCCCGTACAAGGGAATGAAGATCAGCCGCGCCAGCCACACCCCGCGCTCGCCGCGCTGGTCGCGAGGCACCGGGCTGCCGGTGGCGGCCCAGCGCACCGCCATGCGCGCAAGCACGACCGGCGCGAACAGCAGGGCGACCGCTTCCAGGGCTTTGTAGCCGAGCACCAGGCCGACCGCGAGCATGCCGCCGCCGATCAGCATCGCGGTGTCGTCGCCGGGCGCGCCGAAGCGGGCCAGGCCGGCACCGATCAGGAAGGCGACGACGAAGACGCCGAAGCCGTAGAACACTTGTTTCATGCAGTCGCCCGCTCAGGTTTCGAGATCAGAAAAGCGCCGAGCCAGCTGGCCGGTAAGGGCAGCAGCAGTCCGGCGAGGGTCATCCACAACGGGTGGGCGAACATCATCGATACCGCGATGACGCTGGCGACGATCAGGCCGCCGATCACCAGCGCGGCGCCGCGGCGATGGCGGCGCGCGATCAGCGCCGCGACCAGGCCGCCAGCGAAGGCGCCCGCCGCCCAGCCCGCCACCACCAGCGCCATGGCCGCGAACGGCGCCGTCGCCACGTGAGCGGCGAGGGCGGCCGGATCGCGCGGATCGACCGTGGACGCGAACGGATGCACGCGTACCGACGCGAGTTCGAACAGGTGCATGCTCGCCATCGCCACCAGCATGCCGGCGATGACCGCCAGGATCGTGCGAATCATGATTCCGTCCCTCCCCGGATCGGATGCGCGGAGCATCGCCCCACGGACGCCGGGTTTCAAGCTCCCGCCGCCGCGACGCGTCGCGCATAATCGGCGCCTCGCCACGGAGCCCCCCATGCCCCCAGCCAATCCCGCCGTTTCGCCGGTGCGTCTGCTCGCCTTCGCCGGCAGCCTGCGCGCGGGCTCCTACAACCGCCGCCTGATCCCGGTCCTGGTCGAAGGCGCACGCGCCGCCGGCGCCGAAGTCACCCTGATCGAGCTGCGCGACTACCCCTTGCCGATCTACGACGGCGACATCGAGGCCGAGGGCATGCCGGAACACGCGCGCCGCCTGCAGGCCTTGCTGGCCGAGCACGACGGCCTGTTGATCAGCACGCCCGAGTACAACGGCTCGATGCCGGCCCTGATCAAGAACACCCTGGACTGGATCTCGCGGCCGCTCGCCGACGGCCGTTCCGGCACCGCCCTGTTCGCCGACAAGGTCGCCGGCATCGTCTCGGCCTCGCCGGGCCCGCTCGGCGGACTACGTTCGCTGCTGGTGCTGCGCGACGCCCTGGCCAAGCTCGGCCTGATCGTGGTGCCGCAGCAGGTCGCGGTCGGCCAGGCCGCCGACAAACTCATCGATTTCGGCCAGTTGAACGACGAGCGCCAGCGCGACGCCGTGCATCGCGTCGGCGCCGCCGTGGTGCGTCATCTCAAGGTTTACCAGGGAGCTCCGGCATGAAAGGCCAACAACGCGAATTGAACCTGCGCTTCCTGGCGCAGCCGACCGACGTCAACTACGGCGGCAAAGTCCACGGCGGCATGGTCATGAAATGGATCGACCAGGCCGGCTACGCCGCCGCGGTCGGCTGGAGCGGAAAGTACAGCGTGACCGTCGCGGTCGGCGGCATCCGCTTCGTCGCCCCGATCCGGATCAGCGACCTGGTCACCGTGCACACCAAACTGATCCACACCGGCACCAGCAGCATGCATTTCGCGGTCGACGTGAAGGCCCGCGACCCGGGCCTGGACGACGGCGAACCCGAAGAGCGCCTGTGCACCCACTGCGTCATCGTGTTCGTCGCCATGGACCAGGTCGAAGGCAAACCGACCCCGGTGCCGTCGTGGACCCCGGTGACGGAGGACGACAAGCGTCTGGCCGAGTACGCGCTCAAGGTAATGGAGTTGAGCAAGGGCATCGAGGCGACGGTCGAGCGGTACGTACACGAGGGATGAGGTTCGCCCGCTGCACTCGGGTCCGGGCTTGTGCAGGAGCTCTGGGCTTGTGTAGGAGCGACGTGAGTCGCGACCGAGGGACGCGCAGAATCTCCATCGCCGTCGCTGCCGATCGAAGCCGCGAACTGTCGCAGGGTAGGAGCGACGTCCTCCTGGATTTCCTTCGGCTACAAGTCGCGACCGTGTTGCTCGCAGTTGTTGCGGACTTTGCCGCAGAGCGATGAAGCAACGTGAACATCTAAAGCTTCCGTCCGCTGACGCGGCCGGGTTACTTTCTTTTGCTGGCCCAAAAGAAAGCTAACCAAAGAAAAGGCCTTCCTTGACGAAGCTCCCCTGCGAGTGCGCAGCCGACGCCGGGATTTTTCGATAGGACATCCTTGTCCTATCGAAAAACGGCGCACGTCCTGTGCGCCGCCCTCCGGGTCTACGGTTGCATCGCGAGTTCGGAACTGCGCCAAGCTTTCACGTCAACGTCAACGGCAACGTCAACGGCAACGTCAACGGCAACGTCAACGGCAACGTCAACGGCAATGGCAATGGATGACCTGTAGGGGCGGCGTGAGCCGCGACCACGAACTTTCGATGGCGACGATGTTTCACAGCCGAAGCCAAATCCCGTCCTCGGTCATCGCTTTGGCCTTGGCTGTTGTTGTGCGTCGCCTAGCACTCGCGAAGGCAAAAGAAGACCCGGTGGGCGGCGCGCAGGGACGCGCGCCGTTTTTCATCGGGACAAGGATGTCCCGTATGAAAAATCCCTGCGTCAGCATCGCTCGTGCGGGCTGGTGATTCAAAGAAAAGCATTTTTCTTTGGTTACCTTTCTTTTGTTGCTTATGACAAAAGAAAGTAACCCGCCGCTTTAGTGGCGGAAGCTTTTGGCGTTTGATCCTGATCCTGACCTTGCTGGAGCGATGCGCCGCAAGACCGCAACAACGCGGTCGCGGCTCGCGCCGCTCCTACCCCGCGAAAGCACGCCGCTTCGATCGACGAAGGCGGCGATGCCATCGCTGCGCATCCCGCGGTCCCGGCTTGTGACCGGAGGAAATCCAGTAGGACGCCGCTCCTACCCGGCGACGGCACGCTCCTTCGATGAGCGATATCGGCTTTGTCGCCTCTGCGCGTCCCTTGGTCGCGGCTCGCGCCGCTCTACCCCGCGAAAGCACGCCGCTTCGATCGATGAAGGCGGCGATGCCATCTCCGCGCGTCCCGCGGTTGCGACTTACGTCGCTCCCACGGGGGCGGCGTAGCCGCTCAGGCCCCAAAACGAAACAGGCCGCCCGAAGGCGGCCTGCGAATATCGATCGGGAAGCCGGACTCAGATGCCGTCGACGCGACGGGCTTCCATGAACTTGCCGCTCCAATAGCCGGTGTCCAGGCTGGAGACGGTCACGTCCTTGCCAGTGCGCGGGGCGTGCACGAAGCGGCCCTCGCCGAGGTAGATGCCGACGTGGTCGACGCGGCCGCGGCGGCCGAAGAACACCAGGTCGCCTTCGGTCATCGCGTCGCGGTCGATCACCGCGCCGGTCTTGGCCATCTCGCGCGAGACGCGCGGCAGTTCGATACCCAGGGCGTTGCGGAACACGTAGCCGACCAGGCCGCTGCAGTCGAAGCCCTGGTCCGGGGAGCTGCCGCCCCAACGGTAGGGGGTGCCCAGTAGGCCCAGGGCGCGCTGCAGCATGCTCTTGATGCGGCTCTGCTCGGCGGCCGGGATGTCGGTCTTGCCGAGATTCACGTTCGGGCCCAGCAGGCGGTTGAGGTCGGTCGCCAGGAGCAGGGCGCGGTCGGACAGGGTCATGGCCTCCGGGAGCATGTTGCTGGCGGTCGGCTCCGGCGCATCGGCCGAGTCGTTACGCAGCGAGGTGCCGCCCGGGAGGGAACTGCCGAGGCTCGAACCCAGCGCAGAGGACTGCTGGGCGAAGGCGGGCAGAGCGCAGACCGCGAGTGCGGCGGTCAGCAGGATTCGTTGGCTGGCCCGGACGACCGTGGTCGTGCGAGCGGTGGCGCAAGGTGCTTGGGGGGTGGCAGCCAGGCGGCCGTGGCGAGTCAATTGGGTCGTCACGTATTAATCACGAAGTCGTCACCGATGGGGGATGATGCCCGTCATGTGGGAGACATAGGTTCAAATTTCGTTAGCAGGTCGTTAACAAGGCTGTGATTTGATTCACATTTTTCATTAGCGCCATGCCAGATAGCGCATTCATGAAAGTCTCACTACTTCCTGAGAACCCGCTTCGCGCCGCTGTAATGGCTGACCCAGTAAGGGCCGTCGAGGTGATCCAGGCGGACCGTTCCGCCGGTGCTCGGGGCGTGGACGAAGCGGCCCTCGCCGACGTAGATGCCGACGTGGGAGACGTTGCCCTTGCTGCCGAAGAAGACCAGGTCGCCGGCGGCCAGGCGCATCGGCTCGATCTTGGGCCCCTGGTAGGACGCCAGGTCGCGCGAGGTGCGGGGCAGGCTCAGCGACAGCATGTCGCGGTAGACATAGTTGACCAGGCCGCTGCAGTCGAAGCCGCTGTCGGGGGTGTTGCCGCCGTAGCGGTAAGGCGTGCCGACCAGGCTGATCGCCCGCATCAGCACCGCGTTGGCGGCGCCGGGGTTCTCCGGCTCGGTCCGGGGCCATTCGCGGACGGACTTGGGCGGGGGCGGGCGGCGGACGACCTCGCGACCGCCGCCGCAGGCGCTCAGCAGGGCGCACAGGGCCACTGCCACGGCGAGCGCCGGCCACGGCTTGCGCACCCGCGCTGGCGCGGGAGCGGTGTTGCCGGGATAATGCGCGGCCTTCGTCACGGCCGATAGCTTGGCGGCTAAGCGCCGAGACGACAAGACAGTCCACGTGTCGTTTTGTGGCGGCCCGCTCAAAGACGAGCCGCCGTTTCCTTTCCTGATCGCCCGATGGCGGTCTCCAGTCGGGTCCTGCAATGAAAATCGAGAAAGATCGCGTCGTCCGTTTCCACTACACCGTCTCCGAGCAGGGCAGCGAGCCGCTCGAGACCTCGGAAGGCCGCGACGCGCTGGCGATCCTGATCGGCCACAACAACATCATCCCGGGCCTGGAAAAGGCGATGGACGGCCGCGAAGCCGGCGACAAGTTCGAAGTCGACGTGGTCGCCGCCGAAGCCTACGGCGCGCACCAGGAAGGCCTGACCCAGCGCGTGCCGAAGAAGTACTTCAAGGACGCCAAGCTGTTCCCGGGCATGCAGGCCGTGCTGCCGACCAGCTTCGGCCCGCGCGCGGTGACCATCCTGAAGGTCGGCATGAGCGTGGTCGACGTCGACCTGAACCACCCGATGGCCGGCAAGGACCTGCACTTCGCCATCGAGATCGTCGAAGTGCGCGAAGCCAGCAAGGAAGAGATCGAGCACGGCCACGTGCACGGCGACGGCGGCCACGCGCACTGAGCGCGGCGCCCCTTCGATGAGCGACGGCCCGCCTGCGCGGGCCGTTTCTTTTTGTGCCGCCGGCGGATACGGCCGCGATCCGGCAGGCGGCCGTAGAATCGCGGCAGTGGCGGGTCCGGTTGCAGGCAACTCCGCCGGCAAGCGCCGCAGCGCCACGGTCCCTACCGACGATAGCGAGAGCATGAGCGCAAGCGCCGCGGCCTCCGGCTTGGCCCCTATTCCCGTCCACGAACGCCTGCTCGCACTCGATGCGCTGCGCGGTCTGGCCCTGCTCGGGATCTTCCTCAGCAACGCCGAGATGTTCAACCGGCCGCTGGCGGATATTTCCGATGGCATCGATGCGCACCTGCGGGGGCTCGATCACGCCGCTTCGGCTTTGGTCTACGTGCTGATACGCAGCAAGTTCTGGACCTTGTTCTCGCTGCTGTTCGGCATGAGCTTCGCGGTCATGTTCGAACGCTCGCGCCAGGCCGGGCGCGATTTTCGCCCGCTGTACCTGCGCCGCAGCGTCGGTCTGTTGATCATCGGCCTGATCCATGCCTGGTTGATCTGGGCCGGGGACATCCTGGTCACCTATGCGCTGGCTGCGTTCGGGTTGTTCGCGATGCGCTCGTTGTCGCCGGGTGCCTTATGGCGGATCGGTCTGAGTCTGTACCTGAGCGTGCTCGGTTTCTTCCTGATGATCGCGGCGTTGCTGGCGATTCCCGGGGTGGCGCAGTCGACACCCGCCGATGCCGCCGCCGACCGCGCCGCGCGCGCCGCCGAAATCGCCGCCTATGCGCACGGCGACTACGCGCAGGCCACGGCGCAGCGCCTGGCCTTCTTCGCCGACGGAGCGATGTCGGGCTGGTTCAGCATGGTGCCGATGGTGCTGGGCTTGTTCCTGATCGGCGCTTGGTTCGTGCGCAGCGGAGCGCTCGCCGATCCGGCCGCGCATCGCCGCCGTCTGCGCGCGCTGATCGGCTTCGGCGTGCCAGCCGGCGCGGCCATCACCGGTTTGAGTCTGTTCATCGACAGCTCGCCGGCGTTCACTCCGGTCAGTGCCGCCTCGGTCGCGGCGAGTACCCTGCACATGCTCGGCGCGCTGCCGTTGGCCATGGCCCTGATCGCCTGGGTCGTGCTGGTCGTGCACGGCGGCGCGCGCTGGCCGCTGCGCTTCGCGCCGGCCGGGCGGATGGCCTTGAGCAACTATCTTGCGCAATCGCTGATCGGCACCCTGGCGTTCTACGGCTATGGCTTCGGCCTGTGGGGGCGGGTGCCGCTGGCGGCGCTGATCGCCGCGGCCTTTGCCGTGTTCGCATTGCAGATGCTGCTCAGCGCGCTCTGGCTGCGGCATTACCGCTTCGGCCCGGTCGAATGGCTGTGGCGTGCCTTCACCTATTGGCGTTTGCCGCCGATGAGGATCCGGGTGTCGTAACGAGCGTTCGCGTCTGATCTGGCGGGACCGGTGCGCGGCAAGATCGAAACAGCGGCCGCGGCTTGCGTTGCTCCTGGGCTCCAGACGGAAGCGACGCGAGGACGAGGCGTAGTGGTCGTTGCTTCAAGAGTAGGAGCGACGCAAGTCGCGACCGCGTTGCAAGGGCACAGGCCGCGAGTGCGGTGCGCGCGCCGGGATTTTCCGATAAGACGTCCCTGTCTTATCGGGACATTTCAATGAAAGCTGGCCGCACGTCCTGTGCGGCGCCCTCTGGGTCTCCAGGTGTCCTCGCTAGTTCGGTTCTGCGCCAAGCTCAGCCGGCAACAGCAACAGCAACAGCAACTTTGCTTCAGAGTGGAGTCTGGGCTGCTGCCTTGTTGTTGATGTGCGCCGGTCTGCACTAGCGAAGGCCATGGAAGGCCCGGAGGGCGATACGCAGGGATGCGCGCCGTTTTTCATCGGGACAGGGATGTCTCGTATGTAGATCCCCGCGGAGGCATCGCTCGAGCGGACTGGTGATTCAAAAATAAGCAACTTCTTTAGTTATCTTTGACCGAAGGGAATCCAGACGGACTTTTGTTGCTTATGACAAAAGAAGGTAACCCGCCGCTTTAGTGACGGAAGCTTTTGGCGTTTGATCTTGATCTTGGTCTTGCTTGAGAGAAACGCCGCAACAACGCAACAACGCAGTCGCGGCTCGCGCCGCTCCTACCCCGGCGAAAGCACGCCGCTTCGATCGATGACGACGGCGATGCCATCGCTGCGCATCCCACGGTCGCGGCTTGTGACCGAAGAGAATCCAGTAGGACGCCGTTACCCGGCGAAAGTACGCCGCTTCGATGGGTGGCATCGGCGTTGTTGCTGCTGCGCGTCCCGCGGTCGCGGCTCACGCCGCTCCTACAGGGAGGGTGTAGCGGCCCACTAGGATTCGTCACCCCGCAATAAAAACAGGCCGCCCGAAGGCGGCCTGTCGATACGCCTGATTTACCGAGACCGCAGATCAGTTGACCGACACCGCGCTCCAAGCGCGGGCGACCGCCTTGTACTCGTTCGAGGTGCCGCCGTAGAGGTCGGTCGCGGCCTGCAGGGTGGCGGTGCGCGCCTGCGGGTAGGTGGTGCTGGAGACGAAGTAACGGGTCAGCGCGCGGTACCAGATCGCGCCGGCCTTGGCCCGGCCGATGCCGGCGATGGCGGTGTCGCCGTTGCAGACCAGTTGCGACGGCGTGTAGTTGAAGCCGGCCGGCTTCACCGCGCCCTCGGCGAGCAAGTAGAAGAAGCGATTGCCCACGCCCGAGCTCAGGTGCGGGTCGTACTTGCCGTTCTGGCCGGTCTGCGAGGCGGTGAAGCCGCCGACCGGGTAGCACGAGAACGAGCGGCCGTCGGCGTCCTGTTTGAACATCAGGCGCAGCGCCTTGGTGTCGCCGGGGTTGTTGATATAGACCTCTTCGCCCAACAGGTAGTCGCCCGGGTCGTTGGCGTTGCCGACGCTGAATTCGACCAGGGTGCCGAAGATGTCGGAGGTGGCTTCGTTGAGGCCGCCGCTGTCCTTGATGTTGTAGTAGCCCAGGCGCGCGGTGGCGCCGGTCACGCCGTGGGCCATTTCGTGGCCGGCGACATCGAGCGCCACCAGCGGGCGATAGGTCACGCCGTCGCCGTCGCCGTAGACCATCGCGCTGCCGGTCCAGTAGGCGTTGACCAGGTTGGTCGGGCCGTAGTGGACGTAGCTCTTCACGCCGCGGCCATCGTTGAAGATGCCGCTGCGGCCGTGCACGTTCTTGAAGTAGTCGAAGGTGGCGGCGACGCCGTAGTGGGCGTCGGCCGCGGCCGAGGCGCGGTCGGAGGTGGTGTTGTTGCCCCAGACGTTGTCGCTGTCGTTGAAGGCGACCGCGCCCGAGGTGCCGGACTGGTTGCGCGCATCCAGGGTCTGGCCGTTGCCGCGGGTCGGGTCGGTCAGGGTGTAGCCGCCGCTGACCGAATTGCTGACCAGGCTCACGTTGCCCAGGGTCAGGGTCTTGCCGGTGCCGTTGGCGGCGGCGGAATGGACGCGGTCGTCTTCCTGCAGCAGCTTGCCGGTGGAGGCATCGAGGTAATAGCTGATCAGGCCGGGCGCCGGGTCGTTGCGGCGGTCGCCGGTGACGTCGACCTGGTAGGCGAGGGTCGGCTCGGTGCCGCGGGCGAAGATCACCAGGGCGGCCGGCGTCATCGCCGTGACCGTGCCGTCGAAGGCGGCGCCGGCTTCGACCTTGGCCTGCTCGGCGCTGATCTTCGGCTCGATGGCGGGGCGCCCGAAGCTGCGCATGTTGTCGCCCTGGCTGATCGACTTCAGCTCGCCGTTGCGCGAATGCACGACCAGGTCGCCGCCGACCACGGGCAGGCCACGGTAAGTGCGCTCCATGCGCACGTGCTCGGTGCCGTCGCGGTCGATCATGACGTCGCGGGCGACGAAGCCGTCGGCCTTGGCGCGATGCACTTCGTCGGCGGCGATGGTTTCCAGCAGGCCGCGCGCGCGTTGCGCGGCCGGCGAAGCCGCGGCTTGCTCGGGCGAGGTCGAAGCGGCCAGGAGGTCGCTGCCCGAACGCGCGCCGACGGCGAACTGGCTCGGCGCCTGCGCCGCATGCGGCGTGGCGAGGCGGGCGGCGGTGACGGCAGCGGCATGAGTGGTCGTGACGGCGGCCGCGGGCGCGATGGCGGGCGTGGCGGCGAATGGGGTCGAACCCGAGCTCGACAGGGACGCAGTCGCCAGCACGGCGATGGCGCCGACGATGGCGGTGCTCAATACGGCGGTCTTCAGTTGCATGGGTGAATCCCCTAATGAAGGTAACGGTCGTGTTTTGTGAGGTGCTGTCTTTGGTTCTGCGCAGCCTCCGGCGGCGCCCTTCGTCGGCTGCGACGAAAGACGTTCGGCTTGGAGGGATCGGCCTACCTGATGTGCTGCGGTGGCGTCGGCGTGAGTCGGACGGTGGGCCTGGAGTGACGTTAGGCTGCGGGCCCGCTGTGCTTGAATGAAAAATCGGTGCGAGTGGTCACGTAACGGCGAGCCGCATTTCGCGCTTGGTCACAGAACCGGCGCGATAGGCGAAAACGCGGTGGGCGCGTTGGCGGATCGTTGGCTCGATGCACGGCGACGAGGTGTTGACGCCGCGCATCGCCGCGCCCTTGCATGCGCCGCTGTACGGGATCGGCCCGGCGATGCGGTCGGCATCGATGGATCGCAGCGTTCCGTTCGCTGTGCAGCCGCCTAAACCGAGGCGCAACGAGGCGCGGCCCGCCCCAAGCCGCAAAACCGGCGGCGCTCGCCGTGGCCCAGTCTTAGTACTATGCGGTACGTGCCGAGCGGTTCCCGGCGGCACCCGGGGCCGCGGCGGCAGCGCTGCGGCCCGGCCACGCGACAACGAACCGGACTGGCTGACAGGGCAAATGCGCGAAGCACAGGTGGGTGGGGTGGAACAGCGGACGGCCGCCACGGGCGGCGAAGACGTGATCGTGATCGGTGCGGGCGTGATCGGCCTGACCTGCGCCCTGGCCTTGCTGGAAAGCGGGCGCTCGGTGCGGGTCATCGACGCCGGACGCATCGGCGGCGGCAGCTCGCACGGCAATTGCGGCACCATCACCCCGAGCCACGCGACACCGCTGGCCGCGCCGGGCGTGATCGCCCAGGCCCTGCGCTGGATGCTGACCCCGGATGCGCCGCTGTACGTGCATCCCAAGCTCGATCCGCAGTTGTGGGGCTGGCTGTTGCGCTTCGCCGCGCGCTGCAACGACCGCGATTGGCGGGCGAGCGCGCAGGCCAAGTCGGCCTTGCTCAACGATTCGCGCGAACGCCTGGAAAGCTGGGTCGGGCGCTACGGCCTGGTCTGCGAATTCGACACCGCCGGCGTCGACTACGTGTTCCGCGATGCCAAGGCCTTCGCCAGCGGCCAGCTCGAACTCGATCTGCTGCGCGAGTTCGGCATCGGCGTGAGCCTGCTGGACGGCGCCGCCTACGAGGCCCAGGACCCCGCCTTCAAGCCCGGCGTCGCCGGCGCGATCCGTTTCGACCACGACGCGGTGCTGCGGCCCGACCGTTACGTCGCCGAACTCGCGCGCACCGTGCGCGAGCACGGCGGCCGCTTCACCGAGCAATGCGCCTTGCGCGACCTCCGCCACGACGCCGCCGGCATCGAGCTCGACACCAGCCTGGGCCTGTTGCGCGCGCGCGAGGTGGTGGTCGCGGTCGGCGCCTGGACGCCGAAGCTGTCCGACGCCATCGGCCTGCCGTCGCTGCAGCGCGCGATGCAGCCGGGCAAGGGCTATTCGATCACCTACGACCGCCCGCCGTTGATGCCGCGCCGGCCGGTGGTGCTGCGCGAACGCAAGGTCTGCGTGACCATGTGGGACAGCGGCTTCCGCCTCGGCAGCACCATGGAATTTTCCGGCTACGACGAGAGCCTCAACCCGCGCCGGCTGGCGGCGCTGGAGCGCGGCGCCGCCGAATACCTGCACCATCCGGTCGGCCCGGTCGAACGCGAGCGTTGGTATGGCTGGCGGCCGATGAGCGTCGACGACGTGCCGCTGATCGGCCGGGTACCCGGCCGCGACGGCCTGTGGCTGGCGACCGGCCACGGCATGATGGGCGTGAGCATGAGCGCGGGCACCGGCCAGCTCGTCGCCGACCTGATCGCCGGACGCGAGACCGCGATCGATCCGCATCCCTACCGACCGGAGCGCTTCGCATGAGCCAGGCCACCGAAGCCCGCGACAGCGGCCAGCGCGACGAGCGCAACACCGAGTTCGACCTGATCGTGATCGGCGGCGGCTCCGGCGGCCTCGCCGGCGCTTTCCGCGCCGCCGAGCACGGCGCGCGCGTGGCCTTGCTCGAGCCTTCGCTGCTCGGCGGCACCTGCGTCAACGTCGGCTGCGTGCCGAAGAAAGCCATGTGGCTGGCCGCCGATATCGCCGGCAAGCTGCGCATGGCGCAGTCGCTGGGGTTCTCCATCGATGCCGATCCGAAACGGCCCTGCGCGCTCGACTGGCCGACCTTCATCGTCCACCGCCAGCGCTACATCGCCAACATCCATGAGAGCTATCGGCGCCGCCTCGATGCCTCCGGTATCGCCGTGCTGCCGATGCGCGCGCAGTTGCTCGACGCCACTACGGTCGAGTGCGAAAACGGCGCGCGCCTGAGCGCGCCGCGGATCCTGATCGCCACCGGCGGCCGCGTGGTCAAGCCGCAGATCCCGGGCGCCGAACTGGGCACGACCTCGGACGATTTCTTCCAGTGGTGCGCCGCGCCCGGGCGCGTCGCCATCGTCGGCGCCGGCTATATCGCCGTCGAGCTCGCCGGCGTGCTGCAGGCGCTCGGCAGCCAGGTCGAATTGTTCGTGCGCGGCCAGCGCCTGCTCGAAGCTTTCGACGCCGAACTGACCGCGCAACTGGCCGAGGACTACCGTCAGAACGGCGTGCGCCTGCATTTCGGCCATGCGGTCGCCGCGCTCGAAGCCGACGGCGCGCGCGTGCGCTTACGCGGCGCCGACGGTTCGCTCAGCGAGGCCTTCGACCAGGTGTTGTTCGCGACCGGACGCCGGCCCAACAGCGAGCGCATCGGGCTCGACCGCGTCGGCGTGACGCTGGATGGGCGCGGCCACATCGTCGTCGACGAGCTGCATGCGACCAATGTCGCCAATATTCACGCAGTCGGAGACGTCACCCCCAACGCTCAGCTGACCCCGGTGGCGATCGCCGCCGCGCGCCGGCTGATGGACCGCGTCTATGGCGGCCGCGAAGGTCGGCTCGACCAGAACGACATCCCGACCGTGGTGTTCGCGCACCCGCCGATCGGCCGGGTCGGCCTGACCGAGGACGAGGCGCGGGCACGACATGGTGACAACCTGCACATCTATCGCGCCGGGTTTCGGCCGATGCTGTACGCCCTGGCCGAGTCGCCGCAGCGCAGCCTGTTCAAGCTGGTCTGCGTCGGCCAGGAGCGCCGCGTGGTCGGCATCCATCTGCTCGGCGAGGCCGCCGACGAGATGCTGCAAGGCTTCGCGGTCGCGCTCAAGCGCGGCATCACCCTCGACGACCTGCGCGACACGGTCGCCATCCATCCGACCAGCGCCGAGGAAGTGGTGCTGATGCGCTAGCGCGGGGCGACGATCGCCGCGCGGCGCGCGCCAGGCAGGCGATCCGAGCAGGGGCAGCGATGAATCAGGGCAAGGGACGTTATTGGATCAAGGCCGGCGCGATCGGCGTTGCGCTCTCGTGGGGCACGATTACTGCGGCGGTGGCCGCTCCTGCGCCACCGGCGATGGACATCGCCGACCTGCTCAGCGTGCCGCGGCCCGACCAGATGATCGGCGCCAGCGACGCGCCGGTGCTGGCCTGGGTGTCGAACGACCAAGGCGTGCGCAACGTATGGACGGCGCGCGCCCCCGGTTTCGCACCGCAGAAGCTCACCGCCTACGACGAAGACGACGGCCAGGCCATCGGCCCCTTGCAGCTCAGCCGCGACGGCCGCTGGCTCGCCTATGTGCGCGGCAGCGGGCCGGACGCCGCCGGCAACAACAGCAATCCGACCAGCGATCCCGATGGCCAGGAGCAGGCGGTATGGGTGATCGCCAGCGACGGTTCGGGCAAGCCGCAACGCATTGCTGCCGGCCGCGGCATGCAGTTCGCGCCGCAGGGCGACGCGCTGCTGGTGCAGGGGCGCATGCTCGGCTGTTACGCGGTGCCCGGGGGTAAAGCGCCGGAGTGGTGCAAGGAAACCCTGATCAAGACCCGCGGCAGCAACAGCGCGGCCGCATTCTCGCCGGACGGCAAGTTGCTGAGTTTCAGCAGCGACCGCGGCGACCACAGCTTCATCGGCGTGCTCGACCTGGCCGCGCGCACGGTGCGTTGGATGGGCGCGGACTTCAATCGCGACAGCAACCCGGCCTGGTCGCCGGACGGCCGCCGCATCGCCTTCCTGCGCATGGCCGCGGCGCGCAACGGCGAGCAGTTCGACCTGACCCGCGCCAATCCTTTCGAGATCTGGGTCGCCGACGCCGCCAGCGGCCAGGCCAAGCGCGTGTTCCATTCCAACGATCACGCCGGCGGTTACGCCCAGTTCGCCGAGCCCGACCCGCTGCAGTGGAGCCGCGACAACCGCCTGGTGTTCAGCTCCGAACAGAGCGGCTGGCTGCATTGGTATGCGCTGTCGCCCGACGGCGGCGAGCCGGCCGCACTGAGCCGCGGCGAATGCGAGGCCGAAACCAGCGTACTGGCCGAGGACGGCAGCTTCTTCTTCAGCGGCAACTGCGCCGAACTCGATTACCGGCAGATGTTCGCGGTCGACGCCAAAGGCGCGGCGCAGAAACTGCTGACCGGCAAACACGAGATCGCGACCGAGCCGGTCGCGGTCGCTGGCGGGCAGTGGTTGGCCTTCCGTCATGCCGATGCGCGCCGGCCGAGCGCGATCGCGGTGATGCCGCGCAACGGCGGCGAACTGCGGCGGATCTTCCCGGCGCAGTTGCCGGCGCGCTTTCCGATCGAGCGCCTGGTCGAGCCCAAGACGCTGAGCCTGCGCGCCAGCGACGGCGTGGTCTCGCACGCCACCGTGTTCGAGCCGCCGGCCTCGTTCAAAGGCAAGCGCCCGGCGCTGGTCTACGTGCACGGCGGCCCGGTCCGGCAGATGCTGCCGGGCTGGCATTACGGCAGCTATTACTACGCCGACTACGCCAGCAATCAGTGGCTGGCGAGCCAGGGCTTCGTGGTGCTGGCCTTGAATTTCCGTGCCGGCACCAACTACGGGCAAGCCTTCCGCCGCGCCGAGAAACAGGGACCGCGCGGCTTCAGCGAGTATCAGGACGTGCTGGCCGCGCACGCCTACCTGGCTAAGCGCGACGACGTCGATGCGCGCCGGATCGGCATCTACGGCGGTTCCTACGGCGGCTTCCTGACCGCCTCGGCCCTGGCGCGCAACTCGGATCTGTTCGCGGCCGGGCTCGATCGCCACGGCGTCCACGATTGGCGCGAGAGCGCCAAGGGCGGCGACAACAGCGGCCTGTGGGGGCTGGGGCCGGACGAGCTGGAGCTGGCCTGGCAATCCTCGCCGATGGCGCATGTCGACAACTGGCGTTCGCCGGTGCTGTTCGTCCACGGCGATGACGACCGCGCGGTGAAGTTCGCCCAGAGCGTCGACCTGGTCGAGCGCCTGCGCGCGCGCGGCGTGCCGGTCGAGACCCTGGTCCTGCCCGACGAGGACCATTTCTTCCTGCGCCACGCGACCTGGCTTCAGGTCCATCGCAGTACCATGGAGTTCTTCCGCCGGCAGCTGAAGCCCGGCGCCGATTGAGCCCGAACGCATGACGCCGCACCCGACCGAACCCGTCTACCGACTGCACCGCGGCACCGCGCCGTTGCTGATCAGCCTGCCGCACGACGGCGCGCTGATCCCCGACGCGCTGGCCGCGCGCATGGTCGAATCGGCGCGGCGCGCGCCGGACACCGACTGGCACGTGTCGCGCCTGTACGCGCTCGCCCGCGCGTTCGGCGCCTCGATCATCGTGCCGAGCTATTCGCGCTATGTGGTCGACCTGAATCGCCCGCCCGACGACACCTCGCTGTACCCCGGGCAGAACACTACCGGTCTGTGTCCGGCGGTGCAGTTCAGCGGCGAAGCGGTCTATCTCGACGGCCAGGCGCCGACCCCGGAGGACGTCGCCGAGCGCGTCGAACTGTACTGGCGCCCGTATCACGACACCCTGGTCGGCGAGCTCGACCGCATCCGCGGCGAGCACGGCCGTGCGGTGTTGTGGGAGGGCCATTCGATCCGCGGCGAAGTGCCGTTCCTGTTCGAGGGGCGTTTGCCGGACCTCAACCTCGGCACCGCCGCCGGCAAGAGCTGCCTGCCGGAGTTGCAGGCCCGCCTCGAACGCATCCTGGGCGCGCAGAGCGACTACGAGTGGGTCGCCAACGGCCGCTTCAAGGGCGGCTACATCACCCGCCACTACGGCGATCCGGAGATCGGCGTGCAGGCGGTGCAGTTGGAGATCAGCCAGCGCAACTACATGGACGAGATCAGCTTCGCCTACGACGAAAGCAAGGCGGTGCGTCTGCAGGTCGTGATCGAGGCCTTGCTGCGCGCGACCCTGGCAGCGGACGACGCATGACCGAAGCGCCCGTGGCGCCACGGCTGACCGTGGGTCAGGCGCGCGCCTTGCATCTGGCCGCGCAAGGCCTGCTGGCCCGGCCGCGCCGGCGCGCGCGCCGGCCCGATCTGCTTGCGGCGATCGCGCGCATGCAGTTGCTGCAGATCGACACCATCCACGTGGTCGCGCGCAGCCCCTACCTGGTGTTGTTTTCGCGCGTGGGCGGTTATCGCGCGCGCTGGCTGGAAGAGTTGTTGGCCGAGCGCGAGATCTTCGAAGTCTGGGCCCACGAAGCCTGCTTCGCGCCGATGAGCGACTACCTGCTGCATCGCAACGCCTTGTCGCAACGCGCGCATCACTGGGCGATCCGCAGTGCCCAGCGTCATCGCCAGAGCAGCGGCGCCAAGATCGATCGCCTGCTCGGGCACATCCGCGAGCTCGGCGCGGTCAAGTCTTCGGACTTCGAACGCGAAGCGGGCTCCGCCGGCGGCGGTTGGTGGGGCTGGAAAGACGAGAAACGCTGGCTCGAAGCCGGCTTCGCCCTCGGCGAGCTGATGGTCGCGCGGCGCGACAATTTCCATCGCGTCTACGACCTGGCCGAACGCGTCGCCGGCGTGGCCGTGCCGGGTTGGGACAGCACGCCGATCGAGGCCGCGACGGTGCGGCGCGACACCATCCTCAAGTCGGTGCGCGCGCTCGGCATCGCCCAGGCGCGCTGGATCGCCGATTACTACCGCTTGCGTCCGCGCCTGCGCGATGCCGACTTGGCCGAGTTGGTCGAGGCCGGCGACTTGTTGCGGGTCGAGGTCAAGGGCTGGGAGTCGCCGGGCTATGTCCATCGCGATCATGCCGATTCGCTTGCGCTGGCCGCAGGCGGGCGCTTGCGTGCGACCCATTCGACCCTGCTGTCGCCGTTCGACCCGGTGGTCTGGGATCGCGAACGCGCCAGCGAACTGTTCGGTTTCGACTACACCCTGGAGTGCTACACGCCCGAGCCGAAACGCCGCTACGGTTATTTCGTCCTGCCGATCCTGGTGCGTGGCCGCCTGGTCGGGCGCCTGGACGCGAAAGCGCATCGCGCCCACGGCGAGTTCGAGGTCAGGGCCTTGTATCTGGAAGAGGGCGTCGTCGCCGACGAAGCCCTTGCTGCGGACATCGCCCGCGCGATCGACGATTGCGCGCGTTGGCACGAAACGCCGGCGGTGCGATTGACGCGTTGCCGGCCGGCGGCGTTCGCCAAACCGCTCAAGGCGGCGTTGGCGGCCTTGGCCTGAAACCGCGGGCGTCGGCGCCGGAAAGCGATCGCGACGGCTTAACCCGAGCGCTGCACGATCACCACGCAGGCCGCGACCAGGCCGAGCAGGGGGATCAGGTTCAACACCAGCGCCGGCACCGCGATGCTGTGGCGCTCATGCCGGAACAGGGCGACGATCGCGAGCAGGCTGCCGAACAGCCAGCTCGCCGCGGTGAACAGGATCGCGCGGCCGGTGCAGTGCAGGCTCCAGGTGCCGCATTTGTCGTCCGGGGTCAGGCCGAACACGAACAGCCAGGCCAGCACCGGGCCCAGCAACAGGGCGAGCCAGGCCAGTACGCCGAACAAACGCGGCCGCGCGTACTCGACGCCGGCGTCGGGAAAGGCTTCGGCCAGCGCTTCGGCGTAGGCATCGGCATCGCGCTCGTTCAAGGCGCCTTCGATGCGTTCAACGGCCATGGCGCGGTCCCTCCGCAAGGCGCCCGCCGCGGGCGGGCCGGTGATGGTCGGGGCATCCTTCCATTTCGATCTCCTTGCCCATCGATGCATCCAAATTGCCGCAAGCCGCGGTATGACGGCGTGATGCCGGAGAGAAACGCCGCAAGGCGCTTGTTGCGAAAAAGAAACGGGCCGCGGGCGGGTGGGACTTCTTGAGACGAACGCAGTCTCGGGCGAAAAACGTCCAACCGACCGGCTTTGCGGCAAGCCGCCGGTGCGCTAAAAAGAAACGCCGCACGAGGCGGCGGGCATTCCTTGAAAAGAAACGCCGCACGAGGCGGCGTTTCGTTACTGACGCGCGGCGGAAGGCGAGGCTCAGACTTCCAGCGTCGCCAGGTCGCCCTTGGTTTCCAGCCAGGACTTGCGGTCGCTGGCGCGCTTCTTGGCCAGCAGCATGTCCATCAGCGAATGGGTCTGGGCGTTGTCGTCGATGGTCAGCTGGACCAGGCGGCGGGTGTCGGGGTGGATGGTCGACTCGCGCAGCTGCGAGGCGTTCATCTCGCCCAGGCCCTTGAAGCGGGTGACGTTGATCGCGCCGCTGAGGCCCTTCTTGCGGTCGCCTTTTTCGCGTTCGATCTTTTCCAGGAGGATGCGTTTTTCCTCCTCGTCCAACGCGTAGAACACGGTCTTGCCCACGTCGACGCGGAACAGCGGCGGCATCGCCACGAAGATGTGGCCGCTCGCGACCAACGCCGGGAAGTGGCGCAGGAACAGGGCGCTGAGCAGGGTGGCGATGTGCAGGCCGTCGGAGTCGGCGTCGGCGAGGATGACCACCTTGCCGTAGCGCAGGCCGCTGATGTCTTCCTTGCCCGGGTCGCAGCCGATCGCGACCGCCAGGTCGTGCACTTCCTGCGAACCCAGCACGCTGCCCGAGGCGACTTCCCAGGTGTTGAGGATCTTGCCGCGCAGCGGCAGGATCGCCTGGAAGTCCTTGTCGCGGGCCTGGCGCGCGCTGCCGCCGGCCGAATCGCCCTCGACCAGGAACAGCTCGGTGCGCGAGAGATCCTGCGAGCTGCAGTCGGCGAGCTTGCCGGGCAGGGCCGGGCCCTGGGTGATCTTCTTGCGGGTGATTTGCTTTTCGGTCTTCAGGCGCGCGGCGGCGCGCTCGATCGCCAACTGGGCGATACGCTCGCCGAGCTCGGTGTGTTGGTTGAGCCACAGCGAGAACGCATCGTGGGCGGCGCCCTCGACGAAGCCGGCGGCCTGGCGCGAGGACAGGCGCTCCTTGGTCTGGCCGCTGAACTGCGGGTCGGTCATCTTGATGCTGAGCACGAAGGCGACCCTGTCCCAGACGTCTTCCGGGGCCAGCTTGACGCCGCGCGGCAGCAGGTTGCGGAAGTCGCAGAACTCGCGCAGCGCGTCGGTGAAGCCGGTGCGCAGGCCGTTGACGTGGGTGCCGTGCTGGGCGGTCGGAATCAGGTTGACGTAGCTTTCCTGGACCAGCTCGCCGTCGGGCACCCAGGCCACCGCCCAGTCGACCACTTCGGTGTCTTTCTTGAGTTGGCCGACGAACAGCTCCGGCGGCAGCAGCTCGCGCTGCGGCTGGCCCTCGCGCAGCTCGCCCGACAGGTAGTCGCGCAGGCCGTCCTCGTAGTACCACTCGATGCGCTCGCCGCTGGCCTCGTCGAACAGCTTGACGTTGAGGCCCGGGCACAGCACCGCCTTGGCGCGCAGCACGTGCTTGATCGAGCGCAGGTTGAACTTGGGCGTGTCGAAATACTTCGCGTCGGGCCAGAAGCGCACGCGGGTGCCGGTGTTCTTCTTGCCGACCGAGTTGACCACTTCCAGCGGGGTGGCGCGATCGCCGTTCTGGAAGGTCATGCGGTATTCGTTGCCGTCGCGCTTGATGTGCACTTCGACCAGCTTGGACAGCGCATTGACCACGCTCACGCCGACGCCGTGCAGGCCGCCGGAGAAGGTGTAGTTCTTGTTGCTGAACTTGCCGCCCGCGTGCAGGCGCGTGAGGATCAGCTCGACGCCGGGGATGCCTTCCTCGGGGTGGATGTCGACCGGCATGCCGCGACCGTCGTCGGAGACCTCGCAACTGCCGTCGGCGTGCAGGGTGACCTCGATGCTGCGGGCGTGGCCGGCCAGCGCCTCGTCGACCGCGTTGTCGATGACCTCCTGCGCCAGATGGTTCGGGCGGGTGGTGTCGGTGTACATGCCCGGGCGTCGTTTGACGGGGTCCAGCCCGGAGAGGACTTCGATGTCGGCGGCGTTATAGCGACTGCTCATTAACTGAAGGGCGTGGCCGTGGTGTTCGGAGCGGCGAGAATGGCGACGGCGGGCTAGGTGGTCAAGCCGCACGACGTGAAGAGTGGGTAAGAAGCTTGGCCCACTTGCGTCTCGCCTGGCGAGACCGGCTGAGACGGCGGCCCGGCCTGCTGGATCGGGCGCCGCGGCGGCGAGCCGGGGCGGGTTGATATCGGTCGATTCAGCCACCAGCATGGGGGTAGGGGTTAGGGTCCGCCGCGTCGCTCAGGGAAGCGGTGCGCCGAACGGCTCATCGCCCACGACACACGGCGCAGTCCGTCGCGCCGGTCCCCATTCCGTCAGGAGGCCACACCATGAACATCCGCAAGCTCGTGCTCCCCGCCGCCATCGCCGCTGCCCTGGTCATGCTGGCCGCGCCTGCCGCCTTCGCGCAGCAGGACCCGCAGGCCGACGCCAAGAAGGCCGAAGAGGCCAAGAAAGCCGAGGATGCGAAGAAGGCCGAGGCCCAGAAGAAGGCCAAAGCCGACAAGAAGCAGTCCGGCGACCGCGGCGTCGAGCCGGAAGAGGAAGGCGACAAGTAATCCCGGTCGCCTAATCCCGGTCGCGGCATGCCGCCGAACTTTCCACGAAACGCCCCGGCTCGCCGGGGCGTTTTCGTTGGCGAAGCCGGTAGCATCGAAGCGCGCTCAGTCAGGAGACCGTCATGGCGGTACGCATCGTGAGACTCGGCAGCCCGCGCCTGAAGGGCGAGGGCACCCGCATCGGCACCGTGCGGCGTCCGCCGCGCGGGGTGCCGAAGAGCGAATTCGCGACCCAGGACTGGTACGACGTCTGGTTCCCGAACCTGGCGCCGAGCGCGGACACCCTCAAGCTCGGCCAGACGGCGCAGACGCCGGCGCAATGGCAGGCGTTCGTGCGCAAGTACCGCGCCGAGATGGCGATGCCGGACGCCGGCCACGCCCTGCAACTGCTGGCGACCCTGTCCCGCCACAGCGATTTCTCGGTCGGCTGCTATTGCGAGGACGAGGCGCGCTGCCACCGTTCGATCCTGCGCGAGCTGCTGATTGAGCAAGGGGCCGTGTTGAAATAGCGCTTAGGCGGGGCGCGTCGGACCCTGTTTCCGCTGGAGCGAATAACGGAGATGGTAGTTTGAGTTCTGCTTGCGGTAATCCGGCCGAGATAGCGGCAGTTGCCGCAGAAGCGGCGAATTATGTAGCTATGAATCCCTGGCTTTTCTTGTTCGTGGCCGCCGTCTTGGCGCTCGCGCTCTGGCGAGTTCCGTGCGCCCGCGACGTCTGGCGTATGGCTTGGATGGCTGTATTCGCCTGGGGCGCTCCGGTTTGCGCGACGTATGTCGGTATGCTCGTTTTGGGGAAGGTCATGTTCGGCACTGGCGACTGTATCGGGATGCCGTGGCTGATGATGTTCCCGGGGTTTGCGCTGGGTCTGATCACGGCGTCTTCGGTGCTGATAGCGGGTTTGTGGATCGGCTTCCTTCCTATGCACCGAAAGCTGCGCAGCGTCCGCCTGACCCGCCGGGCCCCGTAGAATCCGTAAGGCCGTCAGTCCCCCGATTTTGCCTGCTCAGTTCGTGTAAGACCCCGTCCGGCAAGGCTTTTTGTGCCAGAGGGTGGATGCCGCCGGCTGTCAAGCAGTCGCGGGCCAAGCCGTCAGCCTGTAAACTGCGGCTTTCCAGCGGCAGCAAAATCCATGACTCCCCTGATTTTCGTCACCGGCGGCGTGGTGTCCTCCTTGGGTAAGGGCATCGCGGCAGCCTCGTTGGCGGCCATCCTCGAAGCGCGCGGGCTGCGCGTGACGATGATGAAGCTCGACCCCTACATCAACGTCGATCCGGGCACGATGAGCCCGTTTCAGCACGGCGAGGTCTACGTCACCGACGACGGTGCCGAGACCGACCTCGACCTCGGCCACTACGAGCGCTACCTGCGCACGCGCCTGAGCCGCAAGAATTCGATCACCACCGGCCGGATCTACGAGAACGTGATCCGCAAGGAACGCCGCGGCGATTACCTCGGCGGCACCGTCCAGGTCATCCCGCACATCACCGACGAGATCAAGCGCTGCATCGTCGAGGCCACCGAAGGCTTCGACGTCGCCCTGGTCGAGGTCGGCGGCACGGTCGGCGACATCGAGTCGCTGCCGTTCCTCGAAGCGATCCGCCAGTTGCGCACCGAGCGCGGCCCCGAGCACGCGCTGTTCATGCACCTGACCCTGGTGCCGTTCATCGCCGCCGCCGGCGAACTGAAGACCAAGCCCACCCAGCACTCGGTCAAGGAACTGCGTTCGATCGGTATCCAACCCGACGTGCTGCTGTGCCGCAGCGAACAGCCGCTGCCCGACAGCGACCGCCGCAAGATCGCTTTGTTCACCAACGTGCCGGAAAAGGCCGTCATCTCGGCGGTCGACCTCGACAACATCTACAAGCTGCCGCAGTGGTTCCACGAGCAGGGCCTGGACGCGATCGTCCTCGACCGCCTGCGCATCCAGGCCGGTCCGGCCGAGCTGAGCGAATGGAACGAAGTGGTCGATGCCACCGAGCATCCGGTCGATGAGGTCAGCATCGCCGTGGTCGGTAAGTACATCGACCACCAGGACGCCTACAAGTCGCTGTCGGAAGCGCTCAAGCACGGCGGCCTGCGCCAGCGCACCAAGGTCAAGCTGAAGTGGCTGGAATCCAGCGAGATCGAGCGCGACGGCGTGGAATCGCTGAAGGGCGTCGACGGCATCCTGGTGCCGGGCGGCTTCGGCGATCGCGGCTTCGAAGGCAAGGTCGCGACCGCGAACTACGCGCGCGAGCAGAAGATCCCGTACTTCGGCATCTGCTACGGCATGCAGGCGGCGGTGGTCGACTATGCGCGCCATGTCGCCGGCCTGGACAACGCCAACAGCACCGAGAACGACAAGAACAGCCCGCATCCGGTGATCGGCCTGATCACCGAGTGGCGCACCGCCACCGGCGAAGTCGAACGCCGCAGCGAGAACAGCGACCTCGGCGGCACCATGCGCCTGGGCCTGCAGGACCAGCGGATCAAGCCGGGCACCCTGGCGCGCGAGCTGTACGGCAAGGACGTGGTCGGCGAGCGTCACCGCCACCGCTACGAATTCAACAACCGCTATCGCAGCCAGCTCGAGGACGCCGGCCTGGTGATCTCGGCCAAGTCGATGGACGACCTGCTGGTCGAGATGGTGGAACTGCCGCGCAGCGAGCACCCCTGGTACCTGGCTTGCCAGGCGCACCCGGAATTCCTGTCGACGCCGCGCGACGGCCATCCGTTGTTCATCGGTTTCGTGCGCGCCGCGCGCGAGGCCAAGGCCGGCGGCAAGCTGCTGCGCGAGGTCGCCGGTTGAATCCGGCTCCGGCCGACCCGGACCCGGGCGCGCAAGCGCGGGCGAGCGTCGGCCGGCCTGCACGCAACGATTTTCGCGGTACCGGCCGCTGGTTGATGTGGCTGGCGGTGGCGGTGATGGGCACCGGGCTGGTGACGTATCGGGCGATCCTTGGCGAGAGCAGCGACGGGCTCGGCCTGTTGGGCGCGATGGTTTTCGCGATCACGGCGTTCATAGGCGCACCGCTAGGCCTGATCGGCATCGTGCTGTGGCTGTTCGGTGTGGCGCGTGCGCGGCGGACCGGCGGGGCGGGGCCATGAAGCCCAGGCCGGGCTTGCCTGGGACGTCCGCGGCAACCATTGATGAAGATTCCTTCGTACTCATGAATTCAGGAAGCAAGCGATGAAACTTTGCGGCTTTGATGTCGGTCTCGACCAGCCTTTCTTCCTGATCGCCGGCCCCTGCGTGATCGAGTCGATGCAATTGCAGCTCGACGTCGCCGGCCAGCTCAAGGAAATCACGTCCTCGCTCGGCATTCCCTTCATCTTCAAGTCGAGCTTCGACAAGGCCAACCGCACCTCGGCGACGAGCTTCCGCGGGCCGGGCATGGAGGAGGGGCTCAAGGTCCTGGCCGAGGTCAAGCGCCAGATCGGCGTGCCGGTGCTGACCGACGTGCACGAATACACGCCGATGGACGAGGTCGCCTCGGTCGTCGACGTGCTGCAGACCCCGGCTTTCCTGTGCCGCCAGACCGATTTCATCCAGAAAGTCGCGCGCGCCGGCAAGCCGGTCAACATCAAGAAGGGCCAGTTCCTCTCGCCCTGGGAGATGAAGCACGTCACCGCCAAGGCCCAGGCCACCGGCAACCAGCAGATCATGGCCTGCGAACGCGGCGCGAGCTTCGGCTACAACAACCTGGTCAGCGACATGCGCTCGCTGTCGGTGATGCGCGACACCGGTTGCCCGGTGGTGTTCGACGCGACCCATTCGGTGCAGTTGCCCGGCGGCATGGACGGCAAGTCCGGCGGCCAGCGCGAATTCGTGCCGGTGCTGGCGCGCGCGGCGATCGCGGTCGGCGTGTCCGGCGTGTTCATGGAAACCCACCCGCGCCCCGAAGAAGCCCTGTCCGACGGCCCCAACGCGGTGCCGCTGCCGAAGATGCGCGCGCTGCTCGAGACCATGGTCGAGCTGGACCGCATCACCAAGAAGAACGGCTTTTTGGAACAAGATTTCTGATGCCGTTCGCGTTGCGGTTCGAACCCGGCCGCAGCGCGGCCGTCGCTGGGCCGGGACGTCCGTCGTCCCGCCCGCATTGCGGCAGGCACACATCGGGCTGGCCGGAGCGGTTCTGCCGCGCTGCCGGCGCCGTGTCCGTGCGGCCCCTCCGCATCGAATCGATCCGCCACCGAATGTCGCCAATTTCGACGGCGCCCACCCGGGCCGGCCGCGATCTCGGCTATCGTTCGTCCCGACCCCTTTCCCACTGAACTCCGACTCTTCCGACATGAGCACGATCACCCAGATCCACGCCCGCGAAATCCTCGACAGCCGAGGCAACCCGACCCTGGAAGCCGAGGTCACCCTGGCCGACGGCAGCTTCGGCCGCGCCATGGTCCCCTCCGGCGCATCCACCGGCAGCAAGGAAGCGGTCGAACTGCGCGACGGCGACAAGACCCGTTACCTCGGCAAGGGCGTGCGTAAAGCCGTCGAGAACGTCAACACCACCATCGCCCAGGCGCTCAAGGGCCTGGATGCGACCGACCAGGTCGGCCTGGACCGCCGCATGATCGACCTGGACGGCACCGAGAACAAAGGCCGCCTGGGCGCGAACGCGCTGCTCGGCGTTTCCCTGGCCAACGCGCATGCGGTCGCCGCCTCGCGCAAACTGCCGCTGTGGAAGCACCTCGCCGGCGATCGCGCCGCGGTGCTGCCGGTGCCGATGATGAACATCATCAACGGCGGCGCCCATGCCGATAACAACGTCGATCTGCAGGAATTCATGATCCTGCCGGTGGGCGTGCCGACCTTCGCCGAGGCGCTGCGCGCCGGCGCCGAGGTGTTCCATGCGCTGAAGTCGGTGCTCAAGGGCCGCGGCCTCAGCACCGCGGTCGGCGACGAGGGCGGTTTCGCCCCCGACTTGCGCAGCAACGAGGAAGCGCTGGAAACCATCCTCGAAGCGATCGGCAAGGCTGGCTACAAGGCCGGCGAAGACATCCTGCTGGGTCTGGACGTGGCTTCCACCGAGTTCTACGACAACGGCAAGTACCACCTCGTCGGCGAAGGCAAGCGCCTGACCAGCGAGCAGTTCGTCGATTTCCTCGCCGGCTGGGCCGCGCAGTACCCCATCGTGACCATCGAAGACGGCATGGCCGAGGACGATTGGGCCGGCTGGAAGCTGCTGACCGACAAGATCGGCAACAAGGTGCAACTGGTCGGCGACGATCTGTTCGTGACCAACCCGAAGATCTTCAAGGAAGGCATCGACAAGGGCGTGGCCAACTCGATCCTGATCAAGGTCAACCAGATCGGCACCCTGACCGAGACCCTGGAAGCGATCGCGATGGCCGACGCGGCCAAGTACGCGGCCGTGGTCTCGCACCGTTCGGGCGAAACCGAGGACACCACCATCGCCGACATCTCGGTGGCGACCACCGCGACCCAGATCAAGACCGGCTCGCTGTGCCGCAGCGACCGCGTGGCCAAGTACAACCAGTTGCTGCGCATCGAAGAGCAGCTCGGTGCCGCGGCGAAGTACGCCGGACGCGATGCGTTCGTGTCGCTGCGTCGCTGAGCGCGGCTGAGTCGCGATGGTCGAGAACACGGGCAAGCGCTGGCTGAGCGTGCTGGTATTGGCGTTGTTGGCGCTGCTCGCGTTTTTGCAGTATCGGTTGTGGTGGGCCGGCGGCGGCAGCGGCGGCAGCGTCGCCGCGCTGCAGGCCCAGGTCGACGGCCAGACCCGCGAGAACCAGGGGCTGCAGCAACGCAACGACGCGCTCGCCGCCGAGGTCGAAGACCTCAAGTCGGGCGAGGCAGCGGTCGAGGAGCGCGCGCGCAGCGAGCTGGGCATGATCAAGCCGGGCGAGACGTTCTATCGCGTGGTCGAAGCCAAGCCGCAGGCGCCGGGTGCGAATGCGGCCGCGGCGGTCAGCGCGGTGCAGAACGGCGCCGTGCCGGGCGAGCAGGCCGCGCCGGAGGAATCGAGCCTGGAAGAGCAGGTCGACGAACCGCCCAGCGAACTGCCGCCGCCGGCGCCCGAACCGGCTCCGGCACCGGTACGCGAACAGCCGGCGCATTGAAGCGGTGAACGCGGCGACGCATTCGGGCTGCGGTTTTTGCAAGGGATACGAGACATGATCTGGGCCGTGATTCCCGCTGCCGGCCGCGGCCAGCGCTTCGGCGGGCCGACGCCGAAACAATATCTGCATGCGGCCGGCAAGCCGCTGATCGAGCACGCCCTGAACGCCTTGCTTGCGCATCCGCGCGTGGCCGGGGCGATGGTCGCGCTGTCGCCCGGCGATACGTTGTGGCCGGGTTGGAGCCGATTGCAGGACAAGCCGGTGCTGCGTTGCGTGGGCGGCGGCGAGCGCGCCGATTCGGTGTTGGCGGCCTTGCGCGCGCTGCCCGACGAGGTCGGCGACGAGGCCTTGGTGCTCGTGCACGATGCGGCCCGGCCGAACCTGCGCCGCGGCGATATCGATCTGCTGATCGCAGCGGCCGAAACCTGCGCGGACGGCGCGATTCTCGGCGCGCCCTTGCGCGACACCTTGAAGCGCGCCGCCGACGGCCGTATCGCCGCCACCGAGCCGCGCGACGGCCTGTGGCGCGCATTCACGCCGCAGGCGTTCCGTCGCGGTGCCTTGACCGCGGCACTGGATGCGGCGGCGCAGGCCGGCGTGATCGTCACCGACGAGGCCTCGGCGATGGAGCGCATGGGCGCGAAACCGCACCTGGTCGAAGGCCGCGAGGACAATCTCAAGGTGACCACGCCGGCGGATCTGGCGTTGGCGGAATATTTGCTGGGCAAGGCTTGAACCGAGGGCGGTCATGAAAGCGCCAGACCGCCTCCGGCAAATGCTGATGCGGGCGTCGGCTATGGTCTTGTCGCTGCTGGGAGGGCTCGGTGCGATGATTTCGGTCCTGACCTTGATCGACCCCATCGGCGCGCAGATGGCCGATGATGCCCATCCTTTCGCGATGCCGCCCGGCCCGGGCGCATCGTGGCTGCATTTCGCGGTTTCGCTGGCGCTGTCCGGGCTGGGCCTGTTTCTACATCGTCGCTCGGCGCAGGCTGCGTGAGCGCGATCTCTTCATCATTCGAGTAAAGACCCCATGAGAATCGGCCAAGGCTACGACGTCCACGCATTCGGCGACGGCGACCACATCATGCTCGGCGGCGTGCGGGTGCCGCACGACCGCGGCGTGGTCGCGCATTCCGACGGCGACGTGGTCATTCACGCGCTGTGCGATGCGCTGCTCGGCGCGCTCGCGCTCGGCGACATCGGCCAGCATTTCCCGCCCAGCGACGAGCGTTGGCGCGATGCCGACAGCCGCCAGTTCCTGCGCCATTGCCAGGTGCTGATCGCCGAACGCGGTTACAAGCTCGGCAATGCCGACGTTACTGTGGTTTGCGAACGGCCCAAGGTCGGCCCGCACGCGCAGGCGATGCGCGAGACGCTGGCCGCCGATCTCGGTGTCGAGCTCGATGCGATCAGCGTCAAGGCCACCACCAGCGAACAACTCGGTTTCACCGGCCGCCGCGAAGGCATTGCGGCGATGGCGGTGTGCCTGCTGGTGTCGGCATGAGCGAGGATTCGCAGGACGGCATGGCGCCGGTCGGTGCTGCGCAGGACGCCGCGCTCGCTCGCGCCCACGGTGCGGCCGTGCTCAGTGCGCGCATCCGCACCTCGTCGGAGGATTTCCGGGTCGAGGAACTGCCCGGTTTCGCCGCCAGCGGCAGCGGCGAGCACTTGCTGCTGACGGTGGAAAAGCGCGGCATGAACACTGCCTTCGCGGCCAAGCGCATCGCCGCCTGGGCCGGCATCGGCGAGGTCGGGATCGGCTATGCCGGGCTCAAGGATCGTCATGCGGTCACCGTGCAGCGCTTCAGCGTGCACCTGCCCAAGCGCATCGCGCCGGACCTGGCCGGCCTGCAGGACGACGAGCTGCGCGTGCTCGACAGCCAATGGCATGCGAAGAAACTGCCGCGCGGCGCCTTGGCCGGCAACCGCTTCGTGTTGACCCTGCGCGAGATCGAAGGCGAGCGCGAGGCGATCGACGCGCGCTTGGCCCACATCGCCGCACGCGGCGTACCGAACTATTTCGGCGAACAGCGCTTCGGCCGCGACGGCGACAACGTCGTCAACGCCCTGGCGATGTTCGCAGGGCGCCGGGTGCGCCGCGAGCAACGCAGCCTGTTGCTGTCGGCGGCGCGCTCGGAGCTGTTCAATCGCGCCCTCGCGGTGCGCGTGGCCGACGGCAGTTGGGACGGTTTGCGCGCCGGCGCGTCGCTCGCCGGCGAGGTCTGGGCCCTGGCCGGCAGCCGCAGCGTGTTCGGCCCCGAACCCTGGAGCGAAACGCTCGCGCAACGCCTGGCCGCTTTCGATATCCATCCGAGCGGGCCGTTGTGGGGGCGCGGCGAACTGCGCAGCACCGACGAGGTGCGGGCGTTGGAGCTGGCCGCGCTCGACGGCGAGCAGGCGCTGGCCCTGCGCGCGGGCCTGGAAGCGGCCGGGCTCGATCAGGAGCGCCGTGCGCTGCGTCTGCGCCCGGATGGCCTGGCCTGGTGCTGGCTCGACGACGGTGCCTTGGAAGTGTCTTTCGCCTTGCCGGCCGGCGCCTACGCGACCGTGGTCCTGGCCGAGCTCGGCGAGATCCGTTCCGGCGCGGCCTGAGCCGGGCTTGCCGAATCGGAGCTTGGCGAACCAGGGCTTGGCGAATCGGGGCTTGCCGAATCGGGGCTCAAGGGAGGGCGCTCGCGAGATGGGCGCTCGGCTCATCCGCCAATGCGAAATCCGTGCTCGCGCAATCGCCGCGAGCGCAGGCGGCGGCTAGCCCGGGATAACGAACTCGCCTGCGTTTTCGCCGCTTTCGGCCGTCGAATGCGACCGTTCGTCGGGTGCCGTGCGGTGGCACTGGTTCACGATTCCGGCCGGCGTATAAGCCGAAGGTGACAGCCGGCAGGTGCCGGTTGCCGTTCGGTCGCGCCAAGCCGCCGCCGGACTCCACCGCGTCAGGGAGTCGGGTCATGAACGCTACGTTGCGTATTGCCGTCCTGTCGTTGTCGGTGCTGGGCCTGGCGGCGTGCGCCGGGACCCAGACCAAGAGCAGCTATACCGAGCCGTCGGTTTCCAAACACGCCGTCGCGGGCATGTCGCGCGACGATTATTACGTCTCCGCGGTCGAGCGCCTCGCCAAGCGCCGCGGCATCGAAGTGGTCTGGGTCAATCCGCCGGACCGCCGCACGATGGGCGGGCATCAGGAAGAGTGACACCGCCGACGGGTCCGCCCCGAAGGCCGGGTTCGAAGCTCCGAGGCGGGGTTCAGCGCCGTTTGCGCGGCGCCAGCAGTACCAGCACCGCTCCGGTGCCGCCCTGCGCGGGCGGTGCGGAGTGGAAGGCCAGGGTGTCGGCGCGTTGGCGCAGCATCCGGTCGACCAGGTTCTTGAGCACGGGCAGGCCGCGGCTGTCGACGAAGTCGTTGCCGCCGCCGCGGCCTTTGCCGTGGATGACCCGCACGCACCCGACGCCGTGTTCGCGGGCGTCGTTGAGGAAGGCGCGCAGCAGCGCCTCGGCCTCGCGCACCGGGCTGCCGTGCAGGTCCAATTCCTCCTGGGCCGAGATTTCGCCGCGTTTCAGCCGCGCGAACACCCGCGGCGGCAGCTCGTCGCGGCGATAACTCAGCGCATCGCCGGCTTCGAGCAGGTTTTCTTCCAGGGCGTGGCGGAACTCGTCGCGGGCCTCGGCCTCGTCGCGTTCGGCCATGCGCGCGCGCGGGCGCGGCTTCGGCGAGGTCGGCGGCAGCGGCGCGTCGGGCAGGCGGCGGACCTCGCCGATCGCGGCACGGAACAGGGCCGCGTCGTCGCTGTCGTCGTCGTCGGGACGGTCGGGTGGGGGCGTCATGGCCACAGCATAAAAGCCCCGGCCCTTCCTTGGGACCTGCGACCCGTCGGTATCGGGCCGGCACCGGGGAAAAACGAAAGAGCGGTGCGCGCCAAGAAGTCCCCTCGCGCCGTTCGGCGCGCATGCGTCAGCGAACACCGCGAGCATTCAGTTCAGCATGGACGGCGGGCAACGCGTGGGCCGGCCTGTAAGAACAGACAGGTGAGGGCAGCGCCGGGCAGGCAGGCGCGGCCCGGGCGAGCGCAGCGGCCGAATCGGCGCGGGCTCGCTGGCGGCCGCAGCGGTTACAGGCAGCGGTTACAGGAAGATCAGCCCCAGCGCCACCGCACGCGCGCAGGCGGCGCGCCGGCCCTTGACGCCGAGCTTGCGCGAGACCTGTTGCAGGTGGAAGTTCACCGTGCGCTCGCTGATCCGCAGGATCATCGAGATCTCCCACGAGGTTTTGCCGACCGCGGACCAGCGCAGCACTTCGCGCTCGCGCTCGCTGAGCGTCGGCAGCGACGGGCGCTGGCGCATCAGGCGGTCGAGGGTGGCCTGCATGCAGTTGACGAAATAGACCGCCGAGGCGACGGTCGGGACCATCTCGCGCGGGTCGACGATCGCGGTGTGGGTGAAGGTCATGAACGACCAGCGCATGCCCTGCGACCAACTCGGCACGGTGATGCCGCCGCGCAGGCCGTGTTCGCCGGCGATCTCGAGCGTGCGCCGGGTGCGCTGCATCAGGTAGACGCGTTGGCCGAGCTCGTAGCTGGTTTGGCCGCGACAGTTCCATGACGCCGCCGGCAGGCCCTCGCGGGCCTGGATGATGCGCGGGTCGGAGCGTTCGGCCTGGGCCGAGGCGAGGCCGGGGTAGGTCTTGGACCAGTCGCTGTCGAAATCCTCGAAGTAGAAGAAATCCTTGGACGGCCCACTGCCGTGGCCGGGCTGCAGCGCCGGCTCCTGCAGTTTCATCGCATAGCCATGATGCTGAAACCCGAGCGCCCTGGTATAGGCGGACGTGGCCGACTTCACCTCGTCGAGCGACTGGGCGCGAAACACGCGATCGATATGCTCCCAATACTGCATGCCTTACCTGCATTCAGTCGGTACGGAGCCCATCTTAACGCCAGGCGCCCGTCCGAACCCCCCGGCCAGATCGGGTATCATCCTGCCTTTGATTGCGGAATCCTCATGCGCGTATTGGTCAGCAACGACGACGGCGTCGACGCACCCGGCATTCGCATTCTCGCTCAGGGGCTGCGCGAGGCCGGTCACGAGGTGCTGGTGGTTGCCCCCGATCGCGACCGCTCCGGCGCCAGCAATTCGCTGACGCTGGACATGCCGATCCGCGTGCACAAGCTCGACGAGTCGACCTGGCGCGTGTCCGGCACCCCGACCGACTGCGTGCACGTGGCGATCACCGGCATGCTCGAAGCCGAGCCCGACATCGTCGTGTCCGGCATCAACAACACCGCCAACCTCGGCGACGACGTGATCTATTCGGGCACCGTCGCCGCGGCGATGGAAGGCCGTTTCCTCGGTCTGCCGGCCGTGGCCATGTCGCTGGCGACCGCCGACCATGTCGGCCATCACTACGAAACCGCGGCGCGCGCGGCGGTGGAGATCATCGCTCGCCTGCGCACCGATCCGCTGCCGGCCGACACCATCCTCAACGTCAACGTGCCCGACCTGCCCTGGGGCGAGATCGCCGGCTTCGAAGTCACCCGCCTGGGCAACCGCCACCGCGCCGAAGCCTGCACGCCGCAACAAGATCCGCGCGGCCGCCAGTGGTGGTGGATCGGCGCGGCCGGCGCCGAGCAGGACGCGGGCCCCGGCACCGACTTCCAGGCCGTGCGCACCGGCAGCATCTCGATCACTCCGATTCACGTCGACCTGACCCGCTATCAGGCGCTCGAACAAGTCGCCAGTTGGGTCGGCGGCCTGGCCGATGCGCTGGCGCAGCCGGAGCCGCGGGCGCCGGAGTCGACCGCATGATCCAGCGCATGCGCCTGCAGCCCGAAGCGATCGGCAGCGGCCTGACCTCGCAACGCGTGCGCGACCGCCTGGTCGAGCGCTTGCGCGAGGCCGGCATCCGCGATGAGCGCGTGCTCAACGCGATCCGCACGGTGCCGCGCCATCTGTTCGTCGACGAAGCGTTGGCGATGCGCGCCTACGAAGACACCGCCTTGCCGATCGGCCACGGCCAGACCATTTCCCAGCCCTGGGTGGTGGCCAAGATGACCGAGGCCCTGCTCGAAGACGGCATGCCCGGCAAAGTGCTGGAAATCGGCACCGGCTCGGGCTACCAGGCCGCGATTCTCGCCGCGCTTGGCCTGGAAGTGCATACCGTCGAACGCATCGGCGAGTTGTTGCGCACCGCGCGTAAGCGGTTCCGCCAACTCGGTCTCAACGTGCGCAGCAAGCACGATGACGGCCGCATCGGTTGGCCCGAAAATGGTCCCTTCGACGCGATCATCGTCACCGCGGCCGCGCCTGCGCTGGTCGATGCGTTGACCGACCAGCTCGCCGTCGGCGGCACCCTGATCGCGCCGGTCGGCGCGTCCTCGTCGCAGTCGTTGTTGAAGCTGCGCAAGGATGCCGACGGCAACATCAGCCAACACACGCTCGCGCCGGTGGTCTTCGTGCCATTGCTGTCGGGCATGATCGACTGACACCTCACCCGACAGGGGTTCGCTTTTGAAGATCTTCGGACCGCTCTACGAGCGCGCGTTGACCTGGGCCCGGCATCGCCACGCGCCGGCCTATCTCACCGGCTTGAGCTTCGTGGAAGCCATCATTTTTCCGATCATGCCCGAGGTCATGCTGGCGCCGATGTGCGTTGGCGCGCCGCGGCGCGCGTTCTGGTTCGCCACCCTGAGCCTGATCGGCTCGATGGCCGGCGCCCTGGTCGGCTATGCCCTGGGCCATTACGCCTTCGAGGCGCTCAAGCCGGTGTTCGCGGCGATGGGCATGCTCGCCGGCATCGAGTCCGGCATCGCCACGGTCCAGGCCAAGATGGCCGAATCGCCGTGGGCGGTGTTCACCTTCCTGGTCCTCGGCGGTTTCATGCCGATCCCGATGAAGGTGTTCACCTGGGCGTCGGGTATCGTCGGCGTGCCTATGCTGCAATACGTGCTGAGCATGTTGATCGGCCGCGGCAAGCGCGTGTTCCTGCTGGCGCTGGCGATCCGCATCGGCGGCGAACGCGCCGAGGCGACGCTGCGACGCTACATCGAGCCGATCGGCTGGATTGCCACGGCCATCATCGCGGCCGCCGTAGTCTGGCTGATATGGCGCTCGCAACAGGGCTGAGGCCGCTGCGAACCCCGCAATGACGAAACACCGGAACATGGACGCTGCAAGAGGATGCGCATGATCAAGACGACCCGGACCCCGACCCTGGCGATGGCCGCCTGCGTTCTGGCCGCGCTTGCCCTGATCGGCTGTTCGAGCACGGTGGTCCGCGAACCCTCGCGCGGTCATTCCAGCCGCGGCCCGTCGCGCCCCTCGTCGCGTCCGGCGCCGCCGCGTCCGTCCCGGCCCAAGCCCGGCGCCACGGTCGTCGTGCAGCGCGGCGAAGGCCTGTACCGCATCGCCACCAACAACGGCATCCAGGTCGCCGATCTCGCTGCCTGGAACGGCCTCTCGCCGCCTTACACCCTCTACCCTGGCCAGCGTTTGCGCCTGTACCCGCCCAGCGGTGGCGCTCGCCCGTCGGCGGGCACGCCGTCGAGCGGCGGCACCAGCGCGCCGCGGCCCACGCCCGCAGCGCCGGTCGCCGCGCCGGTCAACAGCGGCATCCGCTGGCGTTGGCCGGCCGACGGCCCCTTGCTGAGCCGCTACGTCGCCAACGAGCCGACCAAGCAGGGCGTCGATATCGGCGGCTCCAGCGGCGCGGCGGTGCGTGCCGCCGCCGACGGCGTGGTGGTCTATTCCGGTACCGGCCTGGTCGGTTACGGCGAACTGATCATCGTCAAGCACAACGAACAATGGCTGTCGGCCTACGGCCACAACCGCAAACGTCTGGTCAACGAAGGCCAGGTGGTCAAGTCCGGCGAACAGATCGCCGAGATGGGCCGCAGCGGCGCCGCGCGCGACATGCTGCACTTCGAGGTGCGCTACAACGCCAAGCCGGTCGACCCCTTGTTGTACCTGCCGGCGAAATAATCGGCCGCGCACCCGCCGTCGCGGCGGGGCGCCGAGCGAGCCCATGGATTTCGCGACGTTGAAAGCGGCCTGGCCATGGATCGACATCGTCGACTGCCCGGGCCGGTTCGTGCTCAAGGACGCCGATCCCGCGCTGATGCCCGCGGACCTGCTCGGTTCCGATATTCCCGTGTCCGAACACCGCAGCGCCCGGGCGCGCGACGCGATTGTCGTGGCGTGGCTGATCGATGGCGGCCTGATTTCTTATCGACGGGCCGACGGGGGCTGCCTGCACACGCTCAATACGCCCGAAGGCATGGCGCGAAAACTGTCGCAGTTGGGCCTGGCGCCGCTTTAGGCGCCGCCGCGCCTGCCGTTTACCGGCCGTGCCCCGGTGTTCGAACGCAGAAGCCTCCGCCCGCGAGCGGTGGGCCGGGTCGGTGCAGAATAAGCCCGCGAAAAAGCAGCCTGAAGGATCAGCATGACGGCATCGCCCGACGAAAATACGACCCGGCCGCTGAGCCAGGACGAGATCGCGCGCCTGGATGCGCTCAAGTCCGATGGCGTGCCGGTTGCGATATTGATCGTCGTTATGACGCTGGTGATGGTGTTGCTGACGTGGGAACGTTACGGCGCTTTCTGGACCGCGATGGAGTTGCTCGCCGGCCTTGCAATGGCGGCGCTGACGGTGCTGGGCCGTTCCGGCGCCAACGCGAACCTTCAGGCCGACATGGACGGCGGCCTCAAGCGGCTCGCCGCGGCGACGGTGGTGAAAGTCAGTCATGACGGCGAGCAATCTCGCTACCGCATCCAGCTGCGGACCGAGGAAACCCCGCCGTGCATGCTCGAATTTACCCCGCCGGACCGTGTGTTCTTCGAAGTCGAATACGGCGAGCAAGTCCGGATCGCCTATGCGCCGGCCAGCAAGACCGTCATCAGCGTCGTTGCGGTGGGATGCGAGTACGAGCTCGTTGCGCAGGATGCGGCTTCGCAGGCCGCACCGGAGTACGACGGTTCGGCCGACGCGCGTTTGCGATTGCGCAGAGCCCAGCGCGACGCAGCGCGAAAGCTGCGGCGGATGGCGCCGTCCACGCGAGCGGATCTCGATCTCCAGGACGATCTGGGGCAGCTTCGCCCGGAAGCGACGGCGAGCATCGACGACACGCCGCAGGCGGCGAAGCCGCGCGTAACCGGACCGCTCAACGGACACGACCGGGACAGATTGGCTGCGAGGCGAATGAGCGGCTGCGGAATCGTCGCTTTCCTCTGCGCCCTGGGCCTGGTTCTAGCGGCGGTATGCATGGTGGCCAGCGTGAACGGCATCGACGAAGGAGCGACCGCGGCCATGGTGGTCGCGGTTCTCCTGGCGGCGACCGTGGTGGCTTTCGTCGTGTCGAACGAAGACGACAAGTTGCAGTCCGATCTCGACATGGGGGTCAAGGTCAGCGTTTCCGGCCGCATCAGCCAGATGCGGACCGAGAGTTCCGAAGGCGGCGGCAGCCCTTATTGCTTCATCACGGTGGCGGTCGATGGGCCGCCGCCGCGGACGATCGTGTTCCTGGTGGAAAGCCGCTTGTTCCATGCGCTGCTGCCGGAGGATGCGGTGCGCATCGTCTACGTCCCGGCGAGCAAGACCCTTCTGCATCTGCGGACCGACTCGTACAGCTACTCGTTGCGCCTGGAAGACGAAACTCGGGCGACTTGATGCCAGCCACGATCATGATGGCGCGATGCTTGCGTCCATTCCCGGCATGAAAGGAAACAGCCCGGTCCGTTGCCCAGCCAGCCGCAGGCGCTCGCGTGGATCGTGCTTGACGGTGGGTTCGGGCATGGCGACAACGATGATGCGAAACCTTCGCCGCGATGCCGACCCGCGGAGCGATATCGCTCTTCATCGTGCGCCGGCTTGGTTTGCCTCATGTTTCAGGCGAACGCCGGGCAGGCACTGCGATGTCCGGTAAGTGTAGTCGTGCCCCCAGGTGCGGAACCCGGTGGTGTCGATGTGCAGATGGCGAGCATCGTAGAACCCGAGTCCGAAGCCGCTCGCCGGTCCGCGCCGGCGCCAGAACGCGCACAGCTCGCGTGTCGGGGCGTCGGTGGCGAGATCGAAATCGTAGGCGCCGCCGCTCATGTGCCGGCTGCGCGAACTGCCGCCTTCGCAGCGGTTGAGGGCTTCGTCGCGGTATCCGGAAGTGATCTCGGCGCCGTCGAGCAGCCCGGCGCGCCTTAGCTCGGCGATCAGGCGCAGGCTGCGCACCGTGTCGGGCCAGGCCGGCTTCGGCGGCAACGCGA
Organism: Lysobacter antibioticus; assembly: GCF_001442535.1. Classification (NCBI taxonomy): domain Bacteria; kingdom Pseudomonadati; phylum Pseudomonadota; class Gammaproteobacteria; order Lysobacterales; family Lysobacteraceae; genus Lysobacter; species Lysobacter antibioticus. Next base: position 895,479 of record NZ_CP013141.1, on the reverse strand, counting down.
ACTCGGGCGCGCCGCAGATGCGCCAGCGGCGGCCGCTGCGCAGCAACTGCATCATCGGTACGGACTCGCCGGCGCCGTGAGCGTGCAGATAACGGCGGTATTCCTCGACGGCGGCCTGCTGGCCGTCGCCGAGCCAGCGCTGGTAACGCTGCGCCGGCGTGGGCAGGGTGCAGGCGGCGAGCAGCGTCGCCAGCATCGGGGCGAAGCCAAGCGCGGGCCACCGCAAGCGGGGCCCGGCGCACTTCATGCCCCGAGCACGAACCCCATGACGATGCGCCGGCCTTCGCCGGCCAGCACGTTGAAGGTGCGCGCGGCGGCGGGGTTGGTCATGGTTTCCAGGCCGACGCCGCGGCCGAGGCAGGCGGCGAGGGTCGCGGCCGGCGGAAACGACTGGGTCGCGCCGCAGCCGAGCACGATCAACTCAGGTTCCAGCGCGAACACCGGCGCCAGGTCTTCGATGGTCAGGGTCTTCACGTCCAGCACCGGCCAGTCCTCGATCAGCCGGTTCGGCGCGAGGATGAAGCTGCGTTCCAGGCGGCGATCGTTGACCAGGGCGACCTGACCGTCGGCGCCGCGCAGGTAGAACTCGTGATCGGGGCGTTCCAGGGTCAGTTGCATGGGGGCGGGAATCGGGAGTCGGGAGTCGGGAATGGCTTGAAGCCAGAGCGGAGCAGGGGTGGGGCTTTCCGGTTCCCCATTCCCCATTCCCTATTCCCGGCTCATCAGGTCCGCGGCAGGACGATCTGGCGCTTTTCCTTGCTGGGGCGGTACAGCACGGCGGTATGGCCGATGCGCTGGACCAGGGCGGCGTCGGTACGCTCGGCAATCTCAGCGATGGCTGCGTCGCGGGTGTCGCGGTCTTCGGCGCCGACCTTGATCTTGATCAGTTCGTGGTGCTCGAGGGCGTTATCGACCTCGGCGACCAGCGCATCGGTGATGCCCTTGCCACCGACCTGGAGCATGGCCTTGAGGTCGTGGGCCTGTCCGCGCAGGAAACGGGTCTGGGCGGAGGTCAACAGGGTGGGCATTGGGTCACACGAACGGAGCGGGAGGGGCGCTCAGGGTATCATGGCGTCCCCAACCCCCACCGGGACGGCCGCCCGCACATGGCGACCCGCAGCAAAAGCAGCCAACGCTGGCTCAAGGAACACTTCTCAGACCCCTTCGTGAAGAAGGCCAAGGCCGAAGGTCTGCGTTCGCGCGCCGCCTACAAGCTGGAAGAGCTGGTCGAGCGCGACCGCCTGCTCAAGCCGGGCATGGTCGTGGTCGACCTCGGCGCCGCCCCGGGCGGCTGGTCGCAATGGGTCCGCCAGGAGCTGGACCGCCTCAACGCGGCCAAGCCGGGCCGGATCATCGCCCTGGACATCCTGGAGATGCCCGGCCTGGCCGGGGTCGAGTTCATCCTCGGCGATTTCCGCGAGGACCAGGTCTTAACCCAGCTGGAGCAGGCCCTGGCCGGACAGACCGTGGACCTTGTGCTGTCGGACATGGCCCCCAATATGAGCGGTGTGGACGCGGTGGACCTGCCGCGGGCGATGCACCTTTCCGAGCTGGCGATGGATTTCGCCGACCGGCACCTAAGGGTCGACGGCACCTTCCTGATCAAGCTGTTCCAGGGTGTGGGCTTCGACGATTACGTGCGGGAACTGCGCCGTCGCTACGCCAAGGTCTCGATCCGCAAGCCGGCGGCCTCGCGCAAGCGATCCCCGGAGGTGTACGCGCTGGCGCAGGGCAAGCGGGCCACGCCGACCTGAACGCCAAGGCGTCGGGCCGGCGGCCGGCCGACCCACCTGCTTTTGGCAGGTGTCCGGCGGCGGGTGGTGTGACAATCTGAGCGGTACCGCCGGCGCAAGAGGCGTCGGAGGACACGAGGCCCCACAGGGCCGCAGGCTAGGAAATACATGAACGATTTGGCCAAGAATCTGCTGCTTTGGGTAATCGTCGCCGTCGTACTGATGGTGGTGTTCCAGGCGTTCGGCCCGCGTACGGCGGGCACCGATGCGATCTCCTACGATCAGTTCATCGCCCAGGTCCAGAGCGACCGGGTCAAGGAGATCAAGTTCTCCGACGATCGCACGACGATCACCGGCACGCGCAAGGACGACACCAAGTTCACCACCTACGCCGCGCAAGACCCTTACCTGATCAACGACCTGCTCAATCACAAGGTCGAGACCGTGCAGACGCCGCAGTCGAGCAGCCCGTCGCTGGTGGTGATCCTGATCAACGTGCTGCCCTGGCTGCTGTTCATCGGCATCTGGGTCTATTTCATGCGCCAGATGCAGCAGGGCGGCAGCAAGGGGGCGATGAGCTTCGGCCGTTCGCGCGCCAAGCTGCAGGGCGAGGACCAGGTCAAGGTGACCCTGGCCGACGTCGCCGGCTGCGACGAGGCCAAGGAAGAAGTCGGCGAGCTGGTCGAGTTCCTGCGCGATCCCTCCAAGTTCCAGAAGCTCGGCGGCAAGATCCCGCGCGGCGTGCTGATGGTCGGCCCGCCGGGCACCGGCAAGACCCTGCTCGCGCGCGCCATCGCCGGCGAAGCCAAGGTGCCGTTCTTCAGCATTTCCGGTTCCGACTTCGTCGAGATGTTCGTCGGCGTCGGCGCCAGCCGCGTGCGCGACATGTTCGAGCAGGCCAAGAAGCACGCTCCGTGCATCATCTTCATCGACGAAATCGACGCGGTCGGCCGTCATCGCGGCGCCGGTCTCGGCGGCGGTCATGACGAGCGCGAGCAGACCCTCAACCAGTTGCTGGTCGAGATGGACGGTTTCGAAGGCGGCGAAGGCGTGATCGTGATCGCCGCGACCAACCGCCCCGACGTGCTCGATCCGGCGCTGCTGCGTCCGGGCCGTTTCGACCGCCAGGTCGTGGTCGGCCTGCCGGACGTGAAGGGCCGCGAGCAGATCCTGCGCGTGCACATGCGCAAGCTGCCGCTGCACGACGACGTCGAGCCGATGACCATCGCCCGCGGCACCCCGGGCTTCAGCGGCGCCGACCTGGCCAACCTCTGCAACGAGGCGGCGCTGTTCGCCGCGCGCGAGAACGGCAAGGACGTGCGCATGGAGCACTTCGACAAGGCGCGCGACAAGATCCTGATGGGCGCCGAGCGCCGCTCGATGGCCATGAGCGAAGACGAGAAGAAGCTGACCGCCTACCACGAGGCCGGCCACGCCATCGTCGGCCGCGTCGTGCCCGAGCACGACCCGGTCTACAAGGTCACCATCATTCCGCGCGGCCGCGCCCTCGGCGTGACCATGTACCTGCCGGAAGGCGACAAGTACTCGATGAACCGCGTGGCCATCGAATCGATGCTGTGCTCGCTGTACGGCGGCCGCGTCGCCGAAGAGCTGATCTTCGGCGTCGACAAGGTCACTACCGGCGCGTCCAACGACATCGAGCGCGCCACCAAGATGGCCCGCAACATGGTCACCAAGTGGGGCCTCAGCGACGAGATGGGCCCGATCGCCTACGGCGAAGAAGAAGACGAAGTCTTCCTCGGCCGTTCGGTCACCCAGCACAAGAACGTGTCGAACGAGACCGCGCGCAGGATCGACGAAGTCGTGCGCGGCATCCTCGACAAGGCCTACGGCCGCACTTCGCAGATCCTCAAGGACAACCTCGACAAGCTGCACATGATGGCCGAGGCCCTGCTGCAGTACGAAACCATCGACGCCGCGCAGATCGACGAGATCATGGCCGGCCGCGAACCGGGTCCGCCGGCCGATTGGGCCAAGTCGGGCCGCATCTCCAAGGACGACCCGGGTCCGGGCCGCCCCGGCAGCCAGATCGGCGGGCCTGCCGCGCAGACCTGACTTTCAGGCCGGGATTCGGGATTGGTAGAGCAAGAGCAAACGGCGTCCGGGCAACCGGGCGCCGTTTTCTTTTGGCCGCGATTCGGCAGTTGGGAATCGGGATGGGTAAAGCCGAAGCCCACCCATCGCGGATTCGCGCTGCCAGGCCGGCTTACGTTTCTGCTTCCGATCGGAGATGAAAGCTGCAAAGCGCTTGCGTAAGCTCGGAGCAGCGCGGACGCTCTTCCCGATTCCCGATTCCCGATTCCCGATTCCCGATTCCCGATTCCCGATTCCCGATTCCCGATTCCCGATTCCCGATTCCCGATTCCCGATTCCCGATTCCGGTCCCCCATCTCATGTTCGATCTCGCCACGACTCTCGACTGCAACGGCCGCCGCCTCGTCCTCGACCGCCCGCGGATCATGGGCATCGTCAACGTGACGCCCGATTCCTTCTCCGACGGCGGCGCTCACGACAGCCTCGAGGCTGCCGTCGCGCACGGCCTGAAGCTGGCCGGGGAGGGCGCCGACCTGCTCGACATCGGCGGCGAATCGACCCGCCCCGGTGCCGCTGAGGTGCCGCTGGAGGAAGAGCTGCGGCGTACGATCCCGGTGATCGAACGTCTCGCCCGCGAGACCGCGCTGCCGATCAGCATCGACACCTCCAAGCCGGAGGTCATGCGTGCCGCGGTCGCGGCCGGCGCCGGCCTGATCAACGATGTCTACGCCCTGCGCCGCGAAGGCGCGCTCGATGCCGCCGCCGAACTCGGCGTGCCGGTGGTGCTGATGCACATGCAGGGCGAGCCGCGTTCGATGCAGGCCGAGCCGGTCTACGACGACGTCGTCGCCGAAGTGCACCGCTTCCTGGTCGAGCGCCTGTTCGCCGCCGAGATGGCCGGCATCGCCAAGAAACGGATCGTCGTCGATCCCGGTTTCGGCTTCGGCAAGACCCTCGCCCATAACCTGGCCCTGCTTGCGCAGCTGCAGCGTTTCGGCGAACTCGGCGTGCCGGTGCTCGCGGGGCTGTCGCGCAAGCGCAGCATCGGCGAGCTCACCGGTCGCGACGAGGCGCAGCAGCGCGTCCACGGCTCGGTCGCGGCTCATCTGATCGCCGCCCAGCGCGGCGCGAAGCTGTTGCGCGTGCACGACGTCGCCGCCACCGTCGACGCGATCAAGGTCTGGGAAGCGGTCGCGGCGCAGCCGATGCCGCGGCGCGCGGCCTCGTCGGCCCCGAGCCTGAAGTGGCCGGACGACGAGTAAGCCCTTCGCCGTTGCGATGTCCGCCGCGAAGCACCTGGTTGCCGGAACGGAAGCGGCGGCCCGCGGCCTGAGCGCAGAAAACCGTAGTCGCCGCAGCGCAGGGTCTGCGGCGTTGTGCGCTCAGCGGCAGATCGTTGCGAAAGCGGTCTGTCGCCCGATCGGCGCCATATCGTCTTCAACAATCGCCATGACCGCGAAAGCCTTGCCGCGCAAGGCGTGAAACACGTTGCATGAAGTTTGTCCGCAGCCTTGTCCACAGGCACCGTCGACAGCGCGATGCGGCCGTTTCGATGCGCTCGCCGCTGCGGTCATGCCGCTCCTGAGTTTCGGGCGTCGAAGCATCGAGCCATGTCAATGCCTTTGATCCTGGCCTGGGCGAGCGCTCGCGAAGTCAAGCATTTGACGAAGTGGGCAAGGCTTGTTCTTCGACCCGGGAACGGTGGTCAAAATTTCGCCATAATCCGTGCGCCCTTGCCGCACAACGCGTGAAACACGCTTCCATCGCGTGTGTCCGCAGCTTTGTCCACAGCGATTGTGGACATTGCGCAAGCCGTTTCGCGCAATCAGTAGCCTGCGCTCGTGCATCGGCGGGGAAATTTGCGCGATCCCGGGCGGGATCGGCGCTTGCGATGCGCGTTCGAGTCTCGTTCGCCCAACGCAGGACCGATGCGGGACCGATGCGCGGCCAAGCGATTTCGGCCGTTTCCGTGCATGGTTAAATTTTCACCATAGTTGGTTCGGCCTTGCGGCATAAGGCGTGAAACCCGATTGCATCGCCGCTGTCCGCAGGTTTGTCCACAGCGATTGTGGACAGCGCTTCGCGTCGCTTGCGCGCGCTGTCGCCGCGCGGCGATTCGGATCGGTTGGGGATGCCGACAATGAGATGCAAGTCAAGAAAAATAAGTGATCAATAAATGATCAAACTTATCGCGAGCGTTACACCGCAACGGATTGCGCTTGCTCCGCGGCAGACTGTCCGCAGGCTTGTCCACAGGCTGTGTGGACAAACGTCATCGTCTGGTCAAAAAAGCGACAAACAAGAGCTATCCCTTGCCAGGCCTGGGCGCGATGGGCTTATCAACAGGTTTGCCCCAGTGCTTCTCCACAATGTCTGTGGAGAGCGCCGGCGCCGCGTCGCACAGGCCACGGGGCGGGCAGGGCCGGGCGGTGCCGCCGCTTCCTCGATGCCCGCGCCTGTGCGAGGCTGCCGGCTCGCTCCACCGCCGTGCCGCCGTCCCGCATGAACGCTTCCGCCGATCCCCGCCCGCTCGCCATCGCCCTGATGGGCCCGACCGCGTCGGGCAAGACCGCGCTCGCCCTGGAGTGGGCGCGGCGCCTCGGCGGCGAGATCGTCAGCGTCGATTCGGCCCTGGTCTATCGCGGCCTCGACATCGGCGCGGCCAAGCCGAGCGCCGCCGAGCTGGCCAGCGTGCGTCATCACTTGATCGACGTGCGCGAGCCTTGGCAGCCGTATTCGGCCGCCGAGTTCGCGCTCGACGCCCGCCGCGCGCTCGACGATATCGCCGGCCGCGGGCGCCTGCCGATCCTCGCCGGCGGCACCGGCCTGTACTTCCACGCCTTGCTGCACGGCCTGTCGGCCATGCCCGAGGCCGATCCGGCCACGCGCGCGCAGCTCGCCGCCGAAGCCGAAACGCTCGGCTGGGCGGCCCTGCACGCGCAACTGGCGCAGGTCGACCCCGAGGCCGGGGCGCGCATCCACGCCACCGACGCCCAGCGGATCCAGCGCGCGCTGGAAGTGTTCCGGCTGTCCGGACGCAGCATGAGCGACTGGCGCCGCGATTCGCTCGCCACGCCGCGCCTGCCGTACCGCGTGCTCAAGCTGGTGCTGGCGCCGGCCGAGCGCACCGTACTGCATGCCCGCATCGAGCGCCGCTTCGAGCAGATGTTGGCCCAGGGTTTCCTCGATGAGGTCCGCGGCCTGCGCGCGTTGCCGGCGCTGCAGGCGCATTCGCGGCCGCAGGACTTGCCGGCGATCCGCGCGGTCGGCTATCGCCAGGCCTGGGAGCACCTCGACGGCGACTACGACGCCCGGGAATTCCGCGATCGCGGCGTTTACGCCACCCGCCAGCTCGCCAAGCGCCAGTTGACCTGGTTGCGCGGCGAGCTTGACGCACGTTGGTTCGATCCTTTGCGCGATGCGGCCGAACTGGAGGGCGCCTTGGCCCTGTTTATGGGCGCCGGCCCGCCATAGGCACATCCGGCGCTTAGAATGAGGGCGCAAACCCGGAACCGGGTCGCAATGTTTGCTATCACTTGCGTTAACATCGGCCGGTCGCCCTGTGGGGACAACAGCCGGCGATACGGCCGTGCTCCGCACCATCGGTGCCGGGCGTGCCGTCCTAATAACTAGAACATGCTGGGGAATTAGAAGATGTCTAAGGGGCAATCCCTACAGGATCCTTTCCTGAATGCGCTGCGTCGCGAACGCGTACCGGTCTCGGTCTACCTGGTCAACGGCATCAAGCTGCAGGGCACGATCGAATCCTTCGACCAATTCGTGGTGCTGTTGCGCAATACCGTGAGTCAGATGGTCTACAAGCACGCCATTTCCACCGTCGTTCCCGCGCGCAATGTCCGCGTCGGTCCGGGCGGCGGCTATGTGCAGTCCGCCGATGGCAGCGACAATGGCGACGGCGGCGACGAAACTGAGTAATCCGATGACGATGGCGGCGCGCGCGCCGACGGTGCGGACTCGTGTTTGAACGTTCGCGCAAGGGTGAGCACGCGCTGTTGATCCAGCCTCATGCCGGCGGCCCGCCGGATGAGGACCTGCTGGAAGAGTTCGCCGACCTGGCCCGGTCGGCGGGCGCGAGCGTGGCCGCGGTCCTGACCGCGCGCATCGACCGCCCGAACGCGGCGACCCTGATCGGCAGCGGCAAGCTCGACGAGGTCAAAGCCGCGGCCGAGGCCAGCGGCGCCGACCTGATCCTGGTCAATCACCCCTTGTCGCCGGGCCAGGAGCGCAATCTCGAGCGTTTCCTCGAACGGCGCGTGGTCGACCGCACCGGCCTGATCCTCGACATCTTCTCGCAGCGCGCCAAGAGCTCGGAAGGCAAGCTGCAGGTCGAACTGGCCCAGCTCAAGCACATGGCGACGCGCCTGGTGCGCGGCTGGACCCACCTGGAGCGCCAGCGCGGCGGCTCCATCGGCCTGCGCGGCCCCGGCGAAACCCAGCTCGAGACCGACCGCCGCCTGCTGCAGAAACGCCTGGAGCAATTGCAGCGCCGGCTCGACAAGGTCGAAGTGCAGCGCACCCAGATGCGTCGCGCGCGCCTGCGCAGCGAATTGCCGCGCGTGGCCCTGGTCGGCTACACCAACGCCGGCAAATCCACCCTGTTCAATGCGATGACCGGCGCCGAGGCCTACGCCGCCGACCAGTTGTTCGCGACCCTCGACCCGACCGTACGCCGGATCGAGCTCTCAGGCGGCGCCGCGGTGCTGGCCGACACGGTCGGTTTCGTCCGCGACCTGCCGCACGGACTGGTCGCCGCCTTCCGGGCGACCCTGTCGGAAGCGCGCGAGGCCGACCTGCTGCTGCACGTGATCGACGCCGCCGACCCGCTGCGCGACGAGCGCATCGCCCAGGTCGACGCGGTCCTGAACGAAATCGGCGCCGGCGACCTGCCGCAGGTGCTGGTGTTCAACAAGATCGACCGCCTCGACGGGGTCGAGCCACGCATCGACCGGCCCGGCGAAGACAGCAGCCGGGTCTGGGTGTCGGCCCGCGACAGCCAGGGCCTGGACCTGCTGCGCAGCGCCCTGGGCGAGGCCCTGCAGCTGCGCCATGTCGCCGGCAGCGTGCGGATCGCGCCTCAGGACGCGCGCCTGCGCGCACGCCTGCACGAGCTCGGCGCGGTGCGTTCGGAGCAGGCCGACGAGCACGGCTGGCTGGTCGAGGTCGACCTGGCCGTGGCCGACGCCCAACGCCTGTTCGCCCAGGCCAACGGCGAGGCATTGCGCCCCTTGCTTGAGGCCGTTCAGGCCCCCACCTAGAATCGACGGGTTCGTGCGCGGGTGACTGCGTGCGGACTCCCGCGGCGCAACCGGCGCCGTGGACCGGGCGCGGCGCAGGCCGTGGCCGGTGCAGCGGGCTGGACAGGACGTCCCGCCCGGCGCCCACATCTTTAGGAGCAGGCATGGCCTGGAACACCCCTGGCAGTGACAATTCCGGCGACAACCCGCGTCCGCCGCGACAACGCAAACCGCAAGGTCGCGGTCTCGATGCTGTGATCGAGCCCTTGCGCGGCTTGTTCGGCAACGGAGGCGGCGGGATCCTGCGCTGGGTCGCGCTGCTGATCGGCCTGTGGCTGGTGTTCAACTGCTTCGTGCTCGTCACCGAGCAGGAACGCGGCGTGGTCCTGCGCTTCGGCGTGTTCTCGCGCGTCCTCCAGCCCGGCCCGCACTTCAAGGCGCCGTGGCCGATCGAGCGCGTGACCAAGCTCAACGCAACCCAGAGCCAGGCCTACACCGAGACCATCCCGGTGCTGACCCGCGACGGCAACATGGTCAACGTCGAGATCAACGCCCAGTACCGGATCGAATCGCCGCGCCTGTTCCTGTTCGGCTCGCGCAAGCCCGACGACGTGCTCAAGCAGGCCGCGCAGAGCGCCGTGCGCGAGCAGATCGGGCGCTCCGACCTCGACACCGTGCTCGGTGCGCGCAGCCTGCTGACCGCGCAGGTGCGCCAGCGCCTGCAGGCCTCGCTGAAGGACTACGAGACCGGCCTGATCCTGACCGAGCTCAACCTGCCCAACGCCCGCCCGCCGGACGAGGTCAAGGACGCGTTCGACGAAGCGCAGCGCGCCAACGCCGACAAGACCACCTCGATCAACCAGGCCCAGGCCTACGCCAAGCAGATCGTTCCGGAAGCGCGAGGCGAGGCCCAGCGCGTGCGCACCACGGCCGAGGGCTACAAGACCTCGACCGTCGCCCGCGCCCAGGGCGACGCGACCCGCTTCTCGCTGCTGGTCGACCAGTACAAGAGCGCGCCCGACGTCACCCGCAAGCGCCTGTGGCTCGACACCGTGCAAGAAGTGTTGAGCCAGAACCGCAAGATCGTCGGCGGCGATTCGCGCCAGGTGCTGTACGTGCCGATGGATCGCAGCGCGCCGACCACCCCGGGTCCGGTCAGCGTGCCGCTGATGACCCAGCCGGAAATGCTGAGCCCGGTCACCGCGACCGAATCGCAGTCCACCGTGCCCTATGTCGGCCGGCCTGCGCGCCCCAAGTCCCGCGATGAGGTGATCCGATGAGAGTTCCCGCCCTGATTGCCTCGGGCATCGCCTTGCTGCTCGCCTTGCTGGGCTCGGTGTTCGTGGTCAGCGAAGGCCACAGCGCGATCGTGTTCCGCCTCGGCACCGTGGTGCGCGAGGACATCGGCCCCGGCCTGCGCTTCAAGTGGCCGCTGATCGAAACCGCGCGGGTGTTCGACCGCCGTCTGCAGATCCTGGAATCGCCGCCGGAGCGTTACCTGACCGCCGACAAGCTCGACGTCAGCGTCGACTTCTTCGCCCTCGGCCAGATCGACGACATGCGCCGTTTCTTCCAGGCCACCGGCGGCGACGAGACCGTCGCGGTCGAGCGCCTGGCGCCCATCATCCGCGATTCGCTGCGCAACGAGATCAACTCGCTGAACCTGCTCGACGTGGTCAAGGGCGATCGCGAAGCGGTGATCGGCAAGCAGTTGGAGACGATCAACAAGGGCGCCGCGACCCTGGGTATCCGCATCAAGGACATCCGCATCAAGCGCATCGACCTGCCGCAGGACAGCAATGTGCTGGCCTCGGTGTACAACCAGATGCGTTCGCAGCGCCTGCAGGTCGCCAGCCAGCTGCGCGCCGAAGGTGTCGAACAGTCGCAGGCGATCCGCGCCACCGCCGACCGCGACAAGACCGTGATCCTGGCCGAAGCCGAACGCGACGCCCAGCGCCTGCGCGGCGAAGGCGATGCCGAGGCCACCCGCATGTACGGCGAGGCTGCCAGCAAGGACCCGGCGTTCTTCACCTTCCAGCGCAGCCTGGAAAGCTATCGCAAGTCCTTCGCCGATGGCCAGAGCGTGATCGTGCTCGACCGCGACGATCCGTTCCTGCAATACCTCAAGTCCGACCGCTGATCGTGCATGGTCGGTGAGTTGATCCGGGCACTGTGCCTGGTCGCAGTGCTCGAAGGCCTGTTCCTGTTCGTCGCCCCGAACGGCTGGAAACGCGCAGCCGAGCAACTGCAGGCATTGCCCGACCGCCACCTGCGCGTCGTGGGCGGCGTCGTGGTCGCGATCGGGGTGGTTTCGCTGTGGGTGTTGCGGGGCGGGTGAGGGCGTAGCCGTTCACCGGCATGTGGCGGCTACCGTGCGTCGGAAATGCCGATCTCGCGTGCCGCATCGATGACGTCCCGGACCCGCTCGGGGCCGGGCCAGCCGACGATCTTGCGGACCACCCGTCCGTCTTTGATGAAGTAAAAGGTCGGTGTGCTCCAGGCGTCGAGTCCGCGCCACTCTTTTTCCTTGTAGACGATCGACATCCTGGCGTCGGGGTGCTGCTGGTTCCAACTGCGAAGGACGTCGACCTTGAATCGGCGATCCTGCGGTGTCAGCCAATGCGCGCCACGAAAGAACGAGGCCGATCCTCCAGGCACTTCTTTCAGGTCCTGCACCGCGCGGCGGGTGAAGTCGCAGGACGGATGGGATATCACGATGATTTCCGCAGCACGGGCCGGATGAAGCTTCAGCGATAGAACGCCTTGCTCGCTGATGCTCCACTCCCTTGGACCCTTCTGTGTCGCGGGCATCTGTTCTCGTCGTGGAAGTGGCTCCATCTCGGGATTGGCATGCTGCGAATAGAGCGCTTGCGCAGCGTCCAGATTCCGGGTTTGGACGAGCGCCCCATACATGGCGGCAAACTGCGCTGGAGTGGCTTGCCGCCTCGCTTCCAGCGCCTTCAGGTAATGCGACATGTCGTCGATATACCGCTCATCGAGCGTATAGAACGCCGCCTGTGAGGCGGCGCGAAACCCCAGCGACAGGTCCTTGGCCGATCGATTCGCTTGAGCTTGCGCCGATTCATTCTCGAAAAGCTCTCGGTAGCTGCGTTCGATCGCCGAAGCTTTCTCGGAGTCGGATTTGCTCAGGACAGAATCAATGACGCTATCGAACTGCTGAAGTTTCTCTTCGAATGCAGTGGCCTTTAGTGGTTGCGCCGACGAAACAGCGCACGTCAGAGCGCAAAGAAACGAAGTGGCTTTGGCGAGGAGCGAAGAGTGCTTCATCGAATGTCTCGTGGCGGTTAGATGGCAGGCGTTCGAGATCTAATGCGGACTCTCTGTGTTTCGGTTGGTCACGGTCGCAGGAAACGTCAGCCGACTTTGCCGCCCGCCGCGGCCACATGCTCAAGAATGAACGCTTGGGCGTCGGACGGAACGTCGCTTAACGGCAGCGTGGCGAATTGGGCCTTCGAGAACAGCAGCAACCAGCAGGTTTCGAACTTCCATAGCTCGGCGACGGCAGACCAGGGCAGGGTGCTGGAGCCGCTGTCGGCGGAGAGGCTGAAACCGGCTTCGGTGAGTACCAAGCTCGCCTGTGGGTTGCGCATCGCCCTGAACTTGCGCAGCGAGTTGCGGTAGTGGACGAGGTAAAGCGAGACGACGAAGCCCAGGCCGAATGCGAACGTGGTCGCCATCAGACCGGTCAGCCAGGAGCCGTCCCTTTGCATCAGCAATACGCCCAGGGCAATGGCATTGAGCGCCATCACGATCAGGAAGCGCAGCCCGACCACCCGCCACCAGAATCCGAGTACGGCTCGACGCAGCAAGGGTTCGTCATAGGTGAGGGTCAAGGAATGCATGGGGCGCCTGATCAGGAGGGTTGGCAGTGCGGTCGAGGCCGCCTGGCTCGTCCAAGCCGCGGCTATCGAACTTCCCTGATGGTGCCAGCGCTCCCTGCCTGAGTCACTCTTGCGTGGCGAGGCCGTTGCGATAGTGGGCACCCGGCGCCCAGTACTCATCAAGAGCGACGATGGCCTCATCCGTCCAGGCTGAGGCTTCCTCGAAGGCGAGGGCGTCCAGCACTGCAATCACGGCTTGTTCCTGTTGCTGGGTGAGCGATGCGAAGCGCGGTGGATCGCGGTCGGGTGGACGCAGTGAACTCAACAGTGCGTCGATCGCCATCGAATCCGCCTGGTCCAGCTTGAGCAAGGCGTATCGCAGAAGCAGCGGCAGGTAGTGGCGCCACGAGATGGGGTCGAGATGCGCGACGCCCCAATGGTGCGCTTCCAGATACGCAGCGACCGGACGGTCGAGTTCGGCATCGAACGGCGCAGGTGCTTGGTGGCTGTCGAGGGCATTGCCGCCGCGCAGCGACATCGCAGGCACGGCGGTGCCGTCGCTGAATGCCCGATCGATAGCGTCAAAAATGCTGTCCATTGTTTTATTGCCTCGTCGAGCGGTCACGGAGCGATTCGTCGCAATGAAGCCCAAAAGGCGATCCTGTGCGATGCGGTGACCGGCAACAAGGCTCGGTACTCTTGCCGCATCCGGCCCGCGCTCCACCCGCCCTTTACATGGCCGGGTGTCCAATCGGCAGGGGATCCGAAGCAGCGTCTTGGCTGCCTCCGAGTAGAGTGGCGGCTGCAACCGCCAAGAACGTAGGGCGCTCAGCCCGTATACGGGCCCTTGACCTCGCCCCAGCCCCAGCGCGGCATCGGCGCGTGCGGGTCGACCGCCACCCCCGGCTGCGAATTGATCACTGCCAGGCGCGAGCCCCATTCCAGATAGCCGACCAGGGCCGAGCGGAACTCCGGGTCGTCGGGCATGCCGAGCTCGTCCGCCGTTTCCAGCAGCAGACCGACCCAGCGCCGCCGCTTCTCCTGGCTCAAGTGACGATTGAGATGCTGCTGGACCATGTGCGGATGCCCGCCGTGCTGTTTGCTGTAGTCGTCCGGCCCGCCGAGTACCTCGGCAAGAAAGGTCGCGACATGGCCCGGATGATCCGCACCCATGTGCTCGAACACCGGCCCCAGCAGCGGGTCGGCCTTGACGTGTTGGTAGAAACGATCGGTCAGCCGGTTCAGCGCATCGATACCGCCGAGCCAGTCGTACAGGGAGGGAACGCTTTGGTTGGACATGGTGTCGTTTGAGGTCTGCTGGGTTGGCGGCTGGGCTGGAAAGGACTGGCTATACTCTGCTTGGTCTGACGTCAACAGCTTGCTCGCGGCCCTCAAATATAGGCCTGCCGGATGCTTGGGCCGAGCTCGATTCGGCATGAACTCCCGCGGACCGTGATTCGCCCGCCGTTGCGGGTCAGGGCATCGATACGGCATGCGCCGTCGACCACGAAGGGCAAGGGAAGGAATACGTAGTACGTCATGCCTTCGGTGTGCAGCGATGCTTCGGATATCTCAGCGGGTAGTTGGCCAATGTTGTTTTCGACCTCGGCGTCCGAGAAGATCAGTTCCGCCTCATAGAGCTCGATATAGTCTTCAAGGTAAACAGCGGTATTTGCCAGGCCGATGCGGACAACACCGGCGTCGCGCAGTAACTGGGTGAGGCTGGTGTCCTCCAGGTAAATAGCTGGCTGGCCACTGGCGGTCATGGTTGCGGCATTGGATTGGCCGGCGGCGTGATCGAGGCCATAGGCGCGAGTATGGGGAACTTCGGTCTTGGCCAGTACGCCCCTGACGTTTCCATCTGTAACTTGGTCCGGGAGCTCGCGGCCGACGTAGCGGACCTGCATGGCTAGGTGCCGGATTCGATTTTTACGTTGTGCTGCTTCGCCAGCTCAAGCAAGTGCTTGTATATCTCCGGTTTGCCTGCCACTCGCAGCGGCAGGCAGTGAGCGCAGCCCGGGGCAAAGAACAGCATCAGGAAGCCGCCCAGGCGCTTGGCATGGGAAATGGCCGCCCACTTGTGCGTGTACTCGTAGGACACCGCGGAAACATGTACGCCGTAGTCATCGAACCTGTAGGTGAAGGGTTCGCGCGCGCGTTTATTGAAATGGAGCAGAAGGGCAGTGATGACCAGCATCAGCGGCATAAAGAGGATGCACGCGAGTGCGGCGAGCCAGACCGTCGGCGTAAGAGGGACGCCCTTGAACAGGTACAGGCCGACCAGCGAAGCTCCGGCCACGACCCAGATGCCGGCGAATACGGCAGTCAGCCAACGTTGCGTAACCAGCCATGCCGATGCTCGAATTCGCTCCCAAAGGGTAAGCGAGTAGGCGAGCGTTAATTCAAAAGGCGACAACGGATCCATTTCTTGGCGACCTCCTGGTTGCAGCGTTCTATCGGATCAGGTGCCTGTCGAGTATCGACTGGCAGTCTTCATGAGGGCAGTCTTACACAATGGTCCGCTGATTCAGCGGGGTCTGTTGCGCCGGCGCCCGCTGCGCTTTCGATAGCATGGCGGCTCGCTGAAACTGAAGGTATGAATCGCATCGAGCGCGTGTTCAAGCGTCTGCCATGGAGCGAAAGAAGCGATTCGCGGCCGCCGCGATTCCACGCAGCTGCCCCAGTTCCACCCCAAGCTGGCTTCGTACTTGCCATTCTTCGGACGCTCCGAAGGGGCCGTGGATGACGATCGTGAGCGTTACTTGTCCGAGCGATGAGCAGGTGGCAGCGAGCGAGAAATCGCCCTCCAACGAGGTATATCGCTCGCTCCCGGACCAAGGGCGCTCATGGGCGGCCAGACGCGAGAAGAACTGGGTCAACTCGGATGCGCCGAGAGGGCAATGGACTTCCTGGACGGCATGGATCGACGCGCCGCGAAGCTCCACCCGGAACGAGTAATCAATTGGGTCAAAGAACCGAAGCTCCTTGTCGGTCGACACCGATCTGATCGTGAAATCCGATGTTTCCATGGCCTTTTCGTGTAGTCGGTCGCGAGTAGCCAATGTCGCCCGCGATTGGTTGTCGCAATGATGCTCAGGTGGCTCGGGATTCCTGTCAGATGCCCTTGACCTGTCCCAATGCGCGGCACCGGTCCGTGCCCGATGGTTCTTGCCAGTCGCCGAGCCTCGATGGAGGCTCCCAGCAGATATGCCAGCAACCTCCGCCTTCATTCTGAGCCTTGCCGCTGGCGAGACAGGACACCAGGCAATCGTCTCCGACATTGCACCGAGCGGACAGGACCTCGATCCAGCAGCGCTCTGCCGCGGAAACGTTTTGAGCTGCTCGAAGCCGGGCCGAACAGTGTTTGCTGGGGCCGTGCAGGAACGAGAAGTCGGTCGGTGGCGGTGGCGATGGCGGCTGGCTGGATCCTTCATCGGATGTGGGCTTGCTGCAAGCAGTGAGGGCCAGCAAGAGCGCGACTGCGATCGAAAATTCTTTCCCGTGCGGTCGTGATGTGTGCGAGCTGTAGCGTGCCGTACCGCCGAAGTAATGGTCGGCGACTTTCAAGAATCTGCGGCCACCAAACCGCCAGCGGTTCGAGTAAACGACGTTCGGCATGCCCAGAGTCCAGTTCGTGGACGCCATGCGCGCAGCGCGGATGACCGCGACGCGCGCGCTGCGCCCGTGGCGAATCAGCGAGCGGTGTCCTGCTCGGGCTCCCAAACGAAGTTGTCGCCCTGGGCCTTGATGTGCCCCAGTCCGGGGAAGGGGAAATGAACCGAGTAGACGCGCAGCTTTCCGTCGGCGGCACGTTGCAGGAGCGCGCGGCGGCTGGCCTGGGCCAGCGGTGCGTTCATGTCGTACTGCACCGTCCACTCCGGGCGCTGCACCGAGATCACGTGGTGATGCGCGGTATCGCCCAGGTAGAGCAGGCGCTCGTCGCCGGATGCGATCTCGTAAGCGCTGTGCCCGGGTGTGTGTCCGTCAACGGACACGGCGGTGACCACGCCGGGAACGATCGCCGCACCGGGCTGGAAGGCCGCTACCTTCGGCGTGATCGCGGCGACCAGCGCGGCGGCGTCGCGGTCGGCCTTCAGGGACTCCCATTCGGGCGTCGAGAGGTGGATGGCCGCGTTGGGGAAGGCCAGCGCGCCTTCGCGCGTAAGCAAGCCGCCCACGTGATCGTGGTGCTGGTGCGAGATGAAGATATCGGTGACCTGCGAGGGCTCGACACCGGCCGCGCGCAGCGAAGCGGGCAAGCGCCCGGCGCGCGCGAACGCAGCATCCGCCGCGCCGGTGTCGAACAGCAAGATGCGTGCGCCGCTGCGGACCAGCAAAGGCTGGATGCTGAGGTGCAGTACATCCGTCGGCGCACCCGCGGCGGCAAGCAATGCGTTCACTTCATCGGCGGGCTGGCCGATGGCGAAGGTCTTGCCGTCGTTGGCGGCTTCGATGTCGCCGTCTTTCAGTGCGGCGGCGTCGAGCGTGCCGATGCGGAAGCGCAGCACGTCGGGGTTGCTCGCTGGCTGCGGTGCCGAGGGTGTGGCCGGAGCCGGGGTGGGCGTGGCGGTCGCGGCGGGCTTGGGCTCCGAACATCCGGCGAGCATCGTGCCGGCCAGGAATGCGACGACCAATGCAGAACGGTAGGTGCGAGTCATCAAGATAGTCTCGAGGAGGGCAGTGGTGTTTGGCGATGGCCGGCGCTGCAGCTCGACGAGCTTATACAGGGGGATGTCGACCAACAAGGCGATACTCACCATCGGCCAGAAGCGGGCGCTTGTCGACATGTGGCATCAAACGGTGCGTGCCACGCAGCGGAGTCGTTCGAATGATTGCTCAGGCAGCAACGGGCCATGACGGCATTACGAGAGAGACGAAGAACCGGCGAGTAACCGGTGGGAAACATGGCCTTCCGATTTCTGCGTTCTACGGCTGACGCAATTCCAATCGGGAACCGGCCATCCCGAGGCGCCGGCAACGCTCGGTTTCGTGGCTCACTCAATCTCTCCCCTCCACGACGCGCATCAAACCCGCCCGGAGACCCGCATCACTGTTGTTCGCAGTTCGCCGGTCGCGTTGCGAATCCTTCCCGCGCTGTCCCGGTTTCGACCCGGTTTCGTCCTGTCGCGGCGGTGGGGATGCGTCTAGAACCGGGGGCGGCGAACAGGCGCGGTCGTCGGCAGGGGATGCCGCCGGACCGCAGGCCACGCCGTTTCCGTCGATGCAGGCGGCATCGGGCCGTCCAAGTCCGGCAGGCCCGGTGCCTCGCAGCGACGCACATCCATGCACCCGCTTATGGAGTAGCGTCATGAAGGAATCGTCCCAATTGCGGCGTACCGCGCTCGCGCTCGCGCTGTTGTCGCTGAGCGGATCGGCGTTTGCCGCCACTTGTCCGGCCTATAACCCGTCCAACAAAGCCAACAAGCTTTATCTCGTATATCCGACCGCGCCGCTGGCGTTTCCGTCGTTCGGTTTCTCCGCGGCCTCGGCCACCAATCCGGCGGCGCCGTTCACCGCCGTCGATCTGCCGAGCTACACCGGTACTACCGTGGCGCTGCGCGATGCGGTCAGCCATGTGGTCGAGCTCGATTACTGCGAGTTCAACGTGCAGGTGATTCCGGGCTCGGCGCTGCCGCCGGCCACGTTCGCACGCCGCAACGTCGTGGCGGTGACGACCAAGGCCAACATGACCGACGGTTTGTTCGGCCTCGCCCAGGCCGTCGACACCAACGACCCGATCGCGGTCGACTATTCCTATGTCTGGGGCGGCACCTACCAAGGCTGGACCGGCGGCCCCGGCGGCGCCTTGAACGGGGCGAACTCCACGCTCGACCGCTGGGCCAATTCGATCGGCGGCACCACCGCGCACGAAGCCGGGCATAACTACGGCTTGGCCCACAACACCATCGTCGGTCCGGGCGAAGACACCTACAAGCATCACGTAATGCCGGCGGGCGGCAGCCTCAACGCCGAGGATCGCGCGGGCTATCGCCGTCATTTCAGCGACCACGAATTCTCGGTGTTGGCCGCGAACGTCGGCCTGTCGCTGCAGACGATGTGGAACTGGGATCTGGTCAATCCGAACGCCGCACCGGCGCACAGTCTGGAAATGCGCGTGCTGTATCCGTCGGCGACGCCGCCGGTGATCGACTGGGCGTTCGCCGGCTGCAGCAGCCCGTGGATCAACCCGACCGTGATCGGCCCGATCGGGCCGTCGGAAATCTTCCAGGGCGGCACCTTCTATCCGTACACGGTCAAATGGAGCACGCCGAACCCGGCCTGGGGCACGGGCGGTTGCATCGGTTTGCCGGGGCCGCCGGGTCAGGCGCCGGGCGGGGTCAAGTTCCATATCGGCGCTTCGTTCGCCGGAGTGAACTTCAATCTGTCGACACTCAACCCGATCGTGATCAAGGACATCACCTTGCGCGACGTGGCGAGCAATCCGATGGCCTTGAACCCGCGTCTGCATGCCTTCGATGCCGGCACGCTCGACACCGTCGGCAACCTCAACCTCGGCGTGTTCAACCTCGCCGCCGCACCGCTGGTGGTGCGCGATCTGCAGGCGATGGAGCTGCCGCGCGTATTGGGGCTGGACCAGATGGTCGTCAACGGCCGCATCGCCGACTTCCTCGGCGTGCCGTTCGAGCCCTGGCCGAACACTACCCGCACCCTGGTGCGCGAAGCCAGCCTGTCGCAAGGCAAGGGCCTGAGCGTGCCGATCGCCAAGGTCGGGCAGGCGCGCCACGTCTATGAGGTCATCACTGCGGACGATTGCAAGAAGAGCCAGGCCGACCGCTTTACCGCCGGGCCCGATACGGCCGACTGCCGTCCGGGCACCAACATCGACCTGTTCCCGTCGACCACGGTGTATTTCACCGCCAACAGCGTCGACCCCAACGCGACCTATTGGGACCCGGAAAAGCGCGCCTACGTGCGCGGCGCATTGAGCACGCGGACCTATTACCAGCTCAGCGGGCGCCGCCTGGACAAAGACCGCAACGGCATCGACGACTACGTCGACGCGCGCCAGCGCGACGCGCAAGGCAAGTGACGGCTGGGCAAGTGACGGCCTGAGCGGTTGAAGTCGCCGGGCGCGTCGGACCGCCCGGCGGCATGCGGGCCCGGTGCAAGGCCGGGCCCGCGTTTTGACCTGCAGGGGAGAGGCACCGAGGAGGAGGCCAGAGGGAGACTTGGGGTGGGGCCGGGCGAGGGACTTCCCGGCCCCTTGCATGAACGGATCGCCCCAATTTCCGCCAACCGACCGATCCGGACCGATTTGGGGTGGCCTTGGCCTATCGAAACCCGGATAATGCACAAAAGCCGGCCGGGGACATCCCCGCCGGCTTTTTTCCGTTCATGGCCCTGTGGCGCGGCATCGGCTGCGACTGGGTCGGGGCGGTCGCCTCGCGGCCAATGCCGCTTTCACAGCAAGCGCAGGAGTTACAAGGTCATGGGTCAGTCAGTCGTCGTTCTCGGTGCCCAATGGGGCGATGAAGGCAAGGGCAAAATCGTCGACCTGCTGACCGAGCAGATCGGCGCCGTCGTGCGGTTCCAGGGCGGCCACAACGCCGGCCACACCCTCGTCATCGGCGGCAAGAAGACCGTCCTCCACCTGATTCCGTCGGGCATCCTGCGCGACGATGCGTTGTGCCTGATCGGCAACGGCGTCGTGTTGAGCCCGGCCGCGCTGCGCAAGGAAATCGGCGAGCTCGAGGAGACCGGCGTGGAAGTGCGTTCGCGCCTCAAGATCAGCCCGGCCACGCCGCTGATCATGCCGTACCACATCGCCCTGGATCAGGCCCGCGAGAAGGCCGCCGGCGGCAAGGCCATCGGCACCACCGGCCGCGGCATCGGCCCGGCCTACGAAGACAAGGTGGCGCGCCGCGGCATCCGCGTCGCCGACCTGCATTACCCGACCCAGCTCGCCGAGCAACTGCGCACCGCGCTCGACTATCACAACTTCGTCCTGACCAAGTATCTGGGCGTCGACGCGGTCGACTACCAGCAGACCCTGGACGAGGCGCTGGCCTTCGGCGAATACGTCGAGCCGATGAAGTCCGACGTCGCCGGCATCCTTCACGACCTGCGCAAGCAGGGCAAGCGCGTGCTGTTCGAAGGCGCGCAGGGGTCGCTGCTCGACATCGACCACGGCACCTATCCCTACGTCACCTCGTCCAACACCACCGTCGGCGGCGCGCTCGCCGGCACCGGCGTCGGCGCGGACTCGATCGACTACGTGCTCGGCATCGCCAAGGCCTACGCGACCCGCGTCGGCGGCGGCCCGTTCCCGACCGAACTCGACGACGAAGTCGGCCAGGGCATCCGCGACCGCGGCCAGGAATACGGCGCCACCACCGGCCGTCCGCGCCGCTGCGGCTGGATCGACATCGTCGCGCTGAAGCGCGCGGTGGCGATCAACGGCATCACCGGCCTGTGCATCACCAAGCTCGACGTGCTCGACGGCATGAAGACGCTGAAGATCTGCATCGCCTACGAATACCGCGGCAAGCGCACCGAATACGCGCCGCTCGACGCCGCCGGCTGGGACGAGTGCACGCCGGTCTACCTGGAGTTCCCGGGTTGGGAAGAAAACACCCACGGCATCACCGAGTGGGACAAGCTGCCGGCCGCGGCTCGCGCCTACCTGCGCGCGCTGGAAGAATTGGCCGGCTGCCAGTTGGCCATCGTCTCGACCGGTCCGGACCGCGCCCACACCATGGTGCTGCGCGATCCCTGGGCCTGACCGCCTATCAATCGGCGCCCGCCGACGCGATTAACGACGAAGCCCCGCGAAAGCGGGGCTTTTTCGTGGCGGCGCCGCTGCGCCAGGCGGCGATGCCCTGATCTAGATTGGTGCCTGGTGCGACGCGCAGAGTCGATGAAAATGCGTCACTGCGGAATAGTTGGATTGGATAAGGTAGGTCATCTCTTCCCGAGGCGGCCCTCATGTCCACGATCACGATCAACGCAGCATCGAAGCCCGAGTCCGAAAATCCGCAGCGCCCCAAGCGGGTGTTGATCGTCTACGCCCACCCCGAGCCGGCCTCGTTGAGCGGCTCGCTCAAGGACACGATGCAGGCGCATCTGCTCGCGAGCGGGCACGAGGTGCAGGTGACCGACCTGTATGCGCAAGGCTGGAAGGCCAGCGTCGATGCCGGGGATTTTCCCGAACACGACCCGCGCGAACGCCTCGGGGTGGTGAGCAGTTCCAAGCGCGCGTATGCCTCCAATGCGCTGACCGAAGACGTGGTGCGCGAGCAGGAGAAACTGCGCTGGGCCGATGCGCTGATCCTGCAGTTTCCGCTGTGGTGGTTCACCATGCCGGCGATCCTCAAGGGCTGGATCGATCGCGTTTACGCCTACGGTTTCGCCTACGGCGTCGGCGAGCATTCCGACACGCGCTGGGGCGACCGTTACGGCGAAGGCCAATTCGCCGGCAAGCGCGCGATGCTGTCGGTCACCGCCGGCGGTTGGGCCGACCACTACGGCCCGCGCGGCATCAACGGCAGCATCGACGACCTGCTGTTTCCGATTAACCACGGCGTGCTGTATTACCCGGGCTTCGACGTGCTGCCGCCGTTCGTGGTCTATCGCAGCGACGGCCTCAATGCCGAACGTTTCGCGGTTGCCGAAGCCGAGCTGCGCAAGCGCATGGATGGCTTGTGGACGCAGGCGCCGATTCCGTACCGCAAACAGAATGCGGGCGACTACGAGGTGCCGTCGATGACGCTCAAGCCCGGGCTCGAATCGGTGGGCGCGCGCGGCTTCGCTCTGCATCTCGATCATCGCAGCGTCGTCGCCGACTGAGCGAGCTGTCGCGACGGTTGGGCGTAGCAGGCGCGGCGCATTTGGCCGCGCCGCGTCGCCGGGGCCGTTTTCCTCGTGGTCGGCACAGGAGAGGGCCATGGCCACGCATTCGCACCTGTTCATCAAGAAACTGCTGGTGGCGGCCGCCGTGGCCTGCGGCCTGCTGCTCGTCGCCGGGCCGGCGCGCACGGCCGAATGCGGAATGAGCCGCTCCTTCGTGCAGCCCGACGGCAATGCGCGCGGCGGCCAGACCGCGGTCTGGTCCGATCCTGAAGGTTCGGCGCTGTTGTTCGTCGAAGGCCTCAACGTCAACACCGACGGCACCCGTCGTTCCTACAGTGTCGACGATTTCTGGGGCGAGACCCGAGCGCTCAATAATCTGTGCAATGCGATGAGCGACGCCTGCGCCGGCCTGTCGAGCGCGGGGCTGAAGGCGCGTCGCATCGCCACCCAGCAGGCCGCCGCGGCCGGCTGGCCGGCGGAGCCGTTGCGGCGCACCAAGATCTCGCCGGCGATCATTCCCTTCCGCGACGGCAAGCCCTGTCCGGCGGTGGACGGCTTCCTGGTCTCGGCGACGTCGCTGCGCAAGCCGGGCGGCGGCGACGCCTGCGACATAGAGACCTATGTCGATGCCTTGGTCACGCCGGCGTTGGTGATCCCCAAGAGCCCTTCGCCGTTTTCCAGCCGGGCCAAGGTCGGCGACCTTGCGGTGGCGATGAAGCCGGGCAGCGACCAGCCGGTGTTTGCCGTGGTCGGCGACAGCGGCCCTTCGCGCGAACTCGGTGAAGCCTCGATTGCGCTCAACGGACGTCTGCTCGGTCGCAGCGCCTTGCCGGCCAATTACCGCGAAGTGCGCGGACGCGGCGAGTTCAGCGGCCGCGGCTGGACCGTGCCGCGAGCGATCGTGCTGATCTTTCCCGGCACCCGCGACACCGCGAACCCCTTCATGACCCCGCAACGCATCGACGAGACGGCTCAGCGTCGCTTCGAACAATGGGGCGGCGTCGCGCGCTTGCAGGCCTGCGCCGAGGCCTATTCGCGCTGACCCACGGCTGGTTCGATTCCGTCGGTATCGATGAGGTTTTCGGCGTTGTCACGACGACGGCATGCGCGACTGCCAGCATCGCCGTGCGCGGATGCGGATCGCCACGGCCGAGCCGTGTCGAGCCCGGCGATCCGGCCTGGTTTTGTGACCGCGGTCCGACCCGGCTGCGGGCCTTCACGGTTCTTGCTAGGCTGGCCCCGCCACGGTACGACACCGTATGTCGCAAGACGCTACGGTAGGGGATACGTTCCGTGCGCGTCGTTCGACGTCCCGCCACGCAGCGGGCCTATGGGGTAGGCAGTGCTCAGGAGGAGTGCAAGATGGCAGTAGTCGATATTCATGAGGTGTTCGCCGATCCGGCCGTGGCCGAATTGGCCGAGGCGGTCGCCGCAGGCGACAGCGCGGACATCCGGCGTTTGGCCGCGGGCGTGGACCTGCGTACGCATGGCGACAAGAACGTCACCCTGCTCGAATGGGCGGTGCTCAATCAAAGCCTCGACGGCCTCAAGGCCTTGCTCGAAGCCGGGGCCGATCCGGCCGAGCCGGGCATCGACGGCGGCACCGTCGTGCATATGGCGGCGATGGCCAACGATCCGGTTTATCTCGACGTCCTGCTCGCGCACGGCGCGGCGCCGGACACCCCGCATGGCGAAAACGGCTCGGCCCCGCTCAGCGCGGCCTTGATGGGCGAGCGCTCGGTCCAGTTCCATCGCTTGCTCGAAGCCGGCGCCAACCCGAATCACGTCGACCGCCTGGGCAATACCGCCCTGCACGTGGCCGGCAAGATCAACCAGCCCAATCGCGCGCTGGACTTGCTCAAGGCCGGCACCGACGCCGATGCGCGCAATCGCCAGAACGTCACCTTCCAGCGCTATTTGTTCATGACTCCGCCGAGTCTGTTGAACGCGCAGACCCGCCAGGATCGCGAGGCACTGGTGGCCTGGTTGCGCGAGCACGACATTGCGGTGGAAAGCGGCGGCTGAGCATTGCCGCGGCTGGCAGCGCGTGGCGCGCGGATCAGGAGAGCGATCGCCGCCGCGCCGCACTCGGTATTTAGGGGTTTCAAGGATTCCAGGGATTTCAGGGAGATCGAATCATGAGCGAGCAGTCCGCGCGTCCCGCCAGCGGCGGTGAACCGTCGTTTGCCGAGCAAGTCCGAGGCCAGGACGCCAAGCCGATCGACAAGACTTTGGCGCGGCTGATGGCCGACCTGTACGACGAAGGTCCCGGCATCGACGGCTTCAAGCCCTTGAATGCCGAGCAGCTGCGCGACGCCGGCATCGACCCGGCCACGCTGAAGAACGAAGACAGCGGTTTCCTTGCGCGCATCTACGGCGAC
Organism: Lysobacter antibioticus; assembly: GCF_001442535.1. NCBI lineage: Bacteria > Pseudomonadati > Pseudomonadota > Gammaproteobacteria > Lysobacterales > Lysobacteraceae > Lysobacter > Lysobacter antibioticus. The sequence goes on along the minus strand of NZ_CP013141.1, from coordinate 870,403 downwards.
GACAAGGGCCATTACGTCCTGGCCTATTCCGGCACCGACGAAGGCAAGGACTGGCTGACCAATCTGCGCCAGGGCGTGGGTCTCGAAGACGCCCAGTACAACCAGGCCATCGCGCTCGCCCGCGAAGCGCGCGTCGCCTTCGGCAACGAAGTCGTCATCACCGGCCATTCGCTCGGCGGCGGCCTGGCCGGCGCCGCTTCGATCAGCAGCGGCATTCCGGCGGTGACCTTCAACTCGGCGGGCGTGCACGACAAGACGCTCGAACGCATCGGCATCGATGCCGACCGCGCCAAGGAAGAAGTCACCAACAGCGGCCAGGTCCGGCGTTATGCGGTCAAGAACGAAATCCTGACCGACCTGCAGGAGCACAGCATTCCGCTGAAGTGGGCGATGCCGGACGCGGTCGGGCACAAGATCGAACTGCCCGATCCCGACCCGCAATCGTTCTGGCGGCGGATGATCCCGGGCAACGGCATCAAGCACGGCATCGACGTGCACTACATCGATGCGGTGATCAAGGCGCAGGAAATGGCGTCGCCGACCTTGTATCCGCAAGGCACCGCCGCGGTGAGCCCGATCCATTCGGGCCGCGATGCGCATCCGGCGACCTCGCCGGCGAATCCCGACCACCCGAACCACGCCTTGTACGGACAGGCCCTGCGCGGCTTGCAGGGCATCGACAGCCGCACCCTGGATTTCCAGGGCGAGCAGGGCTATCGCAACGCCGCGACCCATGCCGCCCATGATGCGCGCGCGCACGGCATGGACCGGATCGATCACGTGGTGGCGAGCAACAACGGCGCCGGCTTCTTCGTCGTCCAGGGCGGGCTCGACGATCCGGGCAATCGCCGTGTGTTTCTCGATCAATCGCGCGCCCTGTCGCAGCCGGCCGAACAGCCGGTCGTGGCCCAGCTCGCGCAGACCGAAACGCCGACGCAGACCGAGTCGCGCCGCGCCGTGATGGGCTGAGTTTCAGCCGTCATCGGCTTCGGCGAACGGCGGCCTCGGGCCGCCGTTCGTTTATCCGCGGTAGGCGTTGGCTCAAGCCTTCCAGGCGCCGACCGGTTGCTTCACCGCGACGTTGAGCCGGTTCCACACGTTGATGTTGGCGATCGCCACCACCAGCGCGGCCAGTGCGGCTTCGTCGTAGTGCCTGGCGGCTTCGTTCCAGACCTCGTCGCAGACCGCATCGGGACGGTCGCTGATCCGCGTCAACGCCTCGGTCAACGCCAGCGCGGCGCGCTCGGCTTCGTTGAAATAGGGCGCCTCGCGCCAGGCCGACACCGCGAACAGACGCTCGTCGCTTTCGCCGGCCTTCTTGCCCTCGCGCGCATGCATGTCGACGCAGACGCTGCAGCCGTTGATCTGGCTGGCGCGCAGTTCGATCAGGATCAGCGTCCGAGCCGGTACGCCCTTGTTCTCGGTCGAGGCTTTCAGCGCCCACAGCGCCTTCATCGTGTCCGCGTGGATCAGAGCGGGGTTGTTCATTCGTGCTTGCGTGTGCATGTCGTCGTTCCTCGTGGCTGGGTGTGTGTTGCATCGTCATAGGTCTGACGAACCAGCTACGGGGAACGTGACATGTCGGGAAAAAAACTTGGCCGGCAGGGCGAGCGAAGTCGCTACGGCGATTGGAGGGGGGACTCTCAGGGCCATGACTCTCAATGCCGGGCTCGGGCTCGCTGCCGGCCTTGCGCCGCGGCTTACTTCAAGCGCGACAGCAATTCCTTCGCCACAGCGACCGCCGAGGCCGGGTTCTGCCCGGTGATCAACTCGCGATCGACCACGACGTTCGCGCTCCACGGCGCGGTATTGCTGCGATAACGCATGCCGGCCTGTTGCAGTGCGGTCTGCGGATAGAACTTCATCGCCCCGCCGCCGAGCGCGGCCTTGGCCAGCTCTTCTTCCTGGTTGCTGATCACGGTGACTTGGTAGCCGGCATAGATCCACTGCGTCGGCGCGGTGGCCTTGCCGGAGCCTGCCAGCTGCGCCGTGAACCGCTGAGCCTGCGGCAGGGTCGAGAGCAGGGCGATCGGGCCGTGGCAGACCAGGGCGGTGGTCTTGCCGCGTTGGTGGAAATCGCCGAGCAGACGGCCGAGCGTCGGGCTGTGCAGCAGGTCCTGCATCGGCGCGTGACCGCCGGGGATGTAGACCGCGTCGAACCGGCCGTAGCCGATCTGTTCGATGCGGGCGAGGCTGAGCACCGGCGATGAGTCTTTCGCGGTGATCGCCAGGCGATCGAGCAGGGCTTGGTGCGTCTTCAAGGCCTCGGCGTCGCCGCCGAAGTACATCGGGTCGATCGACGAGCGGTCCACGGTCGGCGCCCGGCCTTGCGGCGTGGCGAAGGTGACCTGGTGGCCGGCATCGAGCAACAGTTTCACCGGCTGCATCAGTTCGTTGAGATAGAAGCCGGTGGCGAAGGTCTTGCCGTCCCGGAGGTCGAGGTGATCGACATCGGACAGCACCACCAGGACATTGCCGGCGTGGGCGCTGCCGAAGCTCAGCGCGAGAGCGATCGCGGCCACGAGTTTTTGCATCGGTTTCATCGAAGTAGTCCGTATGAGAGTTATGCGGAGGCCGGGGCGAGCAGCAGCTCGCGCATCGCCGCACCGACGGCGCTGGCCGACTGCGGGTTCTGGCCGGTGACGAGGCGGCCGTCGACGACGACCTGCGAGGTCCAGTCGGGCGCCGGCTGATGCTGCGCGCCACGTGCGCTCAGCCGGCTGGCGAGCAGGAACGGCACCACGCCCTCCAGCTTCACGGCGCGCTCCTCATCGTCGGTGAACGCGCTTACGCGCTTGCCGGCGACCAGATAGGCGCCGTCGCTCAAGGTCACCTCGACCAGCGCGGCCGGGCCGTGGCAGACCGCGCCGACCACGCCGCCGGCTTCGTAGATCTCGCGCGTGACCCGCTGCACCGCCGGGCTGTTGGGGAAGTCCCACATCGCGCCGTGGCCGCCGGCGAAGAAGATCGCCGAATAGCGGGACGCGTCGGCGTCGTGCAGCGGCAAGGTATGGCGCACGGCTTCGCGAAAGTGCGGGTCGTTCCAGTAGCGCGCGTTGGTGGCGTCGTCGACGTCGGCGCCGTCCACCGGCGGTTCGCCGCCTTGGATCGAGGCGAACTCGACCGCGATGCCGGCGGCCTCGAGTTCGGCCAGCGGATGGGTGACCTCGCCTAGGTAGTAGCCGGTCGACTGACCGCTGTCGCCCTTGCGGCCGTGGCTGGTGAGGACGAACAAGACCGGCTTGAGGCCGGCGGCAGGGTTCGGGGACATGAGCGTTCCTGAGGGGAAGGAGGTGATGGGCACTGTATTACCTCTGTTTTCGGCGATAAAATCCTCCATCGGGAAATGATTTGTTCTCTAGGGGCAAGAATGAGCCGGCGATTCGACCATCTCGGGGATGTGGAAGCCTTCGTTGCCGTCGTCGAACACGGTTCCCTGACTGCGGCCGCGGTAGCGTTGTCGACCACGCCGTCGGTGATCAGCCGCGCCATCGGCCGGCTCGAAACCCGCCTGGGCAGCCAATTGCTGCGCCGGACCACCCGTCGCCAGGGCCTGACCGAGGCCGGTCGTGTGTACCTAGAGCATTCGCGCGCTGCCTTCGCCCTGATCGACGACGCCGAGCGCGCGATCCAGGGCCAGGACGGCGAACTGAGCGGGCTCGTGCGCCTCAGCGTGCCGACCACCTACGGTCATTACCGGTTGCCGGCGCTGTTGCAGCGCTTCGCCGTTCGCTACCCGCAGGTGCAGATCGAACTCAACATCGCCAACCGCAACGTCGACCTGGTCGCCGAAGGCTTCGACCTGGCGATACGCCTCGGCCAACTGCCCGACAGCGGCCTGGTCGCGCGCAAGCTCGAAGACGCGGCCTTGTGCCTGGTCGCGTCGCCGGCCTACCTGGAACGCGCGGGCTTGCCGCGCACCCTGGAAGACCTGCGCCGGCACGTCTGCATTCCCTTCGTGATGCCGAGCACCGGCCGTGTCGCGAACTGGCTGTTCCGCAGCGAGCAGCACGCCGGCAACGAGCGCAGCGATATCGACTGGACGCCGGCATCGCAGATGCTGATATCCGACGACGTACTGGGTGTGGTGTCGTTGGCCGAGCAGGGCGTCGGCATCTGCCAGAGCTACGACTTCATCGTCGAAGACCGGCTGCGGCGCGGCCGCCTGGTCGAATTGCTGCCGCAGTTGCGCGGTCGCTCGCGGCCGTTCTCGCTGATCTATGCCCCGCATCGCCGTTTGTCGGCGGCGTCGCGGGCGTTGATCGATATGTTGGCGGGGGAGAGTGAGTCTGCGGGGGGCTAGGCGATTGGCTGGAGAATTTCTGGGGTACTCCGCAGTCCGGCAGGAGGGGCATAAGCCGCGACTCCGTTTTCCAATCTCGCTTCGTTGCTTTCCGTGGTCTCATGTAGGAGCGACGTCCTACTGGATTTCCTTCGGTCATAAGTCGCGACCACGGGACGCGCAGAGGCAACAACGCCGATGTCATGCATCGAAGTGGCCTACTTTCGCAGGGGTAGGAGCGGCGCGAGCCGCGACCGCGTTATGACGAGCTTGCGGCGCATCGCTCACGTAAGATCAAGATCAAACGCCAAAAGCTTCCGCCACTAAAGCGGCGGGTAACTTTCTTTTGTCCAAAGCAACAAAAGAAAGTCACCAAAGAAAAATGCTTTTCCTTGACGAAGCTCCCCTGCGAGTTCGCCGCTTGCGCCGGGATTTTTCGATAGGACATCCTTGTCCTATCGAAAAACGGCGCACGTCCTGTGCGCCGCCCTCCGGGTCTCCAGGTGTTCTCGCAAGTTCGTCGCTGCGCCATGCTTTCACGGCAACGGCAACGGCAACGGCAACGGCAACGGCAACGGCAACGGCAACGGCAACGGCGGTCTATTTGCTGTTGCTGTTGCTGTTGCTGCTGATGTCGTTGCTGTTGGTTTTGCCTGGCGCAGCTACGATCTTGCGAGGACGCTTGTAGACCCGGAGGGCGGCCCGCATGGATGCGGGCCGTTTTTCATCGGGACAGGGATGTCCCGTATGAAAAAGCCCCGCGTATGCACCGAACGTGCGGGCCTGTGATTCAAAGAGAAGCATTTTTCTTTGGTTACCTTTCTTTTGTTGCTTATGACAAAAGAAAGTAACCCGCCGCTTTAGTGGCGGAAGCTTTTGGCGTTTGATCTGGATCTAGATCTAGATCTAGATCTAGATCTTGATCTTGCTTGAGCGTTGCGCCGCAAGATCGAAAGGACGCGGTCGCGGCTTGCGCCGCTCCTACCCTTGCGACAGCACGCGGCTTCGACAGATGACCCGGGCGTTGTCGCTCCTGCGCGTCCCGTGCTCGCGACTTATGACCGAAGGAAATCCAGTAAGACATCGCTCCTACAGGGGCCGAACGGCGCGACCGGAGTCGGAAACGCCTCAATCGATCCGATATACCCGCGCCTTCGGCATGTCCTCGTCGACCTGCAGGAACCAGCGGCCGGCGACGCCGGGGACGACCAGGATCTCGGGCGCGATCAGCGGCTTGCGCAGCTTCATGCTGCCCTTGAGCACTTTCCATTGCTGGCCGTTGTCGAGTTCGAACACGGTGCCGGGCTCCCAGCCCGCCACGTCGCCCTTGAGGCGGCTCTTGATCGGTTGGTCGTCGAGACCGATGTACTGCGCGGCGCTACGCTGGCCGGCTTCCGGCGCTGCGGATGTGACGGGTGCCGCGGAGGTCGCAGCGACCGCCGGGGCGGGGTCTTTCGCGCTGGCTTCGCGCAACATGCGGTTGAGCAACTGCAGTTGCGCGGGCGACAGGCCGACCTCGCTCAGTTGCTCCGCGCTCAGGCGTTGCTCGATATCGATATAGGCGGACTGCGCGAGAACGGTGAACGGGGCGAGCAGCAGGGCCAGCATCAGGCCGCGGATCAAGGGTGTCGCCATCGTTCTCGTCTCGCCTCGTTGCGGACCGTCGATCGGCCGCTTCAATGTCCGGTCCCGCGCTCGCGGAACCGGACCTGCGGCAGTGTGTGGCAGTTGTGTTGCAGAATTAAGACCGTCCACATTAAGGCGGTTCGCGCCTCCGGGCCGGGGGCTGCGGCGCTTACGGCGTCGCGTTGGCCGGGGCCGAGGTGGGATTCGGCGCCGACCACGCACGCACCTCGACGGTGAAGCCGTGGCGCATGCCGGGGTGGGACTCGGCGACGCGCGCGGCTTCGTCCAGGTCGCGCGCTTCCAGGAACAGCAGGGCGGTGATCGGCAGGGGGTCGGCCTCGACGGTGCCGCGGTGCGGGCCGATGTGGCGGCTTTCGGGGGCCAGCAGCCGTGGGGCGAGTTGGTGCCCGGCCTCGTTGTGCCGGCGCGCCCAGGCGCCGATGTCGCGGCCGAGGCTGAGTCGTTCGGCTTCGGACAAAGACCCGCGGTCGCGACGGAACAGGATGACGAAGGTATTCATGGCAGTCATGGAGGGGCTCGCTGGTAGAGAGGCGGTCTCCGCCGATGCCGACAGCGCGAGCGCGGGCCATAGCGCTGCGGACAGCAGCGCAGCGCGTAGCGGGGCGAGGCGGTAACGGCGGGCGGCGACCATGTGCGCATGCTGCCGTGAAGCCGGGACGCCGGCTTGTAAAAAATCGGCGCTCAGGCCGGTTCGTGCGCAGCGAAGAATGCGGCGGGTGCGCTGCCGGTGGCGCGGCGGAAGTCGTGGTTGAAATGGGCCTGGTCGTAATAACCGGCGGCCAGTGCGACCTCGGTCAGATCCAGGCCGGTCGCTTGCAGACGCACCGCGTGTTGCAGCCGCAGCATCGAGGCGAATTTCTTCGGCGTCACCCCGACCACGCGGCGGAAGCGTCGTTCAAGCGCGCTCTGGCTCAGACCGATGTAGCGCGTCAGCGCGTCGATGCGACGGCCGGCGGGCCGGCGTTCGAGCCAGCTCACCGCGGCCGCCATCAGCGGGTCGGGTGCGTTTTCGCGCAAGCGCGCCAACAGGAAGTGCTGCAACTGTGCGATGCGCTGGGGATGGTCGGATGCGCTGGAGAGTTGTTCGTGCAGGCGTTCGAGCTCGTCGGCTCGGTCCAGCAGCTCGCTCAGGTCGGTCGTGATGCCGCTGAGCGCTTCCTGCGAGGGCCGCAGAAACGCCGCCGCACCGACCGGGGTGAACGCGGCCAGCAGCACCGAATGCCCGGCGTGGTGGTCGTGCGCGCGCAAGGTATCGCGCAAGCCGGTGAACGCCGCTTGCGGCATCCAGCGGCCGCCGTCGATGCGGCAGCGGCCCCTAAACGTAAACGCGGCTACGGTGCCGGTATCGGGCAGATGCGTATCGGCGCGGTCGGCGACGAATTCCACCACCATGAAACGCCGCACGAACGGCCGCAGCGCCGCGCACGGCGCTTGCTGGAACCATTGCATGTGGCGATGCGGGTTGCGGGCCATGCGCCTCGTGCCGTCGAGCAATAAGCCGGCGGATCGTCCGCCGTTTCAGAGCGGAAACGCTACGGCAAGGGGCGAACGCCGGCAACGGCTCTTCAGTGAGGCCTGGCTATTCAGTGGGCGTAGGGTCGGCGATGCGGGTATCGGTCGCGATCCAGTTCAGTTCCCAGCGCTTGCCGTCGTCGGCGGAGAAAGCCTGCTCGAAACGGCAGACGTCGCGCGTCGCGCATTCGATGACGAAGCGGACCAGGATCGGCCGGCCGTCGAAGGTATCGCGTCCGAAGAATTCGCCGCGCCCGTCCTTGAAGGCGCCGGCAATCGGCGCGGTGAGCGTGCCCGAGCGCAGGTTGGCGTAGTTGATGTTCCACTGCCGCGCCTGCGGTTCGTACAGGCGCAACGAAATGCCTTGGATGCGACCGGAGGGGCCGGCGATGTCGAGCTCGGCGAGGTTGGCGCGGCCGTCGAACAGCTTGCGCACCACGGTCGTGCCTTCCAGTTCGAGCCAGGTCTCGTTGCCGCTGAGCGGGCTCTGGAGCCGCGACACCCGGGTTTTCCAGGCGCCGATCTCCCAGTCGAAGTCGCGCTGTCCATCCCGCGCTGCGGCGCTGGCGCCCTTGTGCGTCGGTACGGGCGCGGCTTGGGCGGCCTGGGCATCGAATGCGAACAGGACGTTGAGGCTGGCAGCCAACAGGCCCATGCGAAGGAGGGGAGGGGCGATCATCGTTCGATTGGGCGCTCAGGGCGGGCTCGACCGGCGAGCGATGAGCGCACCATGCGATGACGCCCGTGACGCAGCAAGGGCCATTCTGGCGCCGGTCGCCAGGCCACTGCGTTGGTACCGCGCCGATGTCGGGGTATGAGGTTGGACGGCAAGCGCGCGCCTGTAACACGCCCGGCGCTAAGGTCGGGCGAACGCTGCGACGATCCAGGGCCCGTGCCGGTGTCCGCGTCCGTTCGGAGGAACCCGATAACTTGGCCATACCGTCCGCCGTGCTGTATTTCATAAGCCAGCATCCGTACTGGTCGTTCCCGTTGATCCTGGGCCTGTGCAACCTGCCGGCGGTATGGCTGTACCAACGCAGTGGCAGCAGCCGTTGGCTGTGGTGGTGCTTCGTCGGCTGGCTGGCGGCGTTCGCCAATATCTTCGTCGGCCGCCTGGCCAACACGAGTTTTCTCGAAGCCTTCGGCAGCGAGGGTACGGCCGTGATCGTCGGCAGCGAGCCGGCCCAGGCCAGTTTCAACGAGCAGCCGATCTGGAACTACACGGCGGTGCTGAGAACGGCCGACGGCCGCGACCTCAAGATCGGGTTCGATACCCTGACCGCAAGCCTGTATCCGCTGGGCGACCGTTTCCTGGTGCCGCCGCAGGGCGAGCGTTTCGTCGTTCGTTATATTCCGGGTTTCGAGCGCAACATCGCGATCATCGCCGAGCGTTCCGAGTTCGGAAAACGCCAGCGGCTGGTCGAGGCCCAGGCCGCGCTGGATCAGGCCGCCGCGCAATGGGCGCTGAGCCCGAATAATGCGCAGTTCGTGCATGAGTACCGCGAGGCCTTGCAGAGTTTTCTGCAGGCGCATCGCGGCGATATCGACCCGGCCCTGGCCGAAACCCTGGAGCGCCGGCGCGCAGCGCTCGACGCCGCGGCGCAGTAGGGCGGCGCATCCGTCCTCCGCGTGGCCCATGACGTCGCGGCAAAATGGCGCTTCCAGCCTGGATGCGCAGCGCGCAACTTCTGCGCAGGCTTCCCGTCCACGAGCGCCCTGCATGCACAGACCGACTTCGACCTCGCGCCGGCAGATCCTCATCGATGCCATCGCCGGCGCGGCCGCGATGAGTCTGGCGCCGATAGCGGCCGCGAGCGATAGCGCATCCTCGCTTGCGGCGAGCCCCGACGCTGCCGGCAAGGCCGGGCCCAACATCGCGATTCCGACCGGCGACCTCCACGATTTCGATTTCTTCGTCGGCCGCTGGAGTTTCGCCAACCGACGCCTGAAACAACGCTGGGTCGGCAGCGACGAATGGGACGAGTTCCCGGCCACGCTCAGCTGCGAAAGCCGGCTCGGCGGGGTGGTGAACATCGACGACGGCGTGTTTCCGACCAAGGGCTGGTCCGGCATGACCGTGCGCGTGTTCAACCTCGAGCAACGGCGCTGGTATCTGTACTGGATCAACAGCAGCAGCGGCCGGTTGTTTCCACCCGTGGTCGGCGGCTTCGTCGGCGACGACGGCGAGTTCTTCGGCGACGACAGCGACGAAGGGCGCCCGGTCAAGGTCCGCTTCCGCTGGAAGCGCCTGGGCCTGGATGCCGCGCATTGGGAGCAGGCGTTCTCGCAGGACGGCGGCCGTCATTGGGAAACCAACTGGACGATGGAGCACACGCGCATCAAGGGCTAGTATGCGCGGCATGGCCAAGCATGCCGGTTCGGTATTCTCCGTCGACGTCACCGGTCTCGAGACGGGACAGGGTCAGCCTGCGTACGCGCGTATCTGCGAGCGCATTCGCAGCGCCATCGTCAGCGGCGCGCTGGCACCGAATGCGCGCTTGCCGTCGAGCCGGGTCCTGGCCCAGGACCTCGGCGTCGCCCGCAACACCGTCGACTGGGCACTGGGCCAGTTGGTCGCCGACGGCTATATCGTGCGGCGCCGCGGCGCCGGCAGTTTCGTCGCCGCGAGCCTGCCCGAACGCGATACGCGCCCGCTCGCCGCCAAGCGCAGCACGCAAGCCGCGGCCGTCGAGGACGAACGCCGATTGTCGAGGCGAGCGACTGCGCTGCGGAGTTATCCCGGCCATTACCAGCCGGCGTCGGCGATCCCGTTCACGCCTTCGCTGCCGCCGATCGATCTGTTTCCGCGTGCGGTGTGGAACCGTCTGCTGCAGCGCGAGGCCGCACAAGCCGGCACCGCGTACTGGGCCTATGGCGCCAGCAATGGCTTGCCGGCCCTGCGCGAGGCCATCGCCGCGCACGCCTCGGCGATGCGCGCCACGCGCTGTTCGCCCGAGCAGGTGATCGTGGTCACCAGCACCCAGCAGGCGGTGGAGCTGGCCGGAAAAGTACTGGCCGATACCGACGACCTCGCCTGGGCGGAAACACCGGGCTACCAGCCGGTGCAGCACTGCCTGCGTGCGGCCGGCCTGCAAGTCGTGCCGGTGCCGGTCGACGAACAGGGGCTCGATGTCGCCGCGGGCCGCAGGCTGGCGCCGGATGCGCGCCTGGCCTACGTCACACCCGCGCACCAGTATCCGATGGGCTACGAGATGTCGATGGAGCGGCGCCAGGCCTTGCTCGACTGGACTCGGCAACACGACGCCTATGTGATCGAAGACGATTACGACGGCGACTACCGCTACGAAGGCCGGCCGATCGCTTCTCTGCAGGGCATGGACGACGGCGGACGCGTCATCTACGTCGGCAGTTTCAACAAGATCCTGTTTCCGGCGCTGCGCATCGCCTATGCCATCGTGCCCGAACGCCTGATCGCGGCTTTCGTCGACGCCAAACATGTCGCCGACGGCCACACTGCCTTGCTGATGCAGGGCGTGCTGGCGGCCTTCATCCAGGAAGGCCATCTGGCCCGCCACCTGCGCAAGACCCGCACGATCTACGACGAGCGCCGCCTGGACTTCCTCGAACAGGCCCGCGCCTTGACCGAGGTGCTGGAGTTCGGCCCCGCCACCGCCGGCATGCATGTCGCCGCCTTGTTCAAGCAGGGCCTGGCGATCGACGATCGCGCCGTCGCCGCCGAATGCGCACGCGCCGGCGTGGTGGTGCATCCCTTGTCGAAATACGGTGCGAGCGAGCGTGGCGGGCTGGTGTTCGGCTTCGCCGGCGCATCGCGCGCGGCGACCCGCTCCGGCCTGGAGATCGTGGGTCAGGCCATCGCTGCGGTTCGTTCCATGGGCGCTGGTTCCAGTCCCTGATTGCAGGGTCGTTCGGTACGCACGGAGGCCACGGATGCAAGCCAGAACCCCGGGTCGAATCCTCTGGGCGGTCGAGCGGCTCGATCCGGCCGCCGCCGACGAACTGCTCGAAATCGGTTGCGGTAACGGCGCCGCCGTGGCGTCGATCTGTCCACGCCTCGACCGCGGGCGGATCACCGCCATCGACCGGTCGCCCGCGGCCATCGCGGCCGCGACCAGGCGCAACGCCGCTCATATCGCATCCGGCAAGGCCGTGTTTCTCGCCACCGACCTGGCTTGCTTCGAATCGTCGGCGCACAGGTTCGACAAGGCCTTCGCCGTCAACGTCAATGTCTTCTGGCTGCGGCCGACGGTCGAGTTGCGGGTGCTGGCGCGCGTGCTCAAGCCCGGCGGCGCGCTGTGCCTGGTGTTTCAACCGCCGAGCGAATCGCAGCTAGACTCGATCGCTACAGCATGCGCCGAGCGGCTGGTCGCGCAGGGTTTCGTCGCGATCCGAACGGTCCGTCACAGGTTGGAGAACGGCGCGGCGGTATGCGTGCATGCCCTATGGGGCGAGCGATAATCCATCGTCGAAGGCCGTGCCTGGAAGAGTATGCGATGGGGGATCGGCCCGCGTCGTTCGTGGCGAGTGCCGATCACGGACGCGAGCCCGAATCGGTCACGATTGGCATCTGCATGCAGCCGATTCGTGGCTCGCACGCTTGATCGTGCGCGTTGGGTTCGCTGAAGTCGAGCCTCCCCATGGAGTGGAGTGTATCGATGAAAAAGGTAGCCGCAGGTTTCCTGCATATGTTGGCCTTGTGCCTGCTGTTGACGGTGTCGCAAACGGCTCTGGCCCAGTCGGCGCTGAAGCAGATCCCCGAGGGCACGACCCTGTGGGCCGGGCAATCGATCTATTCGAACAACCTGCAGTACCGGCTGACCATGCAGGGCGACGGCAACCTGGTCTTCTACCGCGTCGCCGACTCGCGCCCGTTGTGGAACAGCCAGACTCACGGCAGTGGCGGCTACAAGACCGTGTTCGAGCCCTTCGCCGTGTTCAATGTCCTGCGTATCTCCGACGATGCGGTGCTGTGGACCAGCCGTGGCGGCGTCATCGGCGCACCGTATCCGGGCATGGCCTGGTACATCACCGACCAAGGCGATTTCATGGCGCTGTACTACGGCGGCACGGTCGTGCGCCATCTCGCCAACGATCCCGACAACTGATCGGCCGGATCCACCGCGATAGTCGAGTCTGCAAGGCGAAGGCCCCGCGAGCGATCGCGGGGCTTCTCGTTTGGCCGCGCCCGGGCTGCGCTCGTTGCGCACTGTGAAGCGGCACGCGGCCTGCGTTCGGGGGCGTGACTAGAATTCGGATCCCCCATTGCTTTCGCGCATCGCAACGACGGTTGCGCGAGAGCCCGCAAAGGACGATTCGCAATGAAGACAGGGCGACACTCACCGGCCAGCACACTGGCGATCCTGGTCGGAACGATGATGTTCGCGGGACCGCAGTTGGCTGCGCACGCGCAGCAGTCGGCGGCCGCACCGTTCCATGCCTACGACAACACCCATTATCAGGACGTCGACCTCGTCGGCGAGGCCGGGCTGGTCAAGGCGAACATCCTGTACCAGCGGCAGGAGTGGATCGCCTGCACGGCCGAGGACAAGTTGCCGCCCAAGGCCGATTTCCAGGCCGCGGTACAAGCCGCCGCAGTGCATCGCGGGCCGGTCGTGCTCGACTTCGAGAACATCTGGATCAAGAACGTCGATGCCGCACAAGCGCATCGACGCTACAGGCTCTGGCGCCAGTTGTTCTTGTGGGCCAAGGAAGCCGTGCCGGACCGCATGATCGGCGCCTACGATCTGCTCGGGCCGAACACCGACCAGTACCTCGATTGCGCGCGCGATCTGTCGCAGTACCAGGACGGCTTCTTTCCGCATTTGTACACCGCCTCCGGCCTGACTCAGGCGACCTGGGAGCGCCGGCTCGACAATCGCGTGGTCTCCGCGCGCAACGTCAATCCCAGCAAGCCGCTGATTCCCTATATCCGGCCGCAGGAAGAGGCGACCTGCGGCGGCGATCCTGAGCCGACGTACCTGCCGGCGGATCGTTGGCGTCGGCAATTGGATCAACTGGGCGCGAAGGCGTCGGGTTTCATAGTCTGGAGCCCGGTGATGTGCTCGCAGCGGGTCGGCGACAACCGCGGCTGGATTATCGAGACGGTCGATTTCATGCGCAGCCTGCCGTCTGCTTCATCGACCGTTGCGCAGACCCGATCCTGGCCGCTCGCACCGCCGCTGACCGCGTGCGCGCCGACGCCCGGCGTCAGCGTGCCGGTATCGGCGCCGAAATCCAGGGCTGTGTCCGCGCCAACGACGGTGCAGTCCGCTGCGGTGCAATGCGAGGCGCTGCCTGCATTGTGATCGCAGCAGGTTATCGAGCGCGAGAAAGGCCCGTGGCTTGGGGCAACTATGAGGTTTGGTCGCGACTTTACAGTCGCGCTGGTTGTGGGGGAGGTAGGGGTGGCCCAAAGGATTTGGGGCGGATTTGTGCAGTAATGAAGCAATTCGGGGGAGGGGCGTGGGTGGCCCGTCAAAGTGGCTGCTCTGCTTCTGCTTCTGCTTCTGCTTCTGCCTCCGCCTCTGCGTCTGTCTCTGTCTTCGCGGTTGCCTTTGCTGGTGCCTTTAAAGCCTGGCGCAGTTCCGAGCTAGCGTTGCAACCGTAAACCCGGAGGGCGCCGCACAGGACGTGCGGCCAGCTTTCATTGAAATGACCCGATAAGACAGGGACGTCTTATCGGAAACTCCCGGCGCGAGCTACGAACTCGTGGCCTGTGCCCTTGCAAGGAAAGCTTTTTTTTCGGTTAGCTTTGACCGAAGGGAATTCAGACGGACTTTTGAGCTTAGTAAAAGAATGTAACCCGGCCGCGTCAGCAGACGGAAGCTCTGCTCTTGCTTGAAGAGGGCGCGTAGCGAATCCTTCTCCTGTAGGAGCGGCGTGAGCCGCGATCACGACGCCTCAATCTCGCGCCGATACCGGCCGCAGCCCGTCAGGGTAGGAGCGGCGCAAGCCGCGACCACGTTCTCGCGGTCTCGCGGCGCTTCGCTTAAGCAAGATCAGGATCAGGATCAGGGTCAAACGCTAAAAGCTTCCGCCACTAAAGCGGCGGGTTACTTTCTTTTGTCATAAGCAACAAAAGAAAGATAACCAAAGAAGTTGCTTTTCTTTGAATCACAAGCCCGCACGAGCGGTGCATCCGCGGGGCTTTTTTCATACGGGACATCCCTGTCCCGATGAAAAACGGCCCGCATCCATGCGGGCCGCCCTCCGGGTCTTCGATTGCCTTCGCGAGTGTTCGGTTGCGCACAGCAACGGCCGGTGCAACAGCAGCCAGCGCAACAGCAGCAGTCGGTGCAGCAGCAGACGGTGCAGCAGCCGGTGCGACATCAATCTGTCTTCGACCTATTCGTCGGGCTCGGCGATTGAGCCCGCCTTCCGGGCCCAGTTTCGGTATGCCGCTCGTCGCTGTGCTTACTGGCGGGCCGTACTCTTGCAATCGGCGTTCATCGCCTGGTCTTCGGCGCTGACGCAGAGCTTGAATCCCGGTTCCAGGCCGATCACTTCCTTGTCGGTGCCGGCGACCATCGCGAATCGCTCGAAAGGCCGGTTGACGCAGGCATCGGCGTTTGCGTTCTTGGCCGGGGCGGTCTTGTCCGCAGCGGCGCAGTCGTCATGGAACAGGGTGTAGTGGCATTGCCCGCTGCGGCTGGCCAGGCATTCGAACTTGGCGATGCGGTCGGTGACGCGTACCTCGCTGTCGATGATGTCGATGCCGTCGGCGCTGGCGCGGTGGACGATGGTGGTCGCACCGATATCGCAACCTAGCAAGGCGAACAGGTAGTACAGCAAAGCCGTGAAATTACGCATAGGTCACCTGGATCGTGGGTTGCCGCGTTACATCGTGCGGAACAGGGTCATGAAGGGTTGGCTGACGGTCAGCGTTTCCGGTCGGTTGCGCAGGCGCACGCTGCCCTTGCCGCTGTCGTCGCGCACGATGGAAGCGATCGCCTTGAGGTTGACGATGGTCGATCGATGGATCTGCTTGAACATGGTCGCGTCGAGCACGTCGAGCAGTTCGCGGATCGGCTTGCGCAGCAGGGCTTCGCCCTCGGCGGTCACGACCGTGGTGTATTTGTTGTCGGCGCGGAAGTAGGCGATGTCGTCGACCAGGATCAGGCGCGTCTCGCGGCCGGTGCTCGCGGTGATCCAGGTCAGCGGCGGCGTGTTGCGCTTGGGTTCGCGGTTGGCGAGTTGCTGGGCGAGCTCGGACAGCGCATCGGCATCGGTCTGATTGGCGGCGCTGCGTTGCTGCAGGCGCTGCACGGTGACGGCGAGGCGTTCGGGCGTGACCGGCTTGAGCAGGTAGTCGATCGCGCCCTGCTCGAAGGCGTCGATGGCGTACTGGTCGTAGGCGGTGACGAACACGATCTGGGTCTGCGGGCTGACCTCGGCTGCGGCGGTGGCGACATCGATGCCGGTCAGGCCGGGCATGCGGATGTCGAGGAAGGCGATGTCGGGCCGATGCTCGGCCAGGGCTTCCAGCGCTTCGGCGCCGTCTTCGCATTCGGCGACGATCTGCAACTGCGGCCAGGCGCCGCGCAGGGAATCGATCAGCGCCTGGCGCAGCAGGGCCTCGTCTTCGGCGACCAGGGCGGTGGAGGGGGCGGGCTTAGACATGGATGGGTTCCTCGCGCGCGGCCAGCGGCACGCTGATCGTCGCGGCGACACCGTTGGGGAAATTGGCGACGACCGCCAGTTGGGCGTCGCCTCCGTACACCAGCTGCAGGCGCTCGCGCACGTTGCGCAGGCCGATGCCGGTGCCGGCGTTGGTGGAGTTGAAGCCCTCGCCGTCGTCGGCGACGGTGATGGCGACGCGGTGATCGTTGCGGCGCGCGAGAATCCACACCGTGCCGCCGCCGGGCTTGGGTTCCAGGCCGTGCTTGATGGCGTTTTCGACCAGGGTCTGCAGCATCATCGGCGGCAGCGGAATCGTGCGCAGTTCCTCGGGCACGTCGATCTGCAGCGCGAGCCGTGCGCCCATGCGCAGCTTGAGAATTTCCAGATAGGCGCGGGAGCGGTCGAGCTCGTCGCCGAGCGTGGACTGCGCGTCCTCGGTGCGCGGCAGGGAACGGCGCAGGAAGTCGATCAGGTGGCCGAGCATGATGTCGGCGCGCGGCGGGTCGTTACGGGTCAGGTACTGGGCGCTGGCGAGGGTGTTGTAGAGGAAATGCGGTTCGACCTGGGCGTGCAGCAGGCTCAGTTTGGCCACGGCGAGTTCCTTCTCGGTGACCGTGCGGGTGGTGCTGACGCGCTCGGTGCGGCGGCGTTCGGCGATGCGGCGGCTGATGGCGCGCACGACCGCCTCGGCATTCTCCAGGTTGGTGCCGCCGTCGACCCGGAACCAGTCGCTCCAGGCGCCGGTCTCGGGTTCGCAGATCAGGGTGATGCTGCCGCTGTCTTCGCCGGGCGTGACCGTGGCCAGGATCTGGTTGCGGGTCCAGCGGCTGTAGTTGTGCACGCGGCCCTGGCGGTCGGTGCGGCTGCGTCCATACAGATTGGGGCGCTGCACCTTGGCGCTGACCTGCAGGCTGTCGCGGGCGCTCTCGATGTCTTCCACGCGCGGCAGTTCGCGGATCGCCGCATCGAGCAGGTCGAACACCTCGCCGGCCTCGAACGGCACCTCGATCTGGCGACGGTGGCGGTTGGCGAGGGTGTCGCGGTCGACATGCCCGGCGATCAGGCGCACCCGGCGCAGATGCGAGAAGGCGTTGGTGACGACATAGGCCACGACCAGCATGCCGATGATGAACAGCGGCGCCACGTCCTGGTGTTCCAACCCCGGCGTGGCCGAGGACAGCATCGCTAGCAGCAGGAACACGCCGAACCATGCGGCCGCCAGGCGGAGGATGAAGAAGAAACTCCTGATCACGACGGCGTCCGAAAGGTCCCTGGTTGCGACGCAGCATAGTCGTCTGCCGGCCGGGTGGAAGTGGGGGCGCGACGAAGTCCGGGGAGGGGGCGACGAAACCGGGGCGGGGTGGAACGAAGTGCCGGCGGCGTGCGTCGAGACCGGCCGCCCGCGATCCAGGGGGCGATGCGGATGAGCCCCTCTCCCGCTTGCGGCCCCATAGGGAGTGCGAAGCCGAGAGGGGAAGGGCAACGAGCAGGGCAGCGACCGATCGCTGGCGAGCCGCTCGCTGCCAGGCCGCCCGAGCTACGAGCGGCGGCGTGCTTCCGGTGCGGTCGCAATGTGACTTGCATTGAATCCGTGGTCGGAGCAAATAACCCGCTTGGCAAAGCCTCGGCGTTCCGATAGCGTGACGGCCGCCAAGGACGGTTGGGGGCCGCCTTCATGTTTTCGATGTCTACCGTGTTGATCGCCGCACTGGCGATGAATCAGCCGCAGCCGGCGCCGGCCGCTTCCGAAACGCCGAGTGCACTGTCCGCAGCCACGCCCGCACCGGCAGCGATGCCGGTGTCCGAACCGGCCCCGGCGTCCATTTCCGAGCCCGCTCCAGCACCGGCATTGCCGTTGGCAGCCGTCGGCGTCGCCGGTGCCCGACGCATCGCCGCCGGTACCGACGTGCTGCTCGAAACCCTGCAGCCTCTTAGCTCGGCGACGCTGAAACGCGGCGACAAGTTCGGGCTGCGCTTGGCGCAAGCGCTGAGCGTCGATGGCGCGCCGGTGTTGCCCGCCGGTACCACCGGCGTCGGCGAAGTGATCCATGCCGAGCGCTCGCGCAGCGGCGGCAAGCCGGGCGAGTTGCTGCTCGCCGCGCGTTATCTCGAAGCCGATGGCCGGCAGATCCCACTGCGCAGCTTCCGCGTCGGCGCGGCCGGCGTCGACAAGTCGGGCAAGGTCATCGGCCTGGCCATCGCCGTCGGTGTGTTCGCGATGTTCATGCGCGGCGGCGAGATCGAAATTCCTGCTCATACCCAGGCCCAGGCGCGCACGGCGCAGGACGTCGAGCTGACGCCCGATGTCGCGGCGCCGGTCCAGACCCCCTTGCCTGCGGTCACCACCGAACCACCCGTCACCACCCAAACTGGGGAAGTTGTCCAATGAAGTCGATGTCGTCGCGTGTCCTGTTGATTGCTCTGTTGCTGCCGGTGTCGGCCTTCGCCACTGGCGGTTCGTTGGCCTGGAATGGCAAGACGCCTTCCGATCCGGCCAAGCAGATTCCGAATGCCCAGGCGAGCGCTTCGGCGGAAGCCAAGAGCGAAGCCGGCACCACGCCCGCGGTCGAAGGCAGCGCTGCCGCGACGGCGGAACCGGCGGCAGCGCCGAGCGCGGCCGCGACTGCGTCGGCAAGCGCGAAGCCGGCTGCGGCCAGCAGCGGCCTGATCGCCGCGCCGCCTGCCGGCAAGGGCCAGATCGTGTTCTTCCGTCCGGCCAAGTTCGTCGGCGGCGCGGTCGGCTACAAAGTGCGCGAAGGCGCGGTCGAGCTGGGCAAGCTGCGCAGCGGCAAGTACTTCGTCGTCGCGGTCGAGCCGGGCGCGCACGAGTACACCGTGCACTCGGAAGCCAAGGACATCCTCAACATGGAAGTCGAAGCCGGCGAAACCTATTACGTGAAGGGCACGATCACGATCGGCATCCTGGCCGGTCGTCCGAACCTGTCGCCGTCGACGGTTGCGGAGTTCGAGGAAATCGCCGGCAAGCTCAAGCTGGCGAAGTAAGCGCAAGGCGCGGCGGGTCTGCGGCATCGCCGCAGCCACTGCCGGCCGGATGAAAAAGGCCCCGCATTCGCGGGGCCTTTTTTATTGCTTCAGCACAACCCAGCCGAGGCTCAGGCCTCGACCTCTTCCTTGTAGGCATCGATCGGGATGCAGGCGCACATGACGTTCTTGTCGCCGTAGACGTTGTCGACGCGCGACACCGGCGGCCAGTACTTCTGCAAGCGCAGGGTCGGCAGCGGGAACGCGGCCAGCTCGCGCGGGTAGGCGCGCGTCCACTCGCTCGCGGTGACCTGCGAGGCGGTGTGCGGAGCGTGCTTGAGCGGGTTGTCCTCGCGGTCCAGGCGGCCGTCCTCGACCGCGCGGATTTCGTCGCGGATCTGGATCATCGCGTCGATGAAGCGGTCCAACTCGTGCTGCGATTCGCTCTCGGTCGGCTCGACCATCAGCGTGCCGGCGACCGGGAAGCTCAG
This sequence comes from Lysobacter antibioticus, assembly GCF_001442535.1. Taxonomy (NCBI): domain Bacteria; kingdom Pseudomonadati; phylum Pseudomonadota; class Gammaproteobacteria; order Lysobacterales; family Lysobacteraceae; genus Lysobacter; species Lysobacter antibioticus. Next base: position 850,891 of record NZ_CP013141.1, on the reverse strand, counting down.
GGTCGGGGCGTGGAAGCCGAAGTCGATCAGGCGCTTGGCGACGTCCTCGGCGCTGACGCCGGTGGCGTCCTTGATCGGGCGCAGGTCGAGGATGCACTCGTGCGCGACTAGGCCGTTGCGGCCGGTGTAGAGCGTTTCGTAGTGCGGGGCGAGGCGCTTGGCGATGTAGTTGGCGTTGAGCAACGCGACCTGCGTGGCCTTGCGCAGGCCGGCGGTGCCCATCAGGGTGACGTACATCCACGAGATCGGCAGGATGCTAGCCGAGCCGAAGCTCGCCGCGCTGACCATGCCGACGATGCCTTCGCCGTCGACGGTCTTCGGCAGGAACGGCGCCAGGTGCGACTTGACCGCGCAGGGGCCGACGCCGGGACCGCCGCCGCCGTGCGGGATGCAGAAGGTCTTGTGCAGGTTGAGGTGGGACACGTCCGAGCCCCACTTGCCGGGCTTGGCCACGCCGACCAGGGCGTTCATGTTGGCGCCGTCGGTGTACACCTGGCCGCCGTGCTTGTGGATGATCTCGCAGATCTCGACCACTTCCTCCTCGAACACGCCGTGCGTGGACGGGTAGGTCATCATGATCGCGGCGAGACGGTCGCTGTACTTCTCGGCGGCGCGGCGGATGTCGTCGACGTCGACGTTGCCGTTGCTGTCGGTCTTGGTCACCACCACGGTCATGCCGCACATCTGCGCCGAGGCCGGGTTGGTGCCGTGCGCCGAATCGGGGATCAGGCAGATGTCGCGGTGGCCTTCGCCGCGCGAGCGGTGATAGGCGCGGATCGCCAGCAGGCCGGCGTATTCGCCCTGGGCGCCGGAGTTCGGCTGCAGGCTGACCGCGTCGTAGCCGGTGCACTCGACCAGCATCGCCTCGAGTTCGTCGATCAGCTGGGTGTAGCCGGTGGTCTGGTCGGCCGGGGCGAGCGGATGGATGTTGCCGAACTCGGGCCAGGTCACCGGGATCATCTCGGCGGTGGCGTTGAGCTTCATCGTGCACGAACCCAGCGGGATCATCGTGCGATCCATCGCCAGGTCCTTGTCGGCCAGCGAGCGCATGTAGCGCAGCAGCTCGTGTTCGCTGTGGTGGGTGTTGAACACCGGGTGCTGCAGGAACGAGGAAGTACGCACCAGCGCGGCCGGGATCGCGTCGACGGCTTCGCGGTCGAGCGCGTCGATGTCGAGCTGCACGCCGAACGCGCCGGCGAGGGCGACCAGCTCGTCGCGGGTCACGGTTTCGTCGAGGCTGATGCTGAGGCTGCCGGCATCGATCTCGCGCAGGTTGATGTTGGCCGCGCGCGCCTTGGCGTGGATCGCCTGCGCGTCGACGCCGCTGACGTGCAGGGTGTCGAAGAAGCCGCTGCCGACGGCGATGCCGGCCTTGCCGAGTGCGGTGGCGAGGATCGTGGCCTGGCGGTGGACGCGGCGGGCGATGCGGGTCAGGCCGTCGGGGCCGTGATAGACGGCGTACATGCTCGCCATCACCGCCAACAGCACCTGCGCGGTACAAATGTTGCTGGTCGCCTTCTCGCGGCGGATGTGCTGCTCGCGGGTCTGCAGGGTCAGGCGGTAGGCGGGCTTGCCGTCGGTGTCGACCGAGACGCCGATCAGGCGGCCCGGCATCGAGCGCTTGTAGGCGTCGCGGCAGGCCATGAAGCCGGCGTGCGGGCCGCCGAAACCGAACGGCACGCCGAAGCGCTGGGTGTTGCCGACGACGATGTCGGCGCCCCATTCGCCCGGGGCCTTGAGCAGGGTCAGCGCGAGCAGGTCGCTGGCCACGGCGACGATGCCGCCGCGCGCGTGCACGGCGTCGGCGACGCTCTGGTAATCCTTGACCGCGCCGAAGGTGTCCGGGTACTGCAGCAGCACGCCGAAGGCGTCGACCGTCGCCGCTTCGGCGTCGTCGCCGATGTGCAGTTCGATCGCCAGCGGTTCGGCGCGGGTGCGCAGCACTTCCAGGGTCTGCGGGTGGATGTTCTTGGAGACGAAGAAGGTCTCGGACTTGGACTTGGCCGAACGCTTGGCCAGGGTCATCGCTTCGGCGGCGGCGGTGCCTTCGTCGAGCAGCGAGGCGTTGGCGATCTCCATCCCGGTCAGGTCGGCGACCATGGTCTGGAAGTTGATCAGCGCCTCCATGCGGCCCTGCGAGATCTCCGCCTGGTACGGCGTATAGGCCGTGTACCAGGCCGGGTTCTCGAGGATGTTGCGCAGGATGACGTTCGGGGTGTGGGTGCCGTAGTAGCCGCGGCCGATGAAGCTGCGGAACACCTGATTCTTGGTGGCGATGGCGCGGATCTTGGCCAGCGCTTCGACTTCGCTGATCGCGGCCGGCAGGGCCAGCGGCTGGGTCGACTTGATCGAGCCGGGCACGATGGCGTCGGTCAGGGCTTCGAGCGAGTCGTAGCCGACCTGCTCCAACATGTGGCCGATCTCGGCGTCGTTGGGGCCGATGTGGCGCTCGATGAAGGCGTCGTGGTGCTCGAGATCGCGCAAGGAGGTTGCGCTGTTGGCGGCTGGGCTCATGGCAGGGGCGTCCGAAGGCAGCGTGCGGTGCCGCACGCGAGGCGCCCCTCTGTCCTTTTGCCTGAGAGTTTAAAAGCGTGCTGCGGTCAGGCAGCTAGGGGAGGGATGGCCCGGGGGCCGCTCCTGTCCGCGCTCGCTTCGTGCCCCTTCGGCGCCGGTTCTGCCCCGCTGTCTCAGCGTACGCAGGCGGTCTCTCCAGAGTTTTGTACACGCGGCGGTATGGGGCCTGAGCGATTACGGGCGTTGCGCCTTCGGCAGCGGGCCTGGCTGGGGGGCCGGGCCGCTTCTCCCACCGGGTGTTTCAAGCCGCGATTATAGCCGCAGCGGCGGCTTCGGGGCGACGTTGCCAGGGCTGGCGGGAGCCGGCTTCATCCCGGGTTTCGACGCCGCGACCCGGTTCAGGAAGGCCGATTCGCCGTAACATGGTCGCGGTCCCTTCCGGAGCTTCCTGCATGGACCGTCCCCCGTTCCAACTGCTGCAACTCGATCACGTGGTGCTGCGCGTGCGCGACACCGAGGCGATGATCGCCTTCTACTGCGAGGTTCTGGGTTGCCGGCTGGAACGGCGCCAGGACGCGATCGGCCTGGTGCAACTGCGCGCCGGCCTGTCCCTGATCGACTTGGTCGACGTCGACGGCAAGCTCGGCCGCATGGGCGGCGCGCCGGCCGGGGCCGAGGCCCGCAACATGGACCACCTGTGCTTGCGCGCCGAGCCCTTCGACCGCGAGGCCATCGTCGCCCACCTGGAGGCGCACGGCGTGCGCATCGGCGATTTCGGCTCGCGCTACGGCGCCGAGGGCGAGGGGCCGTCGCAATACCTGTTCGATCCCGAAGGCAATGTGGTCGAACTCAAGGGCCCGCCCGACGAGGTGCCGATCGATACCCACGCCTCCCACGCTCCCAGCTGACGCCCCGAGCCGACGCTCTCCGATTGGTGATCTCCGATTAATACCTCCGCACCCGATCCTGCTCCGGCCACCAAGACCTTGTCGATCCGCCGGCTGGCCTTGCTGCTCGGCGGCCTGGCGATGTTCGGGCCGTTCTCGATCGACACGATCTTCCCGGCGTTCCCGGTCATGGGCGCCGAGCTGGGCGCCGACAAGCTGGCGATGCAGCAGACCATCAGCGTCTATCTGATCGCCTATGCCTTGATGAGCATCGTCCACGGGCCCTTGTCGGACACGATCGGGCGCCGCCGCGTGATCATCGGCGGGCTCAGCGTGTTCACGCTGGCCTCGGTCGGCTGCGCGCTGTCGACGGATCTGTCGACCTTGCTGTTCTTCCGCGCGGTGCAGGGGCTCTCGGCAGGTGTCGGACTGATCGTCGGCCGCGCGGTGATCCGCGACGTGCTGCATGGCGACGATGCTCAGCGCCTGATGAGCCAGGTGACGATGATCTTCGGCGTGGCGCCGGCGATCGCGCCGATCATCGGCGGTTGGATCCTCGGCTGGGCGCATTGGCCGGCGATCTTCTGGTTCCTGGTCGGCTTTTCGCTGCTGTTGCTGGGCTCGACCGTCTTCCTGCTGCCGGAAACGCATCCGCCGCAGGCGCGCCTGCCGTTGAAGCCCAAGCGCCTGCTGCGCGATTACTTCGCGATCTTCCTCAACCCGCGCTTCCAGCGCCTGACCGCGACCGGCGCGTTCAACTTCGCCGCGTTGTTCTTGTACATCGCCTCGGCGCCGGCGTTCGTGCTCGACATCCTCAAGCTCAACGAACGCCAGTTCGGCTGGTTCTTCGTGCCGACCATCGGCGGCATGGTGCTGGGCTCGTTCGTGTCGGGGCGCTCGGCCGGCAAGATCAGCGGCGACCGTCTGGTGCGCTGGGGCTTCGTATTTTCCTTCGTCGGCGTGGCGATGAACCTGGGCTACAACCTGTGGACCGACGATCCGCAGATCCCATGGGCGGTGTTGCCGATGTGCGTGTCGGCGTTCGGCATCGCCCTGGTGTTCCCGATCGTGACCCTGTCGATCCTCGACATGTACCCGCGCCAGCGCGGCTCGGCTTCGTCCTTGCAGGCGTTCTCCGGCCTGGTGGTCAACGCGATCATGGCCGGCGTGTTGTCGCCGCTGATCAGCGCCAGCGCGGTGTCGTTGGCGGTCGCGGCTTCGGCGCTGACCGCGATCGCCTGGGTGTTCTGGCAGTGGGAGGCGCGCGTTTCCAAGACCGCGTGCCCGAGCCGCGGCGACGAGGCCGCGGCGGTGGAGCCGCAAGAGTCGCTCTGAGGCTGCTCATCGCCAGAGCTGTTCCCCCCTTTTGCAAAGGGGGGAATCCGGTAGGTAGGTTTGTTGATCCGGTTAGTGCGATTGCAGCGCTGCCGTGCCTCTATCGTTTATCTACGGCCGACACCGAAGGCCCCGCATCGCCGCCGGCGCGGCCGGCGACGATGTATTCGCCCAACTGATTACTCGATCCGAACTCAGATCAAACCCGGATCGGTGATGCCGTGCGCGCCGGTTTCGATGCGGCCGGCGAGGCGGCGGTAGTACTCCGGGTCGTTGGCGTCGGTGAGCACGAAGTCGTACCACTGGTGGCTTTCGTCGAGGCGGATCGGCCGCTGACGGGTGGTGCCCGGGCCCAGCCGCTCCAATCGCGCTTCGTACAAGCCGTACTGATCGGCGATGCTCAGCCGCACCGGCTTATGGGTGGTGTTGCGCAAGGCCAGGATCAGTTTGCGGCGACGCAGGCGCAGGTCCGGCACGGTGGTCGCCGAGGGGTTGGCGCCGTTCAACGAGCCGCGGAACTCGCGGAAGAAGCCGTTCGGCGCGAACACCTGCAAGGCATAGGCGCGCGCGCCGTCGCTCCTGAGCGCCCATTCGCCGTGCAGGGACTTGCCGGGGTCGACGGTGTAGCGACGCGGGATCGCGTTGGGGTCGAGCAGGTCGTAGACATGGAACACCGCGGCGACGCGGCCGGTGTTGCCGAAGTGCAGGCGCACACGCCGAGCACCGGCATCGATGCGTTCGCCGACCTGCAGGTCGTAAGGCAGGGCGCGCGAAGGTTTGATGCCGCGTTCCTGCTGCGCCGCGCTTGCCACCGTCGGCGGCTTCGGCGCCGGCAAGCGGCTTTGTTCGGCGACGATGCGGTCGGCGTTGCTGGTGTCGGGCAAGTTCGGGATCGGTTCGCGGTTGGGGTCGACGAAATTGAACGCGCTGGTGAGGTCGCCGCAGACCGCGCGCCGCCATGGGCTGATGTTGGGTTCCATGACGCCGAAGCGGCGTTCGAGGAAGCGGATCACCGAGGTGTGGTCGAACACCTGCGAATTGATCCAGCCGCCGCGGCTCCACGGCGAGATCACATAGGTCGGGACGCGCGGGCCGAGGCCGTAGGGGCGGTCGTAGTAGATCGGTGGGTCGTTCGACGTGCCGTGCGAGGGACCCGAGCGCGCGCGGTGGTGTTCGCCGCGCAGGTCGACGGTGGAACCGCCGAGGTAAGCGCCCTGGCCGTCGAGCGAAGGCGGCGCTGGCGGCGGGATGTGGTCGAAGAAGCCGTCGTTCTCGTCGAAGTTGACGATCAGCACCGTGCGCGCCCAGACCTCGGGATCGGCGGTCAGGGCATCGAGCACGCGCGCGGTGTAGTCCGCGCCCCAGATCGGCGCCGACGGGCACGGATGCTCGGAGTATTTCGCCGGCGCGACCAGCCACGACACCTGCGGCAGGCGGCCGCTGCGCACGTCGGCGGCGAGGTCGTCCAGGGTCCAGGTCTTGAGCGCTTTTTCGGCCAAGGCCGAACCCGGCAGGGCGGCGCGGAACTGACGGAAGCCTTCGAGCGGGTTGTCGGTGAAGTTGTCGTCCATGTCCTGGTACAGCTTCCAACTCACCCCGGCCTGTTCCAGACGTTCGGGATACGTCGTCCACCAATAACCTTCGTTGGCCGGGCCGTAGTCGTCGAAGGTGTTGACGATCGCAGGGCCGCCGCGATCGGCGGCCGGGTTGTTGGTGCCGGTCCAGTGGAACAGGCGGTTCGGGTTGGTACCGGTCTGCTGCGAGCAGTGGTAGGCATCGCACAGGGTGAAGGCATTGGCGAGCGCGTACTGGAACGGAATATCGGCCTGGCGGTAATGACCGAGCGAGCGTTCGGTCTTGGCCGGCAGCCAGCGGTCCATCAGGCCGTTGTTCCAGGCCGCCTGCGAATCGGGCCAGGTGTGCGGCGTGCCGCCGATGCGCTGCGCGCTCGTAGTCGTGGTGTCGAGGTGATAGGGCTGGATCTCGCGGCCTTGCGCGGTCTGCTGGTGCCACACCGGTTTTCCGCTCGGCAGCGGAATCGGAAAGCGGTCGCCGAAGCCGCGCACGCCGCGCATCGCCCCGAAGTAATGATCGAAGGAGCGGTTTTCCTGCATCAGGATCACCACGTGCTTGACGTCGTGGATCGTGCCGGTGACGCGCGCGGCGGGGATTGCCAGCGCTTTCTGGATGCTCGGCGGGAACAGGTTGAGGGCGAGTCCGGCGGCGGTGGCGCCGGCGGCGCTGCGCAGGAAATCGCGGCGTTGATGGTCGGTCATGGGGAGTCCGTGCAGTCGTTCGGGGGAATCGGTGGGCAGCCGATCTCCCAGCCTGCTCGTGCAACGTGGCATCGCGGTTACCGTCACCGCGGCGATGCGCCGACTTGTGCGCCAGCGCTCATTGCGCGCTGCTCAGTGGGTGGTGCAGTGGGTGCTGCTCAGCGTCGCCAACGCAACAGCAGATGCACCGGCAGGCCGGCCGCGACCAGTACCGCGCCCCACGACAAGGCCTCGGCGCCGATGCCCCACAACGCGTACAGGCTGAAGGCGAGGGCGAAGCCGGCGACGATGCGGCTGCGGCCCTCGCCGCGCAGCAGCCATGCGGCGCTGCCGGCGAGGTAGGGCAGCAAGGTCGCGGCGGTCGACAGCAGGATCGAGAAAGTGAATACCTGCACCAGCGAGTGGCTGTAGTTCGACAGCACCAGGGCACTGGCCAGGGCGGCGCCGATCACGATGCCTAGCCTGGGCGTGCCGCGCGCATCGACGCGGGCGAAGAACGCCGGAAACACCCGGTCGCGCGCGGCCGCCAGCGGCAGTTGTCCCGACAACAAGGTCCAACCGTTGAGTGCGCCGAAGCAGGACACTGCCGAGACCGAGGCGAGGGCGAGGCCGGCCGCCGGGCCCCAGATCGAGGCCGCGGCATCGGCCATCGGCGATTGCGACTGGCGCAGCGTTTCGGCCGGCACCAGGCCGAGCACCACGGTGCAAGCGAGGATGGTGGCGATGCCGGCGAGCAAGGTGCCGATCACGGTCGCGCGCGGCACGTTGCGTTCGGGGTCGGCGATGGCGTCGGCCGGCACGGTCGCCGCTTCCAGGCCGAGCAGCGCCCACAGGGTCAGCGCCGCGGTCGCATTGGCCACCTGCGGCAGTGAACCGCCGGGATTGAACGGGCGAAACGCCGTGCCGGGATCGAGCCACCACAGCGCGACCGCGCCGAACAGCAACAGCGGCAACAATTTCAGGGCGGTGGTGACGAGCTGCATGCGGCCAGCTTCGCGTACCCCGGCCAGGTTCACGCCGGCGCAGATCCACAGCGCCGCCAGCGCACAGGCCGCGGCGCGCGCGGGCGTCGCGGTCAGCTGCGGCGAAATCGCGCCGAGGCTGCCGGCGAAGGCCACCGCGATGGCGGCGTTGGCGCACCAGATCGAGATCCAGTAACTCCAGGCGACGACGAAGCCGACCGTGTCGCCGAAGGCGCGATGCGCATAAGTGTAGGGCCCGCCGCTGTGCGGCCAGCGCATCGCCATGCGGGCGAAGGTCAAGGCAAGCAACAAGGCCCCGCACAAGGTGATCGCCCAACCGATCAGGCTGGCGCCGCCGTAAGGGGCCAGCGCCGCCGGCAACAGGAACACGCCGCTGCCGATCATGCTGCCGACGACCAGCGCCGTCGCGGTCCACAGGCCCAGCGGGCGTGCGCTCGCGGGCGTGGTGTGCAAGCGGCTAGCGCTCCACCAGTGTCGCGGCAATCGCGGCCGGGCCGGCGTCGCGATAGGCGTCGCGCAACAACTCCTGGAAATGATGCACGGCGTTTTCGCGCAAGGGGTTCAAGCGCCCTGCGACGTACGAGCCCGAGGCGAGCCCGCGTTGCACGTCGGCGCAGATGGTCAGGTCTTCCAACTGCACTTCGTCGCTGAATTCCAGGTCGGCCTCGCGCCGCGTGCGCGCCTCGAGCGAGTCGTCGGGCGTGTAGTAGAAATCGAACTCGACCCGGCAGCGGTCGACGCCGATCGGCACCACCCGGTTGGTCTGCAGGCGCCCCGGCAGGATGTTGAGCATGGTGTTCGGCCACAGCCAGTAGTACAGCGCGTCGCCGCTGCCGTACAGACCGTCGCCGCTTTCCACCGGGCTCCATTGGTAGGAATACCAGCGCGCGGTCTCGGTGATGTAACTGCGGTAATCCAGCAGACGGTTGAGGCCGGGATGGATGTGCGGGACGTGGTAGCCCTCGAGGTAGTTGTCGACGTAGACCTTCCAGTTGCAGGCGACGTCGTAACCGACCCGGTGATGGTGGCGGTAATGTTCGAGCCCGCGTTCGGTGCCGATGCGCGCATCGATGCCGGCGACGACTTCGTCGAAGTCGAGGCGGGGATTCGAAGCGGCGAACACCAGCCCCTGCCAGACCCGCACCTGCAACTGCGGCAGGCGAATCTGCGCCGGATCGAAGTCGGGCGCCTGCGCCATCTCCGGCGCCGAGCGCAGCACGCCGTCGAGGCCGTAGGTCCAACCGTGATAGCGGCAGCGCAGCGAACGCGCAGCCAGGCCGTCGCAACTCGCGATGGGCCCGGCCCGATGCCGGCAGACATTGTGGAAGACGCGGATCTCGCCGTCGGCGCCGCGTACCGCGATCACCGGCAGGCCGGCGAAGTCGGCGACGACGTGGTCGCCGGCGTCGCGCAACTGGCAAACATGGGCGATCAACTGCCAGGCGGGGTCGAAGATGGTGCCGCGGTCGCGCGCGGCCATGGCCGGCTCGACGTAATAGCGCGCGGGCAGGGCGGTGGCGTGGCTGAGCGCCTGCGGGGCGAGATCGGCAGCGGCGGCGACGTGGGCGGCGGGCTCGGTCATGGCCCGAGTATCGCGCCGGAGCGGGGCCGCGCCTAGGCCCGGCGAATGGACGCCACGCAGGCCGGATGATCGCTGCCGTATCCGCCGCATAGGGCCTGTTAGCAGGCGTTTGCAGTCCGATGTGGCGCGGCGCGACCTGGGCCCGCGCCGACCACCCCGGCTCGTGGCTATACTCGGCCTTCGTATCCAAGCAGCAAAGGAATGCCATGAATCAGCCCGTCATCCCCGATGTAGCCCTGGTCGACAACACCGAGCAGCGTACCCCGCTGGTGCTGGTGCTCGACTGCTCCGGCAGCATGCTCGGCGAGCCGGTGCAGCAATTGAACGAAGGCCTGAAGCTGCTCGAACAAGAGCTGAAGTCCGACGTGATCGCGGCCAAGCGCGTGCGCGTGCTGGTCGTGCGCTACGGCGGTTTCGACACCGCCGAGGTGGTCGGCGATTGGTGCGACGCGATGGATTTCACCGCGCCGACCCTGGAAGCCGAAGGCACCACGCCGACCGGCCGCGCCATCGAACTGGCTCTGGCCGAAGTCGAAAACGAAAAGCAGCGCTTCAAGCAGGCCGGCATCGCCTACACCCGGCCGTGGCTGTTCCTGATGTCGGACGGTTCGCCGACCGACGCCTGGGAAACCGCGGCCAAGCATGCGCGCGACGCCGAGCAGGCCAACAAGGTCGCGATCTTTCCGATCGCGGTCGGCGAAGGCTCGCAGGACAAGGCCATGGCCCAGTTCAGCAGCAAGGGCGCGGCCGGCGTGAAGCGCCTGCAGGGCCTGCAGTTCCGCGAACTGTTCCTGTGGCTGAGCGCGAGCATGCAGGTGGTGTCGCAGTCGCGACCGGGCGGTCAGGCGCAGTTGCCCTCGACCGACACCTGGTCGTCGGTGCCGACCTGAGCGGCGGGTCCCGGGCCATGGGCTGGCGGATCTATGCGGCATCGGCCACCGGAAAATCGCATCTCGACAAAGGCATCCCCTGCCAGGACGCGTTCGCTTTCCACGCCGACGGCGAAGTCTTGGTGGCGGTGGTCTGCGACGGCGCCGGTTCGGCGGCGTCGAGCGATATCGGTTCGCGCCTGACCGCCGACACGGTGGTGCGCAGCCTGGCCGCGGCCTGGGCGCAGCAGGGCGATGCGTCGGCGACGAGCGAGCAGGCGGTGGCCGGACTGGCCGCCGCCGCGGTGCTCGACGCGCGTGCGGCGCTGAGCGCCGTGGCCGCTGCAGCGCAGGCGGAGTTGTCGAGTTATGCCGCGACCCTGGTCGGCTTCGTCGGCGATGCGGATCGCGGCTGGTTTTTCCATATCGGCGATGGCCTCGGCGTGGCCGAAGCGGCCGATGCGCAGGCCCACGCCGCCCGCGTGTCGGCGCCGGAGAACGGCGAGTACGCCAACGAAACTTACTTCGTCACCGGCGAGGCCTGGCGCGAGCATCTGCGGGTGCTCGCCGTGCCGTACCCGGTGGCCCGCTTGAACCTGATGTCCGACGGCGCGATGCCGTTCGCGATGGAAAAGGGCAATGCCGGCCTGTACCGGCCCTTCATCGATCCGGTCGCGCGTTATCTGGCGTCGGTCGACGAAGACGCGGGCAGCCGCGCCTTGTTCGGTACCCTGGACGACTCGCGCACGCACGGCATCACGTCCGACGACAAGACCCTGCTGATCGCCTTGCGGGTCTGATTCGGGCGCCATGACTCTGCGCAGCGGCAGCAGCATCCGGATCGGGACTCGGCGCTCGACGCTGGGCGCGCTGATCAAGAGCGGCGGTGCGGGCAGTGTGTACCTGCTGCCCGACGACGCCCACAGCGTCGCCAAGATCTATCACGAGCGCGTCGACCCGCCGAGCTATACCGACCGCATCGAGGCGATGCTGGAACTGCGCCCGCATCTGCCCGACCAGGTCGAGGGCGGCAAGCGCTACGTCCAGATCGCCTGGCCGCATGCGGTGGTGCGCGACGAGCGCGGGCGTTTCGTCGGCTTCACCATGCCGGCGCTCGACGTGAAGTCGACCTCCGAACTCGAACAGGTGCTGCAGGAGCGGCAGGCGCGCGCGGCCGGCTTGCCGGTCGGGCTCGGCGCCAAAGTCACGCTCGCCGCCAACCTCAGCGCGGTGCTCGCCGCGCTGCATGCGCAGCATCATTACGTGGTCGACCTGAAGCCGGTCAACCTGCGCTTCTATCGCGCATCGCTGTACATCGCCTTGCTCGACTGCGACGGCTTCAGCATCCAGGGCCAGGGCAAGCGTTTCTCCGCGCCGCAGGTCACGCCGGATTACCTTGCCCCGGAGTTCCAGGCGCGCAAGCTCGGCCCGGCCGGCGAGGAAACCCAGGACCGCTTCGCCCTGGCCGTGGTCGTGTTCCAGTTGTTGAACTTCGGCATCCATCCCTACAGCGGCCGGCCGGCTTCCGATCGCGTGCCGACCGATATCCCGGCGCGCATCCGCGAGCGGCATTACGCCTACGGCTTGCGCGCTCACCGGATGATGACGCCGAGCCCGGTCAGCGCGCATGCGGCGATCCCGCTGGAGCTGCGCCAGTTGTTCGACCGTGCCTTCGGCAAGGACAGCGAAGAGCGGCCGAGCGCGGCCGAGTGGAGCCGCGCGCTGCGCAGCTATGCGCAGCCTTCGAGCGGGCGCCTGGTCGTGTGCGCGCGCAATCGCGAGCACCAGCATTACGCCAGCCAGCCGTGTGCGTCCTGCGTGCGCGCCGACCTGATCGCGAAGACCGCGCGCGATGCCAAGCCGCGGCCGAAACCGAACCCCCGACCCGAGCCTTTGGGCGGCCGACGCGGAGCGCGCGGGCCGGTCTCGGCGGTGACCGCCGCGCAGATGGCCCAGATGCAGGCGCAGCTGACCCGCATGCAGGCGCAGATGCAGGCACAGACCGCGCAGAAGGTCGCGCAGGCGCAACGGTCCTGGTGGCCACGCGGGTCTGGCGCGGCTGTCGCGAGCAACTCTTGGTCGTCGCGAATCGGCATCGCGGTGCGGGTCGGCATGGCGGTGGCGCTGCCCTGGTCGTTCGCCCGGCTCGCTCAGTTCGTGCAGACCCTGTACGCGCAGTTGCTGCCGAGCTCGGGCGCGGCCGCGCTCGACGGCTGGATGAACGCGATCCTGATGACCTTGCTCGGCGTCGGTTTCCTGGCCGCCTGCGGCATGTTCATGCTGGTCCTGCCGAGGATGCTCAAGAACCGATGAGCCGGCACCCGCCCCTGCAGGGTTTCCGCTATACCCGCATGGCCTGGGGCAAGCTGGCCGTGCTGCTGTTCTTCACTCTGATCCTGCTGGCGCCGTTCACCGGTTGGTTGATGTCCTTGCCGCTGTGGGCGATGGACGTGGCCGGGCATTGGGTGTCCTCGCCGCTGCACAGCCGCAGCGAGCGCTGGTTCAACCTCGCCTTGTTGATGGCGGCGGTGCCCAGCCTGATCGCGGTGCTGATGCGCTCGATCGAGCGCAACGACCGCGAACTGCGCATCGGCGTGGTGGTGGCGGCGTTTGCGGTGGTCGCGATCCTGGTCGCGCCGGCCCGCAACGCGCAGCGCTTCTCCGCCGATGCGATCGTCGGCAGCGTGCCGGCCGTGCCCGCTGAGCCTTCGGCGATGGCCGATGCGCTGGCGTCGCAGGCGCCTGCGGCGGTCTCGCCGCCGCCGCAGCGTTCCGCGCGCGAACGCGAGGCCGAGATCGACGCCCTGATTCGCGGCGCGGCGAGCAGTGCCGTGCACGGCGATTCCTTTTATCGCCAGCAGCTCGCGATGATCGCGGTGCAGGCGCAGGGATCGAACGCGAAGCGCGATGGCGACCGCTACGAGGGCGCGATGCGGTTGTATCGCGAAGCCTCGGCGGTCTTGCAACCGGGCGCCGGCGCCGAGCGCATCGAGCCGATCGAACACTATTTGTCCGCGGCGGCGGCGGCCGACCCTTCGCGCGCATTGCCGCCGCGCGAGCTCGGCACCTGGCGGCTCGGCGCTTTCACGCACGGCCTCGGTCGCTATGGCGCCGCCGCGGCGCGGCCGCTCGACATCGTCGATGCCGAAAGCCTGCGCCGCCAGCGCGACGCGGCGCGGGCGAATTTCCTGCAGGCCCTGCGCATCCACCCGACCTTCGACGGCGCCTGGCGCGGCCTGGCCTGGACCTGGCTCTACGACCAGCCGGACCTGGCCCTGGGCGCCTTGATCATCGAAGCCGAACAAGCCGGCCGTGCCGGCGGTTCGCGTGCGGTGCGCCAACGCATCGACGCCGCCGGCGGCGCCGAGGCCGCGCCGCGTTTCCAGATCCTGCAGGCGCGCGCGCAGGAGGCGGCGATGGAACTGCATGGGCTGTCGATCCCGGCCGCGGTGCGGGTGATGGCGCGCCGGCCGCTGCCGTCGCTGCCGCCGGCGGTGGCGGCGATGCAGAAGATGGTCGGCACCGGCGTGGCGGTCGAGCCCGCGCCCGACGATTTGTCGACGATCCCGCGCTTGTCGGATGCGCTGGACGCGGTCGCTTTTCGCGGTGCGAAGTCCGCGCCGAGCACGACCGCGCTGCTGGCCGGTCCCTGGCGTCGCGGCGCCCTGGTCGTGGCCGGCCCGCTCGACCTCAGCCGCTGGCGCGCGCGCGTTGGGGCGGGCGGACAAAAATCCTTCGATGCGCGCATTGCCGGTTGGCCGCGCTATCGCATCGCACGCGGTTTCGATCTTCCGCGGGGGCTGGACCGCTCCGCGCCGGCGATCCTGGTATTGCCGGCGATGATCGAACGTCCGCGCGGCGACTTGGGCAACGTGGTGCTGCTCGATGCCTCCAACGGCGCCTGTTCGGGCCGCTACTGCGGTTGGGTCTTGCGCGGTCCGTGAGCGCCGCGGCCGGGTGGCCGCAGCGAGTGGTCAAGGCTCAGGCGTTCGGCAACTCGGCGATGGTCACGCCGATGATCAAGGGCACCTCCGAGGTGGTGGTGCCGGTGAAGCTCAAGCTCGCCGGATCGGCTTTCCAGCCGGCGCGCGCGCTGCCGCCTTCGGCTTCGAGCGTGAAGGGGCCGATGCGCAGGCCGGTGGCGAACTTGAAGACATTGGCGAAGCGGCGGAAGGTCGAGGTGGTAGTGCGGATGCTGAAGCTCGGTTTGTAGCCGACGACCATGCCGCTCTTGACCAGGCCGAAGAAGCCTTTTTCGCCGAACACCGCCTGGCCGCGTTCGTCGCCGAACGGGCTGTAGCCGTGGACGAAGGGGCCGTCGATCATGCTGCGGGCGAATTCGCCGTCGTACCAGCCGCCCGGGGCGATGCGGACCTGGTCGACCGCCTGGAAATCCAGCGACAGTTCGAGTTGGTTGTCGAACTCGAATTCGTCGATGCGCTCCCAGCGGCCGTTGATGCGCACCTGCCAGAACAGCTGGCGGATCTTGCCCTGGCGCCCGGCCCAACTGCGGCCGAAATCGTACGGCGCTTCGCGGTTGCTGAAACCGACGGTGGCGCCGGCCGGGCCGTGACCGGCCTGGACCCGCGCGACCCAGTCGACGGCGTCGTGTTCGACATGCCAGTCGGGGACCTTGGCCATCTTGATCAGGTTGAGATCGGCCAGGCGGACATGGAACTCGTCGCTGCCGCAACGGCGCTGGGCCGCGCCGAGTTCGTCGGCGTCGCATTGCGCGACCAGTGCCGAATAATGCGCCTGCGCCTGGTTCATCGCGGCCTCGGCGGCGACGATGCGCGCCTGGTAGCCGCGACCGCCGCTGCGGCCCAGCCACTCGCTGAAGCAGGGCTCGTTGTCGGTGACTTGATTGGCGTAGGCCGAGGCGGCCGAGGTCGTGGCCAGGGTGTAGTGGTTGGTCGCCACGACCAGTTCGTCGTCGGCGTCGTGCAGGTGCTGGCGCAGGCTCGGGTATTCGGTCGCGGCCGGGATCACGTTGAGGAACTGCTGATAGGCCTGGTGCACCGGGTCGCCGCTGGAGACGTAGGCGCCGATCGCGCTCCACCGCGGCGCGGTCGCGCAGAAGTCGTGCTGGGCGGCGCTGATGAAACCGGCCTGGGTGGTCGGCCAGTCCCAGCGCGTCGAGGGATAGACCAGTTGGAAGTCGTCCGGCGAGACGTCGATCGAATCGGTCAGCGCCCGGTACAGCAGGCCCCAGGGCTTATCGTCGAAATCGTTGTTGGCGGCCAGGCCGGCATCGAGGCGGGCGAGTTCGAGCAGGCGCCGGTCCTGGGCGCCGTGGCGGAACTGCGAGAGCGGGCCGATGTCGTCCTGCGAGTCGAGCGTGTCGCCGCCGTCGCCGGACAAAGTGTAGGGATAGTCGGACTCGGACATGGCCGGGCTCCTGCGAATCCGCCGGGGCGGGTTCGTGCCGGACACCGTGCGCCGGCCGGCGCATCGGTCCCGGCGGCGGCACGCGGCGGTCCGGGTGAGCGCAGACTCCTCGCAGCGCTTCCGGCCTGCCTTACGGCAACCTTACGGTCGTTTTTTCCTTGCGCGATCAATGCCTTGGCGCAACAGGCCGAGCCATGCCGGAGGCGAGCGGACCGGTTCGCTCGCCTCCGTCGGGCGGCCTCTGGCCGCTTTGCGTCGTTCGCAACGTGGGCCGGGCGGTGGCCGGCATCGCAACGCGGCCGCTGAGCCCGGCATTCCCGCGCAGGCGGGCTCCGCTCTGCTTGGGCGATATGTCCGCAGTCTTCGGCCGGCCGCGGGCGGCCGGGCGATAGGCCGCATCGAGGCCGCCGCGGGCGACCAGCGATGTCGAACAGTCGGGACCGCAGCGGCCGCTGGCTACCGGCTGCTGCGGTTTCCGGCGGTGGGTAAACGCCGCGCTCGCAGAGCCAACGCAGTGCCGTCGACCGACCGCGTCGGCTCAGCGCTTGCGCTTGCCGGCCTGCGGGGTGATTTCCGGGTCGTTGCCGACCTGCGGGTCGCAGGCGACCAGGACGCCGCGCTTTTCGTCGCGCACCAACACCGAGAAGAAGATCAGGGTCTGGGTGTCGTTGCGGTTCATCATGCTGGCGCTGCGTCCGTCGGCGGCGATCTTGGTGTCGTAGATCTGATCCTTGGAATCGGAGTTCAGCACGCCGTCGATCTTGAAATGCTTGGACACTTCTTTTTCGAGGCGGTAGGTGATCTTGACCGGGCTCTGGTCCTTGCCGACCGTGACCACGTCGGGCGAGAAACTGTAGAAATAACGGCCTTGCGCGGCGTTGCCGCCGAACACCACATGGGCGACGGTGAGTTCGATCTCCAGTGCGGCGGATTTGGTCTTGTTCTTGGACTTCTGAGTCATTGCAGGGCTTCCTGGCGGGTGGGTGGAGCGTAGAAGGCGATGAAATCCGGGTGGCGGTAGCCGCTGCGGCGCAGCCATTCGATCTGGCGCGCAACGTCGGCGTGGGCGTCGAGGTGGATCTGCGCGCGAATCCAGGTATCGAGCAGGAAACGGTCGCGCGACTGCGGCGCGCTTGCCGCGAGCAGCCCGCGCACGCGCTTCCAGTCGCTCATGGCGCGCTCGCGTTGGCCCACGGCGGCCAAGCGTTCGCCGCGCGAAACCAAGGCGCGCGCCAGGGTCGACAGACTGGCGGCGTCGCTGCCGCGCGAGTGCAGGGCTTCGAGGTCGGCCACGGCGCGGTCGATCTGCGCCGGCCACGGCGTCGTTGCGGCAGCGCTCTCCACCTGGGCCAGGCGCAGGCGCACGACCGCGTCGAGCCGCCGCCACTCCGGCAAGGATTGCGCTTGCGCGAGCAAGGGCGCCAAGGTCGCTTGCGCCTCGCGCAGTTGCTGCGCGGCCTGCGGGCGCGCGTCGCGCAAGGCGGCGATCCAACCGGCGTGGGCGTAAGCGTGTGCGAGGTCGCGCCGCCAGGTGCGGTTATCGGGCTGTTGCTCGACCAAGCGGCGCAGCAGCGACAGGGTTTCCTCGGCGTCGCGGGCGGCCTCGTCGACCAGGCCGCGGTCGAGCGCCAGGATCGAGCTGCGCAGCAGCGCGGTCGCGAGTTTGCGCCGCCAGGCGTTGGCATCGGGCTCGTTGGCGACCAGTTCGCGCAGCATCCGGGTCTGCAAGGCGTAGCCGGAGGCGGCGGCCTCGAACTGGCCGCGCGATTCCTGCGCGGTGCTGAGCCAGGACAGGCTGTCGACCAGTTCGTAGCGCAGCGACTTGTCGTCGGGCTTGCGCGCGAGCAACTCGCGCTTGATCGCGACCGAGCGTGCGAACAGCTCCGCGGCTTCGTCGGTGCGTTGACGACTGTTGGCCAGGGTGCCGAGATTGTTCAGCGCATACGACAATTCGAGTTGCCAGCGCGGGTCGGTCGGCGCACGCGCCACCAATTGCTCGGCCGCGCGCAGATAGTCGAGCCAGTGCGCGTGCGCCGGGTCCATGCGTTTCTGGCGGAAGTCGTAATAGCCCTGCCAGTAGGCGACGGTGCCGGATTCGGCCAGGGCTTCCAGCGAGTCGGGCGTTTCCCGGCGCGCCCGCGCCACCGCTTCGGCGGCGCGCTCGAAGGCGGCATTGGCCTCGTCGAACCGGGCCAGGTTCATCAGCACTTCGCCGACCGTGCGCAGGGCGCGCGCATGGTTGACCAGTTCGCGCGGCTGCATGTCGGCTTCCGGCATGCGTTCCAGATAGGTGAGGGCCTGGCTGCCGACGCTGTCGAGCAGTTGCAGATTGCCGATCGGGCGCAGTTGTTCGGCGAGATCGCCGAGCATGAAGCCGACCAGTTGCTGGGCCTGGTCGCGGCGTTGTTCGGCTTCGCGCCGCGCTTGCAAGGCCTGCAGGCCCAGGCCGACCGAGGCCAGGGTCAGCGCCGCCAGGGCGCCGATCGCGCCGACGCGCAGCCACTGCTTGCGCCGTTGCTGGCGTTCGCTGGCGCGCAGGAATTCGAGGTCGGCCGCGGCCAGGTCGGCCGGCAGGCGGCGCGCGGCTTCGCGCGCTTCGGCCAGGGGCCGGCCGGGATTGAGCAGGTGGTCGGAGCGACGGCCTTCTCCCGCCCAGCGCCGCGCCGCGCGCTGCAGGCGTTCGCGCGCCTGCAGTAATTGGCGGTTGTCGCCGGCCCATTCGCGCGCGCGCGGCCATTGCCGCAACAACGCTTCATGGGCGACGCCGAAGCCCGGCTCGCCGCCGCTGAGTTCGCCGACGAACAGGCGGGCGCGCACGAAGGCCTCGGCCAGTTCGCGCGCCGCGGCATCGTCGAGCGCCGACCACAGCACCCGCCGCGCGGTGATCGCGTCGCTGTCGGGGCGGATCACGATCAAGGCCGCGAGCACGCGTTCCAGGCTGGCTTGCGCGGTCGCCGGCAAATCGGCGAAGACCTGTTCGGCACGATGGGCGAGCGCGCCTTCCAGCCCACCGAGCTCGCGGTAAGTGCGCAGGCTCAGCACGCCGCCTTCGTCCTGGCGCTCGTACAAGGCCTGCAAGGTGTGCTGCAGCAGCGGCAGCGAATCGGGGTGTTGGGCGGCCGCGTCGCGCAGCACGTCGTCGAGCCGGATCGAGGTTTCCGGATCTTCCTGGAAACTCAGGCCGGCCAGGGCGGCGGGGGCGCGGATGATCTGGCCGATCTCGCCCAGGCGCGGGGTCAGCAGATCGATATGGCCGTCGCCGGCCTTGAGCTCGGCCAGGCCGGGCACCGCTTCGATCAGGCGCGGATAGAAATCGCTGCGGGTGATCGCGATCGCGGCGACGTGCCGGCAGCCGCACAGCGCCGCCATCGCCGCGCCGAAATCGCTGCGGTCGCGAGCGTCGATGGCCGGTTCGGCGACGACCGCCTCGCTGTGGTCGATCACCAGCAACAAATGGGCGCGTTCGGCGCGATGCCCGGTCATGCGCAGGAAGGCGTCTTCGATGCGGGCCTGGACCTGTTCGGGCGCGGTGCGCAACTGTTGCTCCAGCGCCTCGACCTCGGTTTCCAGGAACACCGGGCGCCCCAGCAGCGACCAGCCGCACAAGGCCTGGGCCAAGCGCGCGAGCAGGTCGCCGCCGCGGCAGGCGCCGAGATCGAAGTAGACGCTGCTGAGTGCGTGCAGCCCGTCGAAGCCGCCGTCCTGCTGCAGCAGCGGCATCACCCCGGCGCGCAGCAGCGAGGTCTTGCCGCAACCGCTGGCGCCGGAGACCAGGACGAAGCGGCGTTGGCTGTCGACTTGTTCGCGCAAGGTCGCCAGCAACTCGGCGGTCGCGCGGCCGCGGCCGAAGAACACCCCGGCATGGGCCTGGTCGAACGAGCGCAGGCCGACGTAGGGGCTGCCGTCGGTCCACGCCGCCGCGCGCGGCAGGCCGCTGCGGTAGTCGTCGGGAAAGCTGACCCGCGCGGCCAGGCGGTAGCCGCGCTTGCGGATGGTCTCGATGTAGTCGGGTTCGCGGCTGCGGTCGCCGAGCCTGCGCCGCAATTGGGCGATGGTCTTGTGGACCGGGTTGTCGCCGTAGAAGGTGCCGCGCCAGATCTCGATCAGCAATTGCTCGGCGCTGATCACCTCGCCGGCGCGTTCGGCCAGGGCGACCAGCACTTCCATCATGCGCGGCTCGAGCGCCGTCGTTACGCCTTCGCGGATGATCGACAGGCGATCGGGCTGTACCAGCAGCGCGCCGATGCGGAACTGCGATACCGATGCCAGGTTCTTGATCCGGTCGATGCGTTGATGCATCGCAGGGCACGCTCGTGAGATTGGGGCGGTCGATGTGCGGGGCCAAAGGCGCATGAAGGCTTCATGCGTGCCCCGTCATCCGTAACCGCCGCTCGTTACGAGCCGGCGCAACAGGCGAAAGGCCGCCAGTGTCGCCGCGCCCCATCGCGACGTCAGGCGGGGAGTTCGTTGAATCCATGCGCAAGCTAGCAAAATGTCATGCATCCGTGTGTGCCGTATCACGAATTTCAGTGACAACGCATCGAATCGGCCCGACCGGATGCCGGAGTGGCCGGCAAACAAGCGGTTTTGCGTGGCGCTCGCGCGCGTGCCGGTGTTCCTGCCTTGGCGCCGGCAGGGGGCGATCGCCGCGAGCCATGCCGGGGGGCCGCTTCAAGGCGGATGCGGAATAAAAAAAGCCGGCCGGGGGTCACCCCCCTGCGGCCGGCAGACGCTTGCGGCCGAGGGGGATCAGCCGCAGCAATAGCAGACCAGCGGACGGCCCGGGCCGCCGGGGCCGAGTTCGCCGCCGAATTCCGGGCACTCGCTGCGACACGCGAACGAGTTGCACGACTCCGATTGGGCCGGTGCGGCGCCGTTGCCGGCGATCACCTGGAAGGCGCCGAAGCCCATCGCCGCGGAAAACAGCAGGGCGGCGAGGACGATACGGACACCACGATTGCGCTTCTTCATTACTGAGCTCCTGTCGATGTTCGCCGCGCCCTCTCCCAAGACCGCGGCGGATACGCCGGAGCCCGGCACGATGCCGGTCCGGCCGAGGGACGCGGCCACGGCCGCGTCGTTGGCGGATGCCGGGGCACCCGTCGCAGCGTCGAATCCCTCGACGCTGCATGGTTCATCGCGGCACCGCCGAGGCGGCGACCGCGGTCTGCACGGCGGCGCGCGGCGAGGGCCGCACCGCGCGCAGCAGTTCCTGCAAGGTCTGTTTGCTGTTGATCGCGCCGAGGTGCTGGTAGCGGACCCGCCCGTCGCGGCCTATCACCAGCAACGAGGGCACCTTGCGCGCGCGGAACAGCGCCGAGGTGCGGCGGTCGTCGTGGGCGATCAAGGGAAAGTCGAGCCCGTGTTCGTCGGCATAACGGCGGGTCTGCTCGGTCGAGGCGAAGGCCACGCCGATCAGTTCGGCGCCGCCGCCGGAAGCGGCCTGCAACTGCGCCGCGGCAAGTTTCAACTGCGGCAGCGAGGCGCGGCAATGCGGGCAGGTGGTGGTGAAGAAAAACACCACCTGGCTGTCGCCGGGCGGCTGGCCGAGCTCGCGCTCGCGCCCGTCCAGCGACTGCAGGGCGACGCGCGGCACGTACATGCCGACATAGGGTTGGGTGACGCGATCGACCAGCCATTGCTGATCGGTGCGCAGGCGCCCGACCTGCCAGCCGAGCGCGACGACGAGCGCGGTGGCGACGATCAGCGCGGCCCAGAGCAGGCGCTGACCGGGCCGCGAGGCCGATGTTTCGATGTCGGGTGGCGACGACATGCCACGACCCTAACAGCGAGTGTCAATGCCGAACTTGACGAGGCTCACAATGGCGATGCGTGCATGGCGCCGAGGTTCTGCTGGGCAGGAGCGGCGTTCTTCTGGATTGCCTTCGGTCGCAAGCCGCGACCGGTCTGCGGGCGGTGCTTCGCGGCCCGGCGCAGGTCGCGGCTCGCGCCGCTCCTAGCCTGAGGATGCGAGCATCCGATCAGCTCGCGCATTCCTGCGCGCGCAGCGGCGCCGTCGGACGCTGGCGCAAGGCCTGGGCGGTCGCGACGCCGAGCAGGGTGAGTACGCCGCCGATCCAGTGATAGGTCTGCAAGGGCTCGCCCAGGAACAGGACGGCGAACACGGCAGTGAACACCGGGGTCAGGTTCATCAGCACCGAAGTCTTGTCCGCGCCCAGGCGCAGCAGGCCGTGCATCCAGAACCATGGCGCCACGGTCGAGGCCAGCAGACCGGCGTACAGCACCAGCGGCAGGTTCTGCGCGGTCAACGCCACCGACGGCGCCAGCAGGAAGCCCGGCAGCAACAGCACGCTTCCGCACAGGATCTGCAGGTACAGCGATTCGCCGTTCGGGATCGGCAAGGCCCAGCGCTTCACCAGCACGCCGTACAGCGCATACGAAGACGCCGCCAGCAGCATCATCAGTTCGCCGCGGCCCAGGCCCTGCTGCAGCAATCGCGCCGGGTGCCCGCCGCTGAGCAACCAGCTCAGGCCGGCGAAGGAAATCAGCGCGCCGATCAGCATGCCCGGCGAAGGCCGCGTCTTCAGCACGAACATGCCGATCACCATCGTCATCGGCGGTATCGCGGCGACGATCAGGCCCATCGACATGGCGCTGACGCTGTGCGCGGCGAAGTAGGCCAGCGACTGGTACATGACCATGCCGAGCGCGGCCAGCACGATCAACTTGCGCCAGTGCGGACGCACCTGGGCGCGCAGCTTCCACACCCGCGGCAGCATGAAGGGCGTGAGGACGAGCAGGGCGACCAGCCAGCGGTAGAACGAGATCGCCGCCGGCTCGATCGCGCCGGCCGACAGCTTGTTGACGATCGTGTTGCCGGCCCAGATCAGCGTGGCCAGGATCGGCAGTAACAAATGCATTGCGGTGTTCCGTACAACGTGGGGCAGCTCATTCTAGAATGTCGGGTAATCGACAGATGTCGATAACCAGACAAGCCGTAGCGAGGCCCGGACAAGATGCGCAACAGCCGCCGCTTCCACTATCCCTACCGCTCGCTGCCGGGCCCCTTGTTGTTGCGCTACGAGGCCTTGGCGGTCGACACCGAGAGCGCCCTGCATCAGCACCCCTGGGGACAATTGGCCTTCGTCGAGTCCGGCAGCATGGCGTTCCTGATCGAGGAGCAGCCGTTCTTCGCGCCGCCCGGCTATGCGGTGTGGATCCCGCCGAAGATGGACCACAGCTCGCACAACCGGCGCGAGGTGCAGTGCCGCCTGATCAACATCGCCGAGCGCTACACGCCGATGCTGCCGAAATCGCCGGGCATCGTGCGTCTGCACCCGTTGTTCATCGCCGGGGTCGAGGACCTGTTCGATCGCGGCATCGAAGTGCCCGACACCGCGGCCGATCGGCGCCTGGCACGGGTCTTGATCGACAAGTTGTTGGCCACGCCGATGCTGTCGCGGTTCGTGCCGCAGAGCGAAGACCGTTTGCTCGGGCCGATCCTGGACGCCCTGCAGCACCACCCTGGCGACAACACCACCCTGGAGCAATGGGCGCAGCGCGTGCACACCACCGAGCGCACCCTGAGCCGGCGCTGCCGCGACGAACTCGGCATGTCGTTCAGCCAATGGCGTCAGCGCCTGCGTTTCCAGCAATCGATCCCGTTGCTGGAGCAGGGCCGCAGCGTGCAACAGGTGGCGGTGGCGATGGGCTATGCCAGCGCCTCGGCCTTCATCGCCATGTTCCAGCAGTTCAGCGGTACCACGCCGCAAAAGTTCCGGCGTTGAGGCGCGAGCCGCGGGGCTTTAAGGGTAGGAGCGGCGTAAGCCGCGACTGCGACCTCGCAACGACGACGCAAGCGTAGATGCTCGGACGCGACTCATGACCGAAGGACATCCAGCAGGATGTCGCTCTTACAAAGAGCTAGGGCGCGGTCTGCGCCGCCACCTTCTTGCGCACGTCCTCCAGCATCGCATCCAGCGCCTTGCGATCGTGGACCTTGCCGCGCAACACGAAGGCATCGATGCGGCGCGTGGCAGCGATGTCGCGCAGCGGGTCGGCGTCGAGCAGGACGATATCGGCGGCCTTGCCGGCGGCGAGACGGCCGTGCAGGCGCTCCTGGCCCAGGAAGCGGGCACCGTTGATGGTCGCCGCCTGCAGCGCCTGCAACGGGGTCAGGCCGTTGTCGACGAAGCGCTGCAACTCGTCGTGCAGGCCGATGCCGGGGTAATTGAAAGAGTTCAGGAAGCCCGCATCGGTGCCGGCGAGGATCGCGACCCCGGAGGACTGCAGCAAGGGCAGGATCGCCGCGCTGCGTTCGTAGCGTTGGTGTCGGCGCTCGATCGCCACGGCGTCGTCCTTGGCCGCGCGTTCGACGCGCCAGGCATAGGTCGCCTGCAGGCCGGGGCCGATGTAGCGCAGATAGGCATCGCCGCGGTGATCGTCGCGATCCAGATAGGTGGTGACGAAGCTGCCGTTGAGGGTCGGGGTGACCGCGGTGCCGCGTTGGGCCAGGCGCCGATAGGCGGCGCGCGCGGTGTCCTCGTCGAAGCTGGCCTGGATCCGGTTCCAGCCTTCGCGGCTGTCGATCTCGCCGCGCGCGACCATCGCGCCGATTTCGGCTTCCTGCGGCGAGCCGGCTTTGTAGGCGTAGTCGATGTGTTCGATCGAACTGAGCCCGGCCGCGCTGACCGTGTCGATGGTCAGGCTGAAGGGCACGTGCGCCGAGGTACGCAGGCCGCGCGCATGCGCCTGCTTCAGGGCGTCGAGGAACAGCTCCGGCGACAAGGTGTTGTCGGTGATCTTGACGAAATCGACCTTCCAAGCTTGCAAGCGGTCGAGCGCCTTGGAAATCTCCGCGGCGTTGCCGACTTCGATGTCGCCGGGCCAGATCGATTTGTAGCCCTCCAGCTTCGGGCCGGAGGTGTAGATCGTCGGGCCGTCGAGGCGGCCGGCGGCGATCGCGTCGCGCCACTCGAACACGCTCGGGCTGAGGTCGCCGGCGGCGTCGCGCACCGCGGCGATGCCGTGGGCGAGGTACAGCGGCAGCAGGTTCTTGTTCTCTTCGATCAGCTTGTCGCCGCCGCCGAAGTGGACGTGCATGTCCCACAGCGCCGGGATCGCGTATTTGCCCTGGGCTTCGACGGTCTGCCCGGCCTGGTAGCGCTTGGCCTTGGGGTCGTCGACGATGGCGACGATGCGATCGCCGCGCACGGCGATGGTCCGGTCGGTGCGGGTCTTGCCGTCGACCACGTCGACCACGTTGGCATGCCGGATCAACAGGTCGACGCGTTCGGCGGCAACGGCCGAAGACGAAAGCGCGAGCAGCAAGGCGGCGGACAGGCGGATCGACGGGGGCATGCGGAACTCCGGGAGCGCGGCCGCCGCAGGGACGGCCAGGACGGGAAGCGGCGCAAGCGCAGGCCGCATCGGCATTGTGCCCGAGGCCGGCATCGCTCCGGCTTCGCGATCTCGGACCGAATGCCATTCCGCCAGACCGCGCCATGTCCATAATGACGGCGATCCGCGGCCCGGCGCAGCCACGGAGGCCCAAGCCGCTTGCGGCCGCTGATACATGTGCCGCCTGCGGCCGCTGATACGTGTGCCGCTTGCGGCCGCCAATGCCCGGGCCGCTTGCGGCCGCCAATGCCCTGCGGAGGGGCTGCATGAGGAAAGTGAAAAGGCTGGCGACGCCGCCGTCGTTGCGCCGGCCGGAATTGCTCGACTGGGCCCGCGAAATCACCGCGTTCTACAGTCGCCCGGCCGAGGAGCGCCAGCGCCAGCGCGCGCCGTTCGAGCGCTACGAGCCGTTGTTCCTGGGCGAGGACGTGTACGCGGCTCTGGACGCGCAGTTCAAGAGCAAATGCGCGTACTGCGAATCCGGCCTGCAGATGCACGAAAGCCGCATCGATCCGTTCCGCCCGATCCTGGCCGCGGCCGATCCACGCACGCGCGAGGAAAGCCCCGACCACTACGGTTGGCTGGCGTTCGAATGGCGCAACCTGATGTATGCCTGCAACGAATGCGTCTCGGCCAAGCGCAATCTGTTCCCGGTCGACACGCCGCGCGCCTTGCCGATGACGGCGTGGCGGCAGACGGTCGCGAGCGAGAACGCATTGCTGATCGATCCCTGCCGCGACGACCCCGCGCGGCATCTGGCATTCCTGCCCGATGGCGGCTTAGTCGGCAAGACCGACAAGGGCGCGGCGAGCATCGAGGTGTTGAACCTCAACCGTCCGCGCCTGGTGGAGGCGCGACGCCAATGGATCTTCGACCTGCTGAGCACTGTCCATCAGGCGATCGATCCGGAGGCCGAACCGGTCACGATCGGATTGATCGACGAGTTGGACAACCTCCGGCACAGCGGCGCGATCCGTTCCGCGCTCGACGCGGTGGCCAAGGAAACCGCGCGCCGGGCCGGGCTCAAGCCCATCGTCGGCTTCCGCCCCTCGCGCGACATTCCGCGCCTGGCCGGACACCATGAGGTCTGGGACCGGGTCGCCTACGAATATCTGTCGGGCGCGGACAAAACGCCGATCTCCGAATCTCTGCGGAGCGCGGTGGGCGAGTACTACGAACTCAGGCCCAGGCTGGACCCGTCCCACGTCGAACGCGTGCGCATCTTCAACTTCAAGGGCATCGACACCCTGGAGCTGGAGTTCGCCCATGCCCAGGCCTCCGACAGCAATGCCTCCGGGGTGATGCTGCTCGGCGAGAACGCCGCCGGTAAAAGCACGGTGTTGCAGGCGCTGGCGCTGGCCTTGATGGACGAGCGCCTGCGCAAGGGCAGCCGGGTCGAGGGTGCCGATTTCCTGCCGCGCCAGCGCGAATCCTGGGAGGTGCTGACCGACCGGCCCTATGTCGAGGTGCTGCTGTCGTCCGGCGACACCCGCCGCATCGAGATCGATTCGCTCGGCCGCATCGAGACCTACAGCGACGCGGTGCCGTCGATGGTGCTGGCCTATGGCGCGCGGCGCTTCTTCCGCTCGCACGAGCGCATCCACAAGAACGCGGTCAACCGCAGTCTGTTCGACCCCTTCGCCAAACTGGAAGATCCCTCGCCGTGGCTGGTCGAGGCGAGCCGGCAGCATTTCAACGCGGTGGCCCGGGCGATGCGCGAGGTGCTCTCCTTGCACGAGGACGACGACATCTTCCGCGGCCCCGGCGGCCACGTGATGGTGCGGGCCCATGGCCGCGTGACCCCGGTCGAGCGCATGAGCGACGGTTATCGCTCCCTGTTCGCGATGGCCGTGGACATCATGCGGCGCATGGTCGACGCCTGGGGCAACCTGGAATACGCGCAGGGCATCGTCCTGATCGACGAGATCGACGTGCACCTGCACCCGCGCTGGAAGATCGAGGTGATGTCGGCGCTGCGGCGAGCGATGCCGAAGGTGCAATTCATCGTCACCGCCCACGACGCGCTGTGCCTGCGCGGCATGCGCGACGGCGAGGTGCACGTGCTGTACCGCGACCAGCACGACCGCATCCGGCCGCGCGAAGACTTGCCGAACATCGAGCTGTTGCGCAGCGACCAGTTGCTGACCTCGGACTTCTTCGGCCTGGCCAGCACCGCGCGGCCGCAGACCGATGCGGCCCTGCATCGCTATGCCTATCTGCTCGGCAAGCCCGCGCTCGATGCCGGCGAGCAGCGCGAACGCGGCGCGCTGGCGGCGCAACTCGCGGGCCTGCCGCTAGGCGACACGCCCGTCGAGCAACTCGTCGGCGAGGCCACCCAGCGTTATCTCAACGATCGCCGCCGTCGCGGCGGTGCCGAGCGTGCGGCGATGCGCGAGGACGCGCTCGAGGAAATCGTGGCCCTGTTGAGCGCGGGCGCCGCAGCGGGAGCCCACGAATGAGGTTCGTGGATCGCAAGTCGGTGCGGGCGCCGGCTTCGCTGGTCGACCCGGACGGCGCCGGCCGGCGCGAACTGGAGAAAGCCTCGAAGCATTACCTGGACCCGAAGGCCGAGACTTTCGCCTTCAAGGCCTATAAGCGGCCCGACGTCAAAGAGGCGCTGCGCGAGCTGTTCAAGAAGAAGTGCGCGTACTGCGAATCCTTGCACGAGGCGACTTCGTCGGCGGACATCGAGCATTACCGTCCCAAGGCCGGCGTTGACGGCGAACCCGGCCATCGCGGCTATTGGTGGCTCGCGGCCGACTGGGACAATCTGCTGCGCAGTTGCATCGGCTGCAATCGCGTCGAAGGCCACCGGATCGCCGAAGCCGGCATGACCGCTGCGCAACTGGCCGCGCAAAAAGTGCAGAGCGTGGGCAAGGGCAACGCGTTCCCGGTGTCGGCGGTTCGGGCGTTCAAGCCGGGCGACGACTGCGACCGCGAAGACCCTTTGCTGATCGACCCGACCCGGCGCGATCCCGGCCCGCATCTGGCCTGGCATACCGACACCGATCTGTCGCTGCTGAGCCCGAGCTTCCACGGCGCCGTCGCCGATGCCTACGGCGAACACACGATCCGCATCATGGCGCTCAATCGACAGGCCCTGGTCGAGGCGCGCACCCGCCATCTGCAGCGCTTGAACGATCTGTCGTTCGACATCGCCGAAGCCCTGGACGAGGCCGCGGTCGCGGCACCCGCGCAGCGCGCCCGTCCCCTGCAGCGGGCCGCGCGCAAACGCGCGCAACTGCTGGCGATGGCCGGCGCGGACGAAGAGTTCACGGCGATGACGCGGGCCTTCGTCATCGTGGCCGAAGGCGAGCTGCTCGCGCGTTATCGCGAGTTACTCGAAAGTAAGGCCGAGCAGGCCGACGCGGTCGGCGCTTAATCGTCTCGCGGACAAAGAAAAACCGGCCGAAGCCGGTTTTTCTTCTGTCGCTTGCGGACGCGGACGCCGCGAGAGCACTGCGATGCTCGGGCTCAGCCTTGTGCGGGCTTGCCTGCCTTCGCCTCGGGCTTGGCCGCTGCCGGCTTGGCGCCGGCCGGCGCGGGCGCGCCTGCCGCCGAAGCCTGCCAACCGCAGCTCTGGCCTTCGTTCTGCTGCTTGAGCCAGGTCTGCAGCGGCGCGAAGTATTCGAGCACTGCCGAGGCATCCATCTTCTCGCCGCCGGTCAGTTCCTTCATGGTCTGCTGCCAAGGCTGGCTGGCGCCCTTGCTCAGCATCGCCTGGAACTTCGCGCCGGCGGCCTTGTTGCCGTAGAAGCTGCACTCGTACAGCGGGCCCTTGAAACCGGCCGCGTCGCACAGCGACTTGTAGAACTGGAACTGCAGCACGTGCGAGAGGAAGTAACGCGTGTACGGCGTATTGCCCGGCACGTGGTACTTGGCGCCGGCGTCGAAGAACTCTTCGCCGCGCGCCTCGACCGGGGCCACGCCCTGGTACTTGGCCTTCAGTTCCCACCAGGCCTTGTTGTACTCGCCCGGCTTGATCGAGCCGTCGAACACGCCCCAGCGCCAGCGGTCGATCATCAGGCCGAACGGCAGGAACGAGACCTTGGCCAGGGCCATGCGCATCTGCGCGTTGATCAGCGACTCGTTGCTCTGCTGCTGGCTGCCGACCAGGCCGATCGACTGCAGGTACTTCGGCGTCATCGCCAGCACGATGGTGTCGCCGATGGCCTCGTGGAAGCCGTCGTGCGCGCCGGTCTGGAACAACGGCGGCTGGTTGTTGTAGGCCAGGTAGTAATAGACGTGGCCGAGCTCGTGGTAGATCGTGGTGAAGTCTTCTTCGTTCGGCTTGATGCACATCTTCGTGCGCACGTCGCCGCCCATGTTCATATCCCAGGCGCTGGCGTGGCAGACCACGTCGCGGTCGCGCGGCTTGATGAACTGGGTCTTGCTCCAATAGCTGTCGGGCAGCTTGGGCATGCCGAGCGAGACGTAGAAGTCCTGCGCGCGCTCGGTCATCTGCTTGGCGTTGGCCAGGTTGGCGTCGACTTCGATCTGCGCCTGTTCGTCGGCGGCGCGGTCGCCGGGGTTCTTCGCCGTCTGCAGGTCGAAGTTGTGCTGGTACTGGCGTGCCAGCGCGCCGTTGATGTCGAGGCTGCCGGCCTGCTGCTCGGTGTACGGCGCCAGCACGTCCCACATGTTGCCCCAGTCCTGCTGCCACATATTGCCGAGCAGGTGCGCCGGCAGCATGCCGCCGGTGGTCTCGCCCTTGTCGGCGCCGTACTTGGCTTCCAGGCGCGAGCGGGTGTAGCAGTGCAGTTGTTCGTACAGCGGCTTGACCTGGCCCCAGAGACGGTCGGTTTCGGCGGCGAGCTCGACCGGGCTCATGTCGTAGCCGGAGCGCCACAGCTCGCCGGTGTCGGCATAGCCGAGGTTGCGCGCGCCTTCGTTGACCAGTTCGACGAAGCGCGTGTAGTCCTTGCGCATCGGCTTGGAGATGGTGTGCCAGCCCTTCCATGCGTCGAGCTGGGCGTCGTAGTCGCGGCTGTTGCGCAGCACGTCTTCGAGATCGCCGAGCTGGCGGCAATCGGTGTCGCCGGTGCCGCTGCAATACGTGCCCGAGCCGTACATGCCTTCCATGCGCGTGGCGATCTGGGTCAGTTCGGCGAGCTTGGCCGGGTCTTTCGGCGCCGGCATCGAGGTGCCGATCTTCAGCAACTGGATCGCGCGCGCGCTGGCGGGCGACATCTGCTGGCCTTCGAATTTCTTCGACTGTTCGATCCAGCTGTTGAGCTGGGTCAGGTAGCGCTCGTTGGCCTTGGCCGAGAGCAGCTGGCTGTCGTCGTTGATATAGGTCGAGGACAACCACTGTGCCGAGGTCATCTCCGGATACATCTTCTTGTATTCGTCGTTGACGCGGGCGATGAACTGGTCGGCGGTCTCGCCTTCCGGCGCGGCGGCGGCCGTGGTGCTGGAGGAGGGGGTGGGGTCTTTCTTGCATCCGGCCAGGCCGATGACGGCCGCAGCGATGCCGAGCGCCAATACGGCGCGAACGTGGTTCATGTGTGCTCTCTCCAGGAAGTGCCGCGCTTTGCGCGCGAGCCAGAAGGCTAGAGGCCGGGTCGGTCGGGCGCAAGCCGGCGGGCGCCGGGGCGCCTGGGCGGCTGGCCGGGAGGCGCGGTGAGCGTCTGGCCGGGGCTAGGTTCTGCGCACATTCGGCACATTAGGTGGACTGAAAACGGTTACGAGCGTCTCCGTTCAGATCCGATATTTGACCGATTCAGGCCGTTCAGCCAGTACCGGGTCACGAAATGTGCTTTCGTCGAAGTTATTTTTTCGTTACGTGTAAACGCTTAGATTGTTAAATTTTCGATATTCATTTAACGCTATGAAACGTAGGCCGGATTTGTGACGGTTTCGTTCAGGTTTCGGGACGGCGTTTCCCGGTCGGGTTTCCACCCATGTCACAAAAAGGGATTTGATTTGTGACGCCAAAACGGAAAAAGTGACGTCCAGCGGCAGCCGTTCATCGGCCACGCTTGGGATGGGTGGATC
This sequence comes from Lysobacter antibioticus, assembly GCF_001442535.1. Classification (NCBI taxonomy): domain Bacteria; kingdom Pseudomonadati; phylum Pseudomonadota; class Gammaproteobacteria; order Lysobacterales; family Lysobacteraceae; genus Lysobacter; species Lysobacter antibioticus. Next base: position 819,700 of record NZ_CP013141.1, on the reverse strand, counting down.
CCATGGGGAATCGTTTTGGCTTCAACAGGAACGGCATGAAACATACGATGAGCTCTTCCGACGACAGGCGGTACCGGCCGCTGGCGACGACTTCGTCGCAGCGCAACCGGCGCGAAGGTGGCGAATGCCTGTTCACGGCCGATCTGAGTTGGGCGCGCGAAGAAGCGCCGATCGAACCTCCCCACGGCAGCCTCAATCTGAGGCGCGTCGCCATGGCCGCCCTGCTGGCGCTGGCGGTGGTGGGCATCGTAATGATGAATGGGCCGGCCGACGCCGGTCCGGTCCGGCGCGCCGAATCGGCGCTGCCGGCGCCGGTCAGCGAAGCCGAGCCCGCGGCGGTCGACGTCGCGCGGACCGCGCAGATTTCGCCGGTCGCGTTCTGAGAACGCGGCCGTCAGGCACTCGGTGGGGGTAAGCGCCTGGAAGGCGCAATCAGGGGAAGGGAAGCTGTAAGAAGACGGAAAGGGTTATGGGGATAGCCCGATCCGCACGGTTTGAATGGCGTCGGCGCCAGGGAGGGCGTCGGTGGCCGCTCGTGGTGACCTTCTCTTCTTTCTCTTGCTTGTGCCGATGGCGGCCCATGGTTTCTGGGTAGGAGCGGCGCAAGCCGCGACTGCGGGACGCGCAGTAACCGCAATGCCGATATCGCATCATCGAAGCGGCGAGCCCTCATAGGGTAGGAGCGGCGTCCCACAGGGATTTCCTCCGGTTACAAGCCGCGACCAAGGAATGCGCAGAGACGACAACGCCGATGTCTCTCATCGAAGCGGCGTGCTTTCGCAGGGTAGGAGCGGCGCGAGCCGCGACCGCGCCGTTTCGGTCTTGCGGCGCATCGCTCACAAGCAAGATCAAGATCTGGATCCAGATCAAACGCCAACAGCTTCCGCCACTGAAGCGGCGGGTTACTTTCTTTTGTCATAAGCAACAAAAGAAAGGTAACCAAAGAAAAATGCTTTTCTTTGAATCACAGGCCCGCACGAGCGCTGCCGACGCGGGGCTTTTTCATACGGGACATCCCTGTCCCGATGAAAAACGGCCCGCATCCATGCGGGCCGCCCTCCGGGTCTTCTATCGCCTTCGCGAGTGCGGAGCGGCGCACAGCAACAGTAAAATCTTTGCGGCAACCGCAACCGCAACCGCAACCGCTACTTAGTCTTTGCTGTTGCTGTGAAAAGCTTGGCGTAATTTCGAACTTGCGATGCGATCGTAGACCCGGAGGGCGGCGCACAGGACGTGCGGCGTTTTCGGATAAGACAGGGATGTCTTATCGGAAAATCCCGGCGCGGGCTGCGTACTCGTAGGGGAGCTTCGTCAAGGAAAAGCACTTTTCTTCGGTGACTTTTGACCGAAGGGAATCCAGGCGGACTTTTGGGGCTTTGGCCAAAAGAAATTTGCCCGCCGCTTTAGTGGCGGAAGCTCTTGTCGTTTGACCTTGATCTTGCTTGAGTGGCGCGCTGCGAGATTATTGCAGCGCGGTCGCGACTTGCGTCGCTCCTACCCCGCGACGGCACGCCGCTTCGGTGGGTGGCTCCGGCGCCGTCGCCTCTGCGCGGCCATTGGTCGCGGCTTGTGACCGAAGGAAATCCAGTAGGACGCCGCTCCTGCGGACAAGGGCGGTGCGAGATCGGCGTTACGCTGCTAGCACCCGCTCCGGCAGCCGCACCAATCCGCGCTCGGCCAACCATTGCCACGAGCTTTCGGCATCCTGCTCGACGTAGGCGCGCGCCGAGCCCAGGCGGAAGCTGTAGCCCCAACTGTCCATGTCCTCGAAGATGCGCTCGCGGCTGGCACCGGGAATCGCGTCGCCGAGCAGGCATTGCAGCACGCACACGGCGTCCTCTTCCTCGATCGAGTCGGTGGCGTCGGTGTGCACCTGGGCGCGGCGCTCGGGCGGCAGGACGATCAGGTGCGCGGCTTCGTGCAACAGGGAGTGCAGCGGGGTGTCGCCGCGCGCGTACACGGTGCTGCCGATCAGGCCGGCCTCGGTGTCGCCCCAGTAGCTGCCCGGAATCGGCTCGCCGTCGTCGACGCGCTGCAGGCGCAGGTCGTAGCGCGCGAGCAGGGTGGCGACGTCGTCGAAGGCGAGGTGGGACAGGGTCAGCATGTGCGGAACGTTTGAAGGTGGGAACGCTGCGAGTCAGGCAACAGGCCCGGACAGGGCCACGGTCGCGGCGAGGGCACGTGCAACGGCGCGGCCGGCGAATGTAATGCCTCGGCCATGCACGCTCGCCGCGATGAGGCGCGCGACCACGGCATCGGCGGAGCGGTAGCGGCTGCGCGACGACGGCTTGCACCATTCGAGCACGCAGCGTGGGCAGGTCCGCGGCCGGCAGGCCGGCCGCGTCGGCTCAGGCCTGCGCCGGGTTTTCCGGCAAGGCGACCGAGATGTCCAGGACCTTGTTGTCGCCTTCGCCGATCAGGTCGACCTTGACCGATTCGGCGTCGACGTTGACGTATTTGCGGATCACCTCGAGCAGTTCGCGCTGCAGCATCGGCAGATAGTCGGGACCGCCCCGTCCGGCACGCTCGTGGGCGACGATGATCCGCAAACGGTCCTTGGCGACCGATGCGGTCTGCTTCTTGGCCAGCAGGAAGTCGAACAGACCCATAAGCTCAGCCTCCGAAGATCTTGCTGAAGAAGCCCTTCTTTTCCACTTGCGTGAAGCGCATCGGTCGGGTGTCGCCGAGCAGGCGGGCGACGGCGTCGTCGTAGGCCTGGGCGGCGTCGGATTCGGTTTCCAGGATCACCGGCTCGCCCTTGTTGGAGGCATTGAGCACGTCGCCGGATTCCGGGATCACGCCGATGGTCTTCAGGCCGAGGATTTCTTCGACGTCGCCGATGCTGAGCATCTCGCCGCCTTCCACGCGCTTGGGGCTGTAGCGGGTCAGTAACAGGTGCTCCTTGACGCGCTCGCCGTTCTCGGCGCGGCGGGTCTTGGACGACAGCAGGCCCAGGATGCGGTCGGAGTCGCGCACCGAGGAGACTTCCGGATTGACCACGACGACCGCCTGGTCGGCGAAGTACATCGCCAGGAACGCGCCCTTCTCGATGCCGGCCGGGGAGTCGCAGACGATGTAGTCGAAGCCTTCGGCGGAGATGTCCTCGAGGACTTTCTGCACGCCTTCCTTGGTCAGCGCGTCTTTGTCGCGGGTCTGCGACGCGGCCAGGATGTAGAGGTTGTCGAAACGCTTGTCCTTGATCAGCGCCTGCTTGAGGTTGGCTTCGCCGTTGACGACGTTGACGAAGTCGTAAACGACGCGGCGTTCGCAGCCCATGATCAGGTCGAGGTTGCGCAGGCCGACGTCGAAGTCGATCACGGCGACCTTGTGGCCGCGACGGGCGAGCCCGCAGGAAAGGCTGGCGCTGGTGGTGGTCTTGCCGACACCGCCCTTGCCCGAAGTGACTACGATGATTTCGGTCAAAACTCGTTCCTCCAATGGTGCGGCTTCAATCCAGAGCCGCAATTTTGATTTGTTCGTCTTCCAGCCAGATCTGCACGGCTTTGCCGCGCAGTTCCTTCGGGATGTCTTCAAGCACCTTGTAATGGCCCGCGATCGCGACGAGTTCGGCGTGGAACTCGCGACAGAAGATGCGGGCTTTTTCGTTGCCTTGCGCGCCGGCCAGGGCGCGACCGCGCAGCGGACCATAGATATGGACCGAACCGTCGGCGATGACTTCGGCGCCGGCGCCGACCGTGGTCAGCACGGTCAGGTCGCGGTTGTCGGCATAGATCTGTTGGCCCGAGCGCACCGGGGCGGATTGGATCATGCCCACCGAGGCGGCCGGGGCGGCG